>NZ_FOBJ01000037.1:0-10835 GCF_900109805.1 Variovorax sp. YR750
GCGTTGCAGACCGACCTGGCGGAGGACCTGCATGAGCTGGGCGTGGAGCTGTGGAACATGTACGGCCCGACGGAGACCACCATCTGGTCCAGCGCGCAGCGCGTGGCACACGGCCATCCGGGCATCGGCGATGCCATCGCCGCGACGCAGCTGCGGGTGCTCGACGCCGACTTGCGGCCCGTGCCGCAGGGCGTGGCGGGCGAGCTCTACATCGGCGGAGTCGGGCTGGCGCGCGGCTACCTGCATCGCCCGGGCCTGAGCGCGGAGCGCTTTCTTGCCGACCCGTTCGACGAGGCGGGCGGGAGGCTCTATCGCACGGGCGACATGGTGCGCTGGACCTTCGACGGCCGGCTGCAGTACCTGAGCCGGGTCGACCACCAGATCAAGATCCGCGGCTTCCGCATCGAGCTCGGCGAGATCGAGACGCAGCTGCTCGCGCAGCCGGAGGTGCGCGAGGCCGTGGTGGTGGCGAAGGAAGGGCCGGGCGGCGCGCGGCTGCTGGCCTATGTGTCGCCGCAGGCCGGCCACGAAGCCGATGCTGCCAGCCTGCGAACGCGCCTGGCACAAGCGCTGCCCGAATACATGGTGCCCGCCGCCATCGCGGTGCTGCCTTCGCTGCCACTGAACGTGAACGGCAAGGTCGACCGCAAGCAGCTTCCCGAGCTGGAGCAGGGCATGCAACGGGTCTACGAAGAGCCGCAGGGCAACGCGGAGCAGGCGCTCGCGGCCGTTTGGGCGCAGGTACTGGGCCTCGAGAGGGTAGGGCGGAACGACAGCTTCTTCGACCTCGGCGGCCATTCGCTGCTGGCCGTCCAGATGGTGGCGCGCGTCCAGTCCGCGATGCAGGCCGACATCGCCATCCAGGATGTATTCCGCCACCCGGTCCTGAAAGACATGGCATTGCACACCGGAGCCCCGGCCACTCAGGGAGGCGCCGACGACGCGCTTTCGGCCGTCGACTCCTTTATCGACAGTCTGGGAGAAGTTTGATGAGCAGCAGCAACAACAACAGCAACGGCAGCGCGACGACGCAGCGCATCGCGGAGCGCTTTGCGCAGTTGTCGGCGCAGCAACGCCGCGCGGTATTCCAGAAGATCCGTGCCGAAGGCCTGCGCATCGGGCAGTTCCCCATCGTCGCGGGCAGCGCCGCATCGGGCGAGGAGCGGACGCTGTCGTACGCGCAGCGCCGCCAGTGGTTCCTGTGGAAGCTCGATGCAGCGAGCACGGCGTACCACATCTGCGGCGGCCTGCGGTTGCAGGGCGAGCTCGACGTCGACGCGCTGAGGGCCGCATTCCAGACGCTGGTGGCGCGCCATGCATCGTTGCGCACGGTCTTCGCGCCCACGGACGACGGGCTGGCCGAACAGGTGATCGTGCCTTCGCTGGCGTTGGACATCCCGCTGGTCGACCTTAGCGCCGCCGGGGAAACCTCGCGGCGCGAGGCGCTGGCGGCGGAAGAGGCAGGCCGCGTGAACGACACGCCCTTCGACCTCACGCGTGGCCCGCTGCTGCGCGTGAGCGTGATCCGCCTGGACGCGAGCCAGCATGTGCTGGTGGTGGTGATGCATCACATCGTGTCGGACGGCTGGTCGATGCAGATCCTCGTCGACGAATTCATGGCGCTGTACGCCGCAGGCGTGCAGGGGCGGGAGGCCGCCCTGCAGGCTCTTCCCGTGAGGTACGCCGACTACGCGACCTGGCAGCGCCACTGGATGGAGGCTGGGGAGCGCGACAGGCAGCTTGCCTATTGGCGAGAACAGCTCGGCACCGAGCATCCGGTGCTGCAACTGCCGACGGACCATCCCCGCAGGGCCGAGGGTGGATACCGCGCTGCGCACCACGGCCTCGCAGTGCCGCAGGCACTGGCCGCGCGCCTGCAGCAGCGCGCGCAGGCACAAGGCGCTTCGCTCTTCATGGCGCTGCTGGCGGGCTTCCAGGCCCTGCTGCATCGCCATACCGCGCAGGACGACATCCGCGTGGGCGCGCCGGTGGCCAACCGCAACCGCGTCGAAACCGAAGGCGTGGTCGGCTTCTTCGTCAATACGCAGGTGCTGCGCAACCGTATCGACGCGCGCATGCCGCTGCGCCAGGTGCTGGAGCAGGCGGCCCAGGCGGCGCTGGGCGCGCAGGAGCATCAGGACCTGCCTTTCGAGCAGCTGGTCGAGGCATTGCAGCCCGAGCGCAGCATGAGCCACAGCCCGCTGTTCCAGGTGATGCTGAACTTCCAGCGCGAGGGCCGGCGCGGCGCGCAGGCCCTGCCAGGCCTCGATGCGCGGAGCTATGCACTGGGCGGACAGGCCGCGCAGTTCGAACTGACGCTCGACGCCGTGCAGGACGAAGCCGGCGAGGTGCGGCTGAAGTTCGTCTACGCAAGCGAGCTGTTCGACGCGGACACCATCGCGCGCATGGGCTCGCACTACCTCGCGCTGCTGGAGGCGCTGGCGGACGATCCGGCGCGCCCAGTGGGCGACGTGCGCCTGCTGGGCGAGGCCGAGGCCTCGCTGCTCGAGGACTGGAGCCGCGTGCGCCAGCCGGAGGTGGGTGCCTCCGCGCGGACGCTGCACGCGATGATCGAATCGCAGGCGCTGGCGCGTCCCGATGCGGTGGCGGTGGTGTACGAAGACGCGAAGCTCGGCTACGGCGAGCTCAACGAACGCGCCAACCGCCTGGCGCACCGGCTGATCGCGCTGGGCGTGAAGCCCGAGACACCCGTGGGCCTCGCGGTGGAGCGTTCGCTGGACATGGTGGTGGGCTTGCTGGCCATCCTGAAGGCCGGCGGCGCCTACGTGCCGCTGGACCCGCAGTACCCGCGCGACCGGCTCGCCTACATGGTGGAAGACAGCGCGATTTCGCTGCTGCTCACCCAGAGCGACGTGCGCGACTGCATCGAGGCCCGCGACGGCCTGCGCGTGCTGGAGCTCGACACGCTCGAGCTGGGCGCGGAACCCGCCGCCAACCCCGGCGTGGCGGTGAATGCCGACAACCTGGCCTACGTCATCTACACCTCCGGCTCCACCGGCCGGCCCAAGGGCGCGCAGCTGTGCCACCGCAACGTCGCGCGCCTGCTCGATGCGACCGAGCCGTGGTTCAGCTTCGGGACCGAGGATGTGTGGACGATGTTCCACTCCTACGCCTTCGACTTCTCGGTGTGGGAGATCTTCGGCGCGCTGTGCACCGGCGGCCGACTGGTGGTGGTGCCCTACTGGGTCAGCCGCTCGCCCGACGATTTCCTGGCTCTGCTGCGCGCGCAGAAGGTCAGCGTGCTCAACCAGACGCCCTCGGCCTTCGGGCAACTGATCCATGCGCCGGCGCTGGATGCCGGCGAGCGCCTGGCGCTGCGCTGCGTGATCTTCGGCGGCGAGGCGCTCGAGCCCGAGAGCCTGCGGCCCTGGATGGACCGCTACGGCGACAGCAGCCCGCGGCTCGTCAACATGTACGGCATCACCGAGACGACGGTGCACGTCACCTACCGGCCGATCACGCGGTCCGACCTGGAGGAAGGACAGCGCAGCCCGGTGGGCATTGCCATTCCCGACCTGGGCATGCACGTGCTCGACGGCGAACTCAACCGGCTGCCCGTGGGCGTGCCCGGTGAACTCTACGTGGCGGGCGCGGGCCTGGCCCGCGGTTACGGAAACAGGGCAGGGCTCAGTGCCGAGCGCTTCATCGCCGATCCCTTCGGCCGTGCCGGCGAGCGCCTGTACCGCACCGGCGACCTGGTGCGCTGGCGTGCCGACGGCCAGCTGGAGTACCTGGGGCGCATCGACCACCAGGTGAAGATCCGGGGGTTCCGCATCGAGCTGGGCGAAATCGAGGGGCAGCTGCTCGCCCAGCCCGGCGTGCGCGAGGCGATCGTGCTGGCCAAGGACGCGCCAGGAGGCGCGCGGCTGGTGGCGTACGTGTCGCCGCAGGCCGGGCGTCAGCTCGACGTGAGCGCCCTGAAGTCCGGGCTCGGCGCGGTGCTGCCCGAGTACATGGTGCCTGCCGCATGGGTGACCATGCCGCAAGGGCTGCCGCTGAACGCGAACGGCAAGGTCGACCGCAAGGCGCTGCCGGAGCCCGAGCGCGGCGGCGCCGAGGCCTACGAGGCGCCGCAGGGGCCGATGGAGGAAGCGCTGGCGGCCGTGTGGGCCGAGGTGCTCGGCGTGGAGCGCGTGGGCCGCGGCGACAGCTTCTTCGAGCTGGGCGGCCATTCGCTGCTGGCGATCCAGCTGCTGGAGCGCATGCGGCGCGAGGGCTGGAGCGTGGAGGTGCGCACGCTGTTCCAGAAGCCCAGGCTGGCGGAGTTCGTGCAGGCGCTGGCGCCTGCCGGCGGGGCTGCCGAGGCGTCGTCCGTCGCCGATGCGCGCGAAAGCCGCATTCCTGCGGATTGCGAGGTCATCGAGCCCGACATGCTCGACCTCATCGAACTGAAGCCCGAACACCTGCGCGTCATCGAGGCCGAAGTGCCGGGCGGCGCGGCCAACATCCAGGACATCTATCCGCTCGCCCCGCTGCAGGAGGGCATCCTGTTCCACCACATGATGCAGGCCGAGGGCGACGTCTACGTCAACTCCTTCCTGCTGGGCTTCGACAGCAAGGCGCGCCTCGCGGGCTTCGTCGACAGCCTGAACGAAGTCGTCGCGCGCCACGACATACTGCGCACCGCCGTGCTGTGGGAAGGGCTGCCCGAGCCGGTGCAGGTGGTGTATCGCCGCGCCGGGCTGCAGGTGCAGTGGCTGGAATTCGGCGCCGGCGACGACGTGGCCGCTCGGCTCGGCGCCCACGTCGACCCCGCGCACTTCCGCATCGACGTGCGCCGCGCGCCGATGCTGCGCGCCATCGCCGCGCACGACCCGGCGAACCGCCGCTGGCTGCTGCAGGTGCCCAGCCACCATCTGGCGCTCGACCATGCTTCCGAGGAAGTGCTGGTGGAAGAAATCGCGCTGATCCTGCGGGGACGCCGCGATGCGCTGCCCGCGCCCGTTCCGTTCCGCCGCTTCGTCGCTCAGGCGCGCTTCGGCGCGAGCCCGCAGGAAGCGGAGAAATTCTTCACCGCCATGCTCGGCGACGTGGCGGAGCCCACGGCCCCGTTCGAGCTGCTCGACGTGCGCGGCAACGGCAGCGAACTGGCCGAAGCCCGCCTGCTGCTCGATGCCGGCACCTCGGCACTGCTGCGCCAGCAAGCGCGCGTGGCGGGCGTGAGCGCGGCCACGCTGTTCCACCTGGCGTGGGCGCTGGTGCTGGCCAAGACCACCGGGCGCGACGACGTGGTGTTCGGCACCGTGCTGTTCGGCCGCATGCAAGGCGGCGAGGATGCCGGGCGCGCGCTGGGCATGTTCATCAATACGCTGCCGCTGCGCGTACGCCTGGGCACGCGCGACGTGGCCGCCTGCGTGCGCGAGACGCACGCAGCCCTCACCGGGCTGCTGCATCACGAGCACGCGCATCTGTCGCTGGCGCAGCGCTGCAGCGGGCTGCCGAATGGGACGCCGCTGTTCTCCACGCTGCTCAACTATCGTCACATCGCCCACCGGGAGCTCGACGCCGACCACGAAGCCGCCTGGGGTGGTATCGAGAACCTGGGCTTCAAGGAGACTTCGAACTACCCGTTCGCGATGTCGGTGAACGACCGTGCCGACGGCTTCGAGCTGATCGCACAGATCGACGCGTCGGTCGGTGCGCAGCGCGTGTGCGACTACATGCATGCCGCCGTGCGCCGCGTGATCGACGCGCTGGCGTCCGGCTCCACCCAGCCGGCGGCGGGCTTCGACCTGCTCACCGCGCCGGAGCGCGACAGGCTTGCCGCATGGGGCGCGAACGTGGAGTCGTGGCCCGGCATCGAGCCGGTGCACCGGCTGGTCGAGCGCCAGGCCGTGCTGCGGCCGGAGGCGACGGCGCTGATATTCGGCGACGAGCTGCTGAGCTACGCGGAGCTGAACGCGCGCGCCAACCGGCTGGCGCACCGGCTCGTCGCGATGGGCGTGAAACCCGAGACCCGCGTCGGCCTCGCGGTGAAGCGCTCGGCCGACATGGTCGTCGCCCTGCTGGCCATCGCGAAATCGGGCGGCGCCTACGTGCCGCTCGATCCCACCTATCCGGCGGACCGCCTGGCCTACATGGTGGAAGACAGCGGCATCGCGCTGCTGCTCACGAACAGCGAGGCGGGGCAGCGCATCGAGGCGCCGCGCAGGCTGGCGCTCGACACGCTGGACCTGGGTGCGCAGCCCTCGCACGACCCCGGCGTGCCGGTGCACGGCGGGAACCTGGCCTATGTGATCTACACCTCCGGCTCCACCGGCAAGCCCAAGGGCGTGGCCGTTGCGCACGGGCCGCTGGCCATGCATGTGCAGTCCATCGGCGAGGCCTACGGCATGACGCCGGAAGACCGAGAGCTGCAGTTCGCCTCCATCAGCTTCGACGGCGCTCACGAGCGCACCTGGGTGCCGCTGGCCTTCGGCAGCGCGCTGATGCCGCGCGACGAGGAAGTCTGGTCGGTGGAGCGCACCTGCGCCGAGATCGAGCGGCATGGCATCACCATCGCCTGCTTCACGCCGGGTTACCTGCATCAGATCGCGGAGCTCATGGGCGAGTCGGCCAGCCGGCTGCCCATCCGTTCGTACACCGTGGGCGGCGAGGCGATGCCGCGCACCAGCCTCGAGCTCGTGCAGAGGGTGCTGAAGCCGCGGCGCGTGATCAACGGCTACGGCCCGACCGAGACCGTGATCACTCCGATGATCGCGAAGGCCGAGGGCGGCATCGGCTTCGACAGCGCCTACATGCCCATCGGCCGGCTGATCGGCGACCGCACCGCATACGTGCTGGACGCGAGCCTGTCGCTGGTGCCGCCGGGCGTGGCCGGCGAGCTCTACCTGGGCGGAGAGGGCCTCGCCCGCGGCTACCTGAACCGGGCCGGCCTGAGCGCGGAACGCTTCGTGGCCGATCCGTTCGACGACAGGGGTGGCAGGCTCTACCGCACCGGCGACCTCGTGCGCTGGGGAGCCGACGGACAGATGGAGTACCTGGGGCGCATCGACCACCAGGTGAAGATCCGCGGCTTCCGCATCGAGCTGGGCGAGGTCGAGGCGCAGCTTCTCGCGCAGCCCGAGGTGCAGGAGGCCGTGGTCGTGGCGCGCAAGGGGGCGAGCGGTGCGCGGCTGGTGGGCTATGTGTCGCCGCTGCCGGGAGAGCTCGTCGACGCGCAGGCGTTGCGCGAACGGCTGGCCCAGGTGCTGCCCGACTACATGGTGCCCGCGGCCCTCGTCGTGCTCGATGCGCTGCCGCTGAACGGCGCGGGCAAGGTCGACCGCGCGGCGCTGCCCGAGCCCAGCTTCGCGGGCGCCGGAGAACACGAAGCCGCGCGCGGCGAGGTCGAGCAGATGCTCGCCGCCGCCTGGGCCGCGGTGCTCGGCGTGGAGCAGGTGGGGCGCACCGACAACTTCTTCGAGCTGGGCGGCGATTCCATCCTCAGCCTGCAGATCGTCGCGCGGGCGCGGCAGGCGGGCTGGAAGCTCACGCCGCGCCAGCTGTTCGAACGCCAGACGGTGGCTCAGCTCGCCGCTGTGGCGCAAAAGGTGGAGGAGACAGGGCCGGCCGGCCATTCGGTGGCCGAAGGCGAGGTGCCGCTGCTGCCGATCCAGGCCGCGTTCTTCGAGCAGGCGATGCCTTCCCGCCACTGGAACCAGGCCGTGCTGCTGCAAAGCCGTGAGCCGCTGCAGGTCGCTCCGCTGGAGCAGGCGCTGGCCGCGCTGGTGCGCCAGCACGACAGCCTGCGCCTGCGTTATGCACGGGGAACGGAAGGAGAAGGCACCTGGCGGCAAGCCTATGCGCCGCTGTCCGAGTGCGAGGCGCAGACCGTGCTGTGGGTGCGGCAGGCCCCCGACGCGGCGGAGATCGAACGCCTGTGCGACGAGGCGCAGCGCAGCCTCGACATCGGGCAGGGGCCGTTGATCCGCGCATTGGCCATCGAGGTGCAGGACGGCAGCTGGCGACTGCTGCTGGCCATCCATCACCTGGCGGTCGACGGCGTGTCGTGGCGCATCCTGCTGGAAGACCTGCAGACGGCCTACGCGCAATGTCGCGCGGGGCGGCCCGTGGTGCTGCCCGCCAGGACCAGCAGCTACAAGGATATGGCGCTTGCGCTGCAGGCTCATGCGGCCGAGCACGAGGAGGAACTGGGCTTCTGGCGGGCGCTGGCCGGAACGCCCGTCGCGCTGCCCTGCGCCAGGCCCGGAGGCAGCAACCGCACGGCCGACATGGCGAGCGTGGAACTGCGCCTGGACCGCTCCCGCACGCAGGCCCTGCTGAAGGACGCGCCCGCGGCCTATCGCACGCAGGTCAACGACCTGCTGCTCACGGCGCTGGGCCGCGCGCTGTGCGCCTGGGGCGGCCACGAGTCGATCCTGGTCGAACTGGAGGGCCATGGCCGCGAGGACCTGTTCGAGCACGTCGACCTGTCGCGCACCGTGGGCTGGTTCACCAGCCTTTTCCCGGTGGCGATCGAGCCGCTGGGCGAGCCCGGCGAGGCCATCCGCCGAGTGAAGGAGAGCCTGCGCCGCATTCCGGACAAGGGCCTGGGCTTCGGCGTCTTCCGGCACATGGGCAGCGAGGCGCAGCGCGAGGCGATGCGCGCGCTGCCGCGGGCCCGGGTGGTCTTCAACTACCTGGGCCAGTTCGACGGCAGCTTCGACGAGAACGCGCCGTGGGTGCCGGCCGCGGAATCGGCTGGCGCGTCGGTGGACGAAGGCGTGCCGCGCGAGCACGAGTTCTCCGTCAACGGGCAGGTCTACGACGGCGAACTGGCGCTGAGCGTGAGCTTCAGCCGCGAGCGCCACGAGCCCGCGGCGGTGCGCGGCTGGGTGGAACGCTTCCAGTCCGAGCTCGAGGGGCTGATCGCACACTGCACCAGCGGTGCGATGGGTGTCACGCCCTCTGACTTTCCGCTGGCGCGTGTTAGCCAGGCGCAGCTCGACCGGCTGCCGCTGCCATGCAGCGAGCTCGCGGACCTGTACGCACTGTCGCCGATGCAGCAGGGCATGCTGTTCCACAGCCTGTACGAGCCGCAAGGCAGCGCCTATGTGAACCAGCTCCGGGTGGATGTCGACGGGCTCGACGTGGCCCGCTTCCGGCAGGCGTGGCAGGCGGCGCTGTCGCGCCACGACATCCTGCGCAGCGGCTTCCTCACCGAAGGCAAGGCGCCCGCGCAATGGGTGGCGCGGCATCTCGAAGTGCCGCTGGCGGTGCACGATCGACGCGACGACCCGAGCCTGGCGCAATCGCTCGATGCGCTCGCCCGGGACGAACTGGCGCGCGGCTTCGACCTGACGCGTCCACCGCTGATGCGGCTGGTGCTGGTGCGCACCGCCGATCGGCGCCATCACATGCTCTGGACCGTGCATCACCTGCTGCTGGACGGCTGGAGCACCTCGCAGCTGATGGGCGAGGTGCTGCGGCACTACGACGGCCAGGTGCTGCCGGCACCAGGCGGGCGATACCGCGACTACATCGAGTGGCTGCAAGAGCGCGACTCGAACGAAAGCGAGCGCTACTGGCGCGCGCAGGTTGCCCTCGTGGAAGCGCCCACGCGGCTGGCGGCGGCCCTGCCCGGGGCGGCACACGACGGCGGGCGCGTCGGCCAATCGGTGCGTCACGGCGCGCTCGATGCCGCCGCGATGCAGCGGCTGACGCAGGTGGCGCGCCGGGAGCGCGTCACCGTCAACACCATGGTGCAGGCGGCATGGGCGCTGCTGCTGGGCCGCTACACCGGCCAGCGGCACGTGGTGTTCGGCACCACCGTGGCCGGCCGCTCGACGGAGCTTCCTGGCTCCGCGCAGATGCTGGGCCTGTTCATCAACACGCTGCCGATGGTGGCTTCGCCGGGCGCCGGCAGGTCGGTGGGCGAATGGCTGCGCGAACTGCAGGCACGCAACCTCGCATCGCGCGAGCATGAGCACACGCCGCTCTACGAGATTCAGCGCTGGGCCGGGCAGGGCGGACAGGGCCTGTTCGACAGCATCGTGGTGTTCGAGAACTACCCCGTCGACCAGGCGCTGAAGGAACAGGCGCCCGGCGGACTGGTGTTCGGCGAGGTGCACAACCGCGAGGAAACCAGCTACCCCATGACGGTGACGGTGCACGGCGGGCAGACGCTGTCGCTGGCTTTTCATTTCGCGCGCGACCAGTTCGACGATGCCGCCGTGGCTGCGATGGCGCGGCACCTGCTTGCGTTGCTGGAGGCGCTGTGCGGGAACCCGGCGCGAGCGCTGGGCGAGGTGCAGCTGCTGGCGGACGGCGAAGCCGTGCAACTGCAGGTGCTCGGCGAGGAGCTGGCGCATCGGCCCTATGAAGAGCCGGTGCACCGCCTGATAAGCCGGCAGGCAGCCCGCACGCCGGATGCGCAGGCTGTGGTGTTCGGCGAAGCCTCTCTGAGCTACGCGCAGCTGGATGCCCGGGCGAATCGCCTGGCGCACCACCTGATCGCACTGGGCGTTCGCCCCGACACCCCCGTGGGCATCGCGCTGGAGCGCAGCATCGAGATGGTGGTGGGCCTGTTGGCCATCCTCAAGGCCGGCGGCGCCTACGTGCCCATCGACCCCGAGTACCCGAAGGACCGCATCGCCTACATGCTCGAGGACAGCGGCGTCTCGCTGCTGCTCACCCAGAGCCACGTCGCCGCGACGATCCCCGTGCGCGACGGCGTGCAGACGATCGAGCTGGACCGGCTGGACCTGGAGACCGGCCCCAGCGCAGACCCCGACGTGCCCCTGCACGGCGAGCACCTGGCCTACGTCATCTACACCTCCGGCTCCACCGGCCGGCCCAAGGGCGCGGCCAACCGCCACCGCTCGCTGTACAAC
>NZ_FOBJ01000014.1:0-253137 GCF_900109805.1 Variovorax sp. YR750
CGCACGGACGTGCCGAAGATCGTGGACTGGTACATGGAAGGCAAGATCGACATCGACAGCCTGATCACGCACACCATGCCGCTGGAGAAGATCAACGAGGGCTTCGACCTGATGAAGCGCGGCGAGTCGATCCGCGGCGTGGTGCTGTACTGAGCGATGAGCTTCACGCTGGTCTCGGAGCACTTCTGCCATGGTGGCGCGCAACGACTGGCAGCGGATGGGATAGGCCTGTCAGTTCGTTCTTGATTTCTGTCGAACACCAGAAAGAAAAAAGCCGTTGAGTTCATCAACGGCTTTCTTGTTTGGTAGAGAGCTATCCCGGGAGCCGGGTCGTCCGCGACATGCTCAATAGGAGCCTTCCCGCGGGAGCTTGACCGGATGAAGCTCCAGATCGCCGAACTGGTCGATCACGACGGCTCTCATTGCCGCGACAAGAAGAGTCTCGCCATTGGCCTCGACTGTCCTGAAGCCCTGCTTGACGGCGATGCACCATCTGGTCGCCCCGAATCCGTCCCACCTGAAGCTGATCCGCTCCCTGTCGATGATCGGTCCGCCATCGGACCACATCGAAGACGGAGCGAATGAAAACGCTTCGCGCTTTGCGGGAATCACGAAGCATGACGGCCTTCCCTGGGGCCGAAGGATGGTCGGCATCATGCCGAGGGCACGCGCCACCCAGTAGTCAAGTTCCGCCCCGTTTACTTCTGAAACTCTCATGACCAGCCATTCTTCCGGGAAAGACCCCGGAGCCGGCACCAGGAACGGCAGCATTCGTGACGTTTTGCATCGAATGCACTGAAAGCTTCCCACTTTTCCCTGGGTTGACACAGAGGGAAGGCAACGCTGAACGACTGCCTTAGGCCTACACCCTGCTCGAAGGCCCGCGATGTAAAGCGCTTACAAATTCGCAGGTTCTCTTGCCGAGTCCAGCAACACGCGCCAGGGCCGTGACTGTTACGGCCCGGGCATGTAACAACGCTACGTAACAAGCGCCGAAGCGCGCCCGCCAGGAGGCCTCCCGACGGGCTTCCTTCACACCGTGCCTGCCAAAAATCCATATGCAGATCAACGACTTGCATATGAACCGGCGCCGTTCCGGCAGCTGCGCAAAAAAGCGGCACACAAGTTGCCCCGTCAGCCAGTCCCATCACCGAGGAGGCTGCCATGACGGATGCCAACACAACGATTTCTTCGACCGCCGGAGGCGCCGACGGCGGTGCCGCGCCGGTGATCCTCGCGCAATCGACAGTGAGGCCGGTCGCTCCCATGGGCGCGGCGGCCGCCACGGTGCCGCCGGCCGCGCCGGCAGGTGTCGGGTCGCTGTCCAACGCCACGCCCGGCACGGTCGTCATGCGCGACGGGGTGGCGATTCCCGTCTCGGGCAACCAGACGCTGATGGCCGGTGACCGCGTGATCGTTCCGCAGGACGGTCACGCCAATGTGCTCTTTCCCGGATCGGCCACCAACAAGGCCCCGCTCGCCGGCGTGTTCACCGGCGGAACCGACGCCACCATCAGCTCGACCAAGCTGGCCACCGGGCTCGAACAGGTGAACGTGGATGTGGCCAAGGGCGACCTCGAAGTGACCGCGCCCGACAGCGACGCCGAAGCCGCCGCGCTCGCGGTGAGCAAGAAAACCGCTGCCGGCAGCGGCATCGGATTGGGCGAGTTCGCGCTCGGCGCGCTGGGCGCCGTTGGGCTCGCCGCGGCACTGGGCGGTGGCGGCGGCAGCGACAGCGCCGTTCCCTTCTTCATTCCAGGCATCGGCGAAGGAGACGCCGATGCGGACTCCGATGCGGACGCGGACGCAGATGCCGACGCTGATGCGGATGCGGATGCGGATGCCGACTCGGATTCCGATGCAGATTCCGATTCCGATTCGGACTCGGATTCCGACTCGGATTCGGACGCAGACGCGGACGCAGACGCCGACCACCTGCTCGACCCGGGCGACGGCGTCGCCGGCCATCTGGTCGGCGCCCTCGACAACCTGCTCGGCCTGGGCGGAAGCGGCGGTACGGCAGCCGCCGCGCGCAGCGCCGCGGTCACCAATTCCGCGGGCACGCTGGGCTCGCTGCTGCCCACGGTCGACGGCCTCACCGACCTGGTGGACGACGTGCTCTCGCCCATCGCCGGCGACGAGTTCAGGCCCAACGATCCGAACGGGTTCGACCCGCTGGACAACGCCGTCGACAACATCACCGTCAACCTCGGCGGCGTGCTCACTCCCGTGGTGGACGGCCTGCTGGGCAACGGATTGACCGACGCGCTCATCGGGTCGCTGAACGGCCAGGTCGACTACCTGACCGATGCGCTGAACAACATCCTCGAGAACGTGCTCGGCAGCGACGGCCTGCTCGGCGGCGTGACCACCGGCCTGGGCATCGACGGCCTCGTGGACGGCCTGATCGGCGACGACGGCGTGGTCAGCCAGGTGCTCGAAGGCCTGCTGGGCGACGGCAGCCTGATTGGCAGCGTGCTCGGCGAGGACGGACTGGTCGGGCAGTTGCTGGGCGATGGTGGCTTGCTGGGCGGTCTGCTCGGCGGCGACGGTGGATTGCTCGGTGGCGTGCTGGGTGATGACGGCCTGCTGGGCGGCCTGCTCGGAGGAGATGGCGGCCTCCTCGGTGGCGTGCTGGGTGACGACGGCTTGCTGGGTGGCTTGCTCGGCGGTGACGGCGGCCTCCTCGGCGGCGTGCTGGGCGACGACGGTCTGCTGGGTGGCTTGCTTGGCGGTGACGGCGGCCTCCTCGGCGGCGTGCTGGGTGACGACGGCCTGCTGGGCGGTGTGCTCGGCGGCGACGGCGGCCTCCTCGGCGGCGTCCTGGGCGACGACGGTCTGCTGGGTGGCCTGCTCGGCGGCGACGGCGGCCTCCTCGGCGGCGTCCTGGGCGACGACGGTCTGCTGGGTGGCCTGCTCGGCGGCGACGGCGGCCTCCTCGGCGGCGTCCTGGGCGACGACGGTCTGCTGGGTGGCCTGCTCGGCGGCGACGGCGGCCTCCTCGGCGGCGTCCTGGGCGACGACGGTCTGCTGGGTGGCCTGCTCGGCGGCGACGGCGGCCTCCTCGGCGGCGTCCTGGGCGACGACGGTCTGCTGGGTGGCCTGCTCGGCGACGACGGCCCGCTGGGCGGCGTGCTCGGCGGAGAGGGCTCGCTCTCCGGCCTGCTGGGCAGCGAAGGTCTCACGGGCGGACTGCTCGGCGAGAGCGGACTGGTCGACAGCCTGCTCGGGCCCGACGGCACGGTCGGTCAGCTGCTGAGCGCGACTCCGCTGGCCGGCCTGCTGGGCGGCGAAGGTGGCCTGCTCGGCGGCGTGCTGGGCGATGACGGCCTGGTCGGTGGCCTGCTTGGCGGCGACGGACTGCTCGGCGGTGTACTGGCCGACGACGGTCTCCTCGGCGCCGAGGGTCCGCTCGGCGGTCTGCTGGGCGGCGCGCTCGGCGACGACGGCCTGCTGGGTGGCCTGCTTGGCGGCGACGGTGGCCTTCTCGGCGGCCTGCTGGGCGGTGATGGAGGCTTGCTCGGCGGCGTTCTGGGCGACGACGGTCTCCTGGGTGGCGTGCTCGGCGGCGACGGCGGCCTGCTGGGTGGCGTTCTGGGCGACGACGGCCTCCTGGGCGGCGTGCTCGGCGGTGACGGTGGCCTCCTCGGCGGTGTACTCGGCGACGACGGCTTGCTGGGCGGAGTGCTCGGCGGCGGCGACAGCGGAGGCGGCCTGCTCGGTGGCGTCCTCGGCGAAGACGGCCTCGTGGGCAACCTCCTCGGCAGCGATGGCCTCCTCGGCGGCGTGGTCGGCGGCGGCAACAGCGAAGGCGGCCTCCTCGGCAGCGTCCTCGGCGAGAACGGCCTGCTGGGCGGTGTGCTCGGCGGCGACGGCGGCGGCGCAGGCGGCCTGCTCGGAGGCGTGCTCGGCGACGACGGCCTCGTCGGCAAGATCCTGGGCAACGACGGTCTGGTCGGCGGCCTGCTCGGCGCGCTGGGTGGCGACGGTCCGGTGGCCAACGTGCTGCAGCCGGCGGGAGACACGGCCGCCACGACGGTCGCCGCCGCCGGCAGCACGGCCGGCAGCACCACTGCCCCGGCGACGGACATCCTGGCCGGTGCCGCGAGCGCCGTCGCACCGGTTGTCGATACGGTGGCCGGCGTCGTCGAAGGCGCAGGCCATGCCGTGAGCACCGGGCTGGGCGACGCGGTGGCTCCGATCACCAGCCAGGTCGAGCAGACGGTGAGCCACGTCGTGAGCCCGGTCACCAACATCCTTCACGGCCTGCTGGGCTGACCAGGCCGGCGGACGGGCGGACCCGCGCATCGCTTGCCGCAGGCGATGTAGGCAAGCGCCCACGCGCCCGGCCTGTCCTGTCCCGCAGTCACGGGCCGCCCGCGCGGCCAATCTGGAGGCCTGAAGGTCTTCGGCGGAAGACGGAAGAAATTCCATTCCGCGAACGGACTTCGGTTCCTCCTCACGGCGCTTCATCGCGTCGTTAAGCGCTCCGTCGAGGAGCGCTTTTTTTTGCCCGCGCCCCCACCTCGCGCTGGGCCGGACACAGCCGACGCGCAGTCAATGCCACGTAACAAGGCATCGATGTAATCAGATTTGTAAACCTCCTCACGCCCTCATCCTCCCCGCCCGACACGGCGGGAGAAATCGATCTCCAGTGACCTCCGATCTCCGCACTCCCCGCTCCACCAACGTCCTCGGCCGCCGCCTGCTCGCCACCTTCGGCATCGTCCTGCTGCTGACGCTCGCCGGCTCCGGCATCGGCATCCGCGCGCTCTCCAAGGTGGACGAGGCGACGCGCGAGGCCATCCGGCAGCACGGCGTCTCGGAGCGCATGGTGGTGGACGCCTACCGCCTGCAGTCCATCAACGCCGAGCGCTACAAGGCGATGGCGCTGAGCTCCGAGCCCGAAGTCGGCGAGATCCTGGCCGCGGACATCCAGGCGACCGAGGCGAAGTACGCCGGGCTGATTCAGCAGGTGTCGCAGCGCCTGCGGAGAGCCTCCGACCGCGAGCTGCTCGAGCGGGCACAGGCCGCGGGCAAGGACTTCGGAATCGCCGTCAAGGAGCTCGTCGCCGCGCGCGACTCCGGCCTCACCGAACGCATCCGCACGGTCTACGCCCAGCGCTTCCAGCCGGGCTCGGCCGCTCTGCTGGAAGCCCTGTCGCGACTGGCGCTCGCGCAGCGCGAAGCCATCGACGAGGCCGGCAGCAACGTCGAGGCGCTGAGCGCCTCCGGCCGCCTGGCACTGGTGGTGTTCGGCGCGGCGGCCCTGCTGCTCGGCGCGGTGCTGGCGCAGTGGCTGGTGCGCAGCATCAGCCGGCCGATCCGCGCGGCCGGCGAAACAGCCGGCCGGGTCGCGAGCCTCGACCTGCGCCAGGACATCGAGGGCCATTCGCGCGACGAAGCCGGCCGGATGCTGCTGGCGCTCGGTGCGATGCAGGGCTCCTTGCGCGAACTGGTCCTGCGCGTGCGCGAGTCGGTGCAGGGCGTGCGCGTGGCGGCGAACGAAATCGCGCACGGCAATTCGGACCTGTCGGCGCGCACGGAGGAAGCCGCGTCCAGCCTGCAGCAGACCGCCGCGGCGCTCGAGCAGGTGATGCGCAAGGTCGAGCAATCGAGCCAGGCCGCGGGCCGCGTCGAGCAGATGGCCGGCGCCGCGGCATCCGTGGCGGCGCGGGGCGGCGAGGTGGTGTCGCAGGTGGTCGGCACCATGCAGGACATCCATCGCGCGTCGCGCAAGGTGGCCGACATCACCGGGGTGATCGACGGCATCGCGTTCCAGACCAACATCCTCGCGCTCAACGCCGCCGTCGAGGCGGCGCGTGCGGGCGAGGCGGGGCGCGGCTTCGCGGTGGTCGCGTCGGAAGTGCGGCAGCTGGCCACGCGCTCGGCCTCGGCGGCGCGCGAGATCAGGAGCCTGATCGACGACTCCGTGCAGCGCATCGAAGCCGGCACCGTGCTGGCCGACGGCGCGGGCCAGACCATGGGGCGCATCGTGGCGTCGATCGGGGAGGTCGCCGACACCGTGGGCGCCATCACGGCGGCGACCCGTTCACAGACGCACGACGTCGCGCAGATCAACGCCGCCGTCGCGCACCTGGACCGGATGACGCAGCAGAACTCGGCGCTGGTCGAGCAGTCGGCCGCCGCCTCGGAAGGCCTGCGCGATCAGGCGCGCAGCCTCGACGCGCTGATCAGCCAGTTCGTGCTGCCGGGCGATGACGGCAGGGCCGCGGCGGAAGATGCGCAGTGGCTGCCCGCACGCTCGGACGCCCCGGCCCGCGCAGTGCGACTGGCGACGGCACGGAAGGGCCGCCTGCTGCCGGCCTGAGCACTGTCACCCTGTCCGCCTCAGCGGATCAGGCTCATCGGCGCGACCTGCGGCGTCACCTTCGCCTCGGTCGCCGTCAGCAGCTGGCCGTTCGATTCCTTCCAGCACATGAGGTTGGTGATGCCCGAGCCCGCCGGGCCCGGTGCCTGTATCGACACCGCCTTCCACCCCTTGCACGCGCCGCCCACAGTGGTGGGCCGGTCCAGAAACACGTAGTCGGTGCCGGCGTCGATGCGCATCACGCCGACCACGCCGGGCGGAAGCGGCTTGCGCGTCTGGGCGGACGCCGCGCATGCGGCCGCGGCCATGACGATGCCCAGTAAGAAGATGCTGTGCCCCATGCGTGCTGCTCCGGTGTTGCCGAAGGTCGATGTTACTTTTGCGCCCCTTCCGGCATCGCGGCGCATGCCCCCTGCCCTCATTCCCTCCCCAATTTCGGTTATGGATCGAAGACGTCCGAGTCGCTCCAATCGGCGCCTTGCGGCCGCGATCGGCGTGCCGCGCTGGAACTGTCTTCAGAAGAATCGACGAGGAGCTCGGGCATGGATCGGAGAAGGTTTGCACTCACCGCGGTGGGCGTCGTGGTATTGAGCGGTTGCGGTGGTGGCGGCAGCGGAGGCAGTGGCGGATTCGCCTTCCCGCCGGTCGGCGCGCCGCCCGCCCCCGCGCCGGGCGAACCTCCGGCACCTCCCGCGCCGCAGCCGCCGGCCCCGCCCGCGCCCAACCCACCGGCACCGGCTCCCGTTCCCGAGCTTGCAACGCCGACCTCGCTGCCCGCATCGACGGTCCTTTCGCAGAGCCTCGCCATCCACGACGACGACATCAACGCCGCCGTCGGCCCCGGCCAGGCGAACTTCTGGGACCTGACGCCCGACTTCTCCATCGGAAACGGCTGGAACGGCCAGTTCGCCGGCTCGGGTTCAGGCGCAGGTTCGGGCGCATTGACCTTGGGTGTGACCGTGGGTGGCGGCTTCGCGGGCTTCAAGATCAACCAGACCTTCGCCGAACTGACGCCGCTGGGCCCCGAGATGACAGCGGCCGACGGCCTGAAAGTGGTGTCGATCACGACCGACCCGCAGTTCCAGTCGAACGGCGTCGCGGCGTTCCTGCACGCGGTGCCCGATGCACGGCTGCAGCAGACCCTGGACCTGCGGCAGACCACCGGCCGCGTGAGCCTCGGGTGGACCGGCAAGTGGGGCGTGGAGCGCGGCAACTTCCACGACGAGTCGGCTTTCATGCAGGTGGTGCTGCGCGACACCAGCGGCGGACTGCTCTCCACGCTCTTCAGGGTCGACAGCAATGGCCAGTCGGGCACGTGGGGGTTCGCCTGGCTCACGTCCTTTTCCGGCCAGGTGGTGGTGCTGTCGTTCGAACAGTGCAACCGCGGCCAGGGCACGTCGATCGAGATGGTGTCGGTGGACGACGACGCCGCGCGCAGCTTCATCGTCAACGGCGACTTCAGCAGGGGGCTGACAGGCTGGACCGTGTCGCCCACGCGCGGCGCGCAGAACATCCGATCCGGCGTGAGGACACTGCGCGGCCTCGACGTGCAGCGCACCTTCTACGCGCAACCCGACCAGTCGTGGGGGCGCATGACGGACACCTTCCACAACCCCTCGGCATCGCCCACTACGGCAAAGGTGACGTACACCAGCTTCCTGGGCTCCTACGGCGCGGGCGTGATCTACCCACCGGCGGGCGCGCCGCAGAAGGCGCTGGCGGTGTGGGACGGCCTGGGCAAGGGCCGCGACGCGGGCTTCGTCTTCGGCGCGGCGGACCACGTGGACTACGCCTCGGCCTCGGCGCTCAACAGTTCGGACGGCAGCAACGTGGTGACGATGGATTTCGACATCACCGTGCCGGCCGGCGGCACGGTCACGCTGGCGAATTTCCTGATCCTGACGGGCACGAACACCTGGATCGGCGCCGCGGGCATCGCGACCCGCGCCACCGATGTGGACGCGCAGGCCGCCGCCATCGCCGCGGACTTCCGCACCAATGTGCTCTACCAGCGCGGCCTGACGCAGCTGCAGCTCGACACGCTGAAGAACTTCTGAGCAGCAGGGTGCGGGTGCCCCGCGGCACTCACACCACGCGGTGCTCCTGCACCACGAAGGCCGTGATCTCCGCCAGGAAGGTGAGCGCATGCGCCATCGTCACCTGCCCCTGCGGCGAGGCGAAGGCGGCGTTCAGCGTCTCCGTGTTCTCGAACCACAGCTCGACGATGCCGTCTATCGGCAGTTCCGCATAGCCGCAGGGCGTGCCCTTCACGAGCTCGCGCGCCGTCACCACGTTCTGGCGGTAGCCGCTCACGCCGGGCATGCGGCGCACATGATCGGCGTGCACCTTCCATTCGCGGCGGAAGTCGTCCTCCGACTGCTCGATCGGCCGTCGCAGCAGCGAGATGCGCTTGAGCAGGCCCTCGGGCTTCGGCGGCAGCGCGATCACCTCGGTCTGCGCGACGGTCACGATGTGCAGCCCGCCGAGAAAGCGTTCCTCGTCGGCGCGGATGGCGGCGGCGAGCTCGCCGCGGTTGAAGGCCGCGTCGGCCTGCGCGCTCTCGTCGAAGCGCAGTTGCGAGAAGCCGTCGAAGTCCCACGGCCCGCGTGCGAAGTCGATGCCGCGCTGCAGCCGGTCGAGCACGAGGTTCTGCCGGTAGCCGCGCAGCGTGGGCAGCTGCGCCACCAGCGGGCCGTGCCTGTCGCGCCAGTGGTCGCGGAAGGCCTCGTCGGTCCATTCGGGTTTCCTGCGGATCAGGCCCATGCGCAGGGTCGTCGGTTCGGTCATCTGCTTGTCTCCTCGTTGTCGGGTTGCTGTTGTTCGCGGGCTTCGGCGCGCGCACGCGCAAGGCCGGGCGCACGCTTGGCCAGCCACACGCCATGGCGCACCGGCCAACGCTCGAAGCCGGGGTCCGCGCCGAGCGCGGCGGCCGCGTGGTGCGGCCAGTAGGGGTCGAACAAGGCCTCGCGGCCCAGCGCGATCAGGTCGGCGTCGCCGGCGGCGAGCACGGCCTCGGCCTGTTGCGCATCGACGATCATTCCCACGGCCTGCGTAGGCACCTGCGCCTCGCGCCGGATGCGCGCCGAGAACGGCACCTGGAAGCCCAGCCCGCGCGGCACCGGCAGCGCGCGCGTCTCCTCGGTGAGCCCGCCCGAGGAGCAGTCGATCACGTCGACGCCGCAGCGCTTGAGTTCGCGCGCGAGCACCACCGAGTCGTCGAGGCTCCAGCCGTCGAGCGTGCCGTCGACCGCCGAGAGCCGGCAGAACAATGGCTTGTGCGCCGGCCATGCGGAGCGCACGCGCTGCGCGATTTCCAGCGCGAGCCACATGCGGTTGTCGCGGCTGCCGCCGAGCGCGTCGTCGCGATGGTTGGCGTTGGGCGACAGGAAGCTCGCGACCAGGTAGCCATGCCCGAAGTGCAGCTCGACCACGTCGAAGCCCGCCTTGTCCGCGCGCACCGTCGCATCGACAAAACGCTGCACCACCGCCGCGATGCCGTCGGCATCGAGCGCGCGCGGCGCCGACCAGCCCGGTCCTGCCGCCAACGCGCTAGGCCCCAGGCGCTCCCACGGTTCCTCGTCGGCGGCCATGCGCGCATCGCCCAGCGCCGCGCCGCCTTCCCACAGCGGCTCGCTGCCGGCCTTGCGCCCCGCATGCGCGAGCTGCACGCCGATGGCGCTGCCCTGCGCATGCACGAAATCGACCACGGCCTTCAGCGGCGCGATCTGGCTGTCCTTCCACAAGCCGAGGTCGGCCGTGCCGATGCGCCCGCGCGGATCGACCGCGGTGCTCTCGGTGAGGATCAGCCCCGCGCCGCCAAGCGCGAACTTGCCGAGATGCACCATGTGCCACGGCGTGGCATGGCCATGGTCGGCGGCGTGCTGGCACATCGGCGAGATGACGACGCGGTTGGACAGCGTGAGGCCGCGCAGTTGCAGGGGCTGGAACAGCAGGGGAAGAGAGTCGGAAGACATGAATCGAAGGAATCAGGGCACGGTGGCCGCGGGAGACCGCGTGCCCAGCCAGGTGCCGCTCATCACGGCCGCGAAGCCGAGCAGGTGCCACCAGGTCAGCACCTCGCCGAGCAGCAGCGCCGCGACCCCGACGCCGAACACCGGCACCCAGTAAAGAAAGACGGCGGTGCGCGCCACGCCGATGACGGAGATGGCGCGGTTCCAGATCAGGTTGCCGGCGGCAGTGGCGGCCACGCCCGAGAACAGCACCAGCGCCCATGGCCACGCGCCCGGAAAGATCTGCGCCGCGCCCAGCGGCGAGGGCCCGAGCAGCGCGTGCAGCACCAGCATCGCGGTGCCCATCACGTAGATGCCCCAGCTCATCGACAGCGGATCGATCTGCCGCGCCAGGCGCTGCACGCCCACGCCGCCGACGGCGAAGCTCACCACCGAGAGCGCGAGCATCAGGTCGCCTAGGCCCGCGCTCGACAGGCTCGCGCCCGGATGGCTAAGCACTACAGCCGCGACGCCCGCGAAGCCGAGCGCCACGCCGAAGAGGCGCCGCGCCGTGAGCGCCTCGCGGAACACCAGCGCGGCCATCAGCGCCGACACCAGCGGACTCAGCGCCATGATCAGCGCGCCGTTGGTGGCCGTGGAACGCTGCAGGCCCAGCGCGAACAGGATCTGGTTGGCGTACACCATCAGGAAGCCGCAGCCGGCCAGCGCCGCGAGACGGCGCATGCCGAACACCGGCACCCCGCCGCGCCGCCACAGCACGATCGCGCTCAGCGCCAGGCAGGCCACCGCCATGCGCAGCGCCGCCAGCGGCAGCGTGTCGAAGAAACCCGTCAGCACCTTCACGGCCGACACGTTCACGCCCCACACCAGCATCGCCAGCAGCAGCCAGGCCTGCACGGCGGCGGGTGTCGCGTCCGGTGCGCGCGCGGCGGGGGCGGGATTCACCTCAGCCTTCGAGTTCGTTCCACATCTCGATGTCGCGCTCTGCCGTCCAGATGCGCGGGTGCACATAGCCCGTCGCTTCGTCGTATGCGCGGGTCACGTCGAAAGGCATGCAGTGATCGAAGATCACCCAGTGGCCATACGTGGGGCGCAGCGCCGCCACGGTTTCCTTGTAGATCGTGTTCAGCGTCTTGCCCTGCGCCACGCCGTTGTTGACCAGCGTGTACACGTCGGAGATGAAGGCGCGCGTGGAGGCGATGGCCTTGCGCACGTCGGCTGCGTTCTCCAGCGCGGCGCCGCGGCCGGGCACCAGCTTCTCGAAGCCGAAGCCCGCGAGACGGTCGAGCGTGGCGGGCCAGTCTCGGAAGTAGCAGTCGCCTGCGTAAGCCGTGCTCTGATATTCGACGAGGTCGCCCGCGAAGCAGATCTTCTGGTCTTCGAGGTAGGCGATGGTGTCGCCCTTGGTGTGGCCCCGGCCGACCTGCGCGATCTTCACTTCGAGCTTCTTGCCCAGCCACACGCTCATGGTGCCGTCGAAGGTCATGGTGGGCCAGGTCAGGCCCGGCGGCACCGACTCGACGTTGCGGAACAGGCGCGGGAAGCGGCCGATCTCGCTGGCCTTGTCCTGCTCGCCGCGCTCGACGATCAGGTCGTAGGTGTCGCGGCTGGCGATGATCTGCTCGGCGCCCTCCTTGAAGTAGGCCGACGCGCCCAGCACGCGCACCGCGTGGTAGTGCGAGAGCAGCACGTACTTGATCGGCAGCGGCGTCACTTCGCGGATGCGGCGGATCACGTCCTGCGCCATCGCGGGCGTGGCCTGGGTGTCGACCACCATCACGGCCTCGTCGCCGATGAAGATGCCGGTGTTCGGGTCACCCTCGGCGGTGTAGGCATACGCGTTCTCCGAGAGGCGGGTGAACGAGACCTTCTTTTCCTCGAGGTCGGCGTGGCTGGCGAATTTCTTGGCGGTCATGGGAGTTCCTTTGAAATGAGCGATGGAAGTCAATGCGTGCCGAGGTACGCGGACTTCACCTTGGGGTTGTCGAGCAGCTCGCGGCCGGAGCCTTCGAGCGTGATGCAGCCGGTCTCGAGCACGTAGGCGCGGTCGGCCACGCCCAGCGCCTGCTTGGCCATCTGTTCCACCAGCAGGATGGTCAGGCCCGAGCTGCGCAGCTGGCGGATGGCATCGAAGATGTCCTTGATGATGAGCGGCGCGAACCCCAGCGAAGGCTCGTCCAGCAGCAGCAGGCGCGGCTCGCTCATGAGCGCGCGGGCGATGGCCAGCATCTGCTGCTCGCCGCCCGACAGCGTGCCCGCGTGCTGGTTCTGGCGCTCCTTCAGGCGCGGGAAGCGCGCGAACTCGCGCTCGATGCCACGCGCCACGAAGGCCTTGTCGTTGCGCCGCGAATAGGCGCCGAGCATGAGGTTCTCGCGCACCGTCTGGTCGGGGAACACGCCGCGCCCCTCGGGCGACAGCGCCACGCCCAGGCCCACGCGCTTGTGCGAAGGCACGTTCGTGCTGTCGTTGCCGTCGATCAGCACACGGCCCTCGGCCACGGGCTCCAGGCCGACGATGCTTTTCAGCAGCGTGCTCTTGCCGGCGCCGTTGGCGCCGATGATGGTGACGACCTCGCCCGCGCGCACTTCCAGGCTCACGCCCTTGACGGCCTCGATGGCGCCGTACGAGACCTTCACCGATTCAATCTTCAACATGGTGTTCCGGTCTTTCTGCTCAGGCGGCCACGGCATGTGCCTGCGGTTCTTCTTGCTCGTCGTCGACGCCCAGGTAGGCCTCGACCACGCGCGGATTGGCCTGCACCTCGGCGGGCTTGCCCTCGGCGATCTTGATGCCGTAGTCGAGCACGATCACGTGGTCGGAGATCGACATCACCAGGTCCATGTGGTGCTCCACCATCAGGATCGACACGCCGCACTTGCCGATGCGCAGCAGCAGCTCGCCGAGTTCGGCGGTTTCCTGCGGGTTCAGGCCGGCGGCCGGTTCGTCGAGCAGCAGCAGCTGCGGCTCGGTGGCCAGCGCGCGCGCAAGTTCCACGCGGCGCTGCAGGCCGTAGGGCAGGCTGCCGGCGGGCCAGTGCGCGAGGTGGCCGAGGTCGACGAGGTCGAGCAGCTGCAGCGCACGATCGCGCGTCGCCTTCTCCTGCCGGCTCGCCGTTGGCCATGCAACGAGCGACGAGAGGAAGCCGTTGCTCATGCGGCTGTGGCGGCCGAGCATGACGTTGTCGAGCACCGAGAGGTCCGCGAACAGGCGCAGGTTCTGGAAGGTGCGGCCCATGCCCAGGCAGCAGATGGTGTGCGCCGGCTGGCCCACGATGTTGCGGCCCAGGAAGCGGATGGAGCCCGCGTCGGGTTCGATCACGCCGGTGAGCATGTTGATCATCGTGCTCTTGCCCGCGCCGTTCGGCCCGATGAGCGCATGGATGTGGCCACGCTGCAGGCGGAACGACACGTCCTGCGCCGGCTTCACGCCGCCGTACGACTTGGTCACGCCCTGCACCACCAGCAGCTCGCCTTCGCCGCCGGGGCCGATCTGGCCGGGCACGCCGTTGCCGCCCGCGCCTTCGCCGCGATGGCGCGACTTCATGAACCACTTGTTGAACAGGCCCACCACGCCGCCAGGCATCACGTACAGCGCGAACAGCAGCAGGAAGCCGTACAGGAAATGCTGCGCCGAGGGCCAGCGCGCCAGCAGCGCGTCGGTCAGCGTGAGCAGCACCGCGCCCACCAGCGGCCCGTACATCGAGCCCGCGCCGCCGAACAGCACCAGCAGCAGGATGAAGATCGACAGGTGGAAGGTGATGAAGTCGGAGTTGATGTACTGGTTCTGCTGGGCCACCAGCGCGCCCGCGATGCCGCAGGTGACGGCCGCGACCACGAAAGCCATGACCTTTGCGCGGTACACGCGCACGCCCACGGAAGACGAGGCGATCTCGTCCGCCTGCAGCGACAGCAGCGCGCGGCCGAAGCGACCGTTCAGCAGGTTGCGCAGCAGCAGGTGCATCGCCGCGCACAGCACGATGCCGAGGATGACCCACTGCGTGGTGTCCAGCGGCGCGCCCTTCCATGTGAGCGGGCGGATGCCGTAGATGCCCTGTGCGCCGCCGAACACGTCGGTCCATTCGCCCACGAGCTTCTCGACCACGATGCCGAAGGCCAGCGTGACCATGGCGAGGTACGGCCCCTTCACGCGCAGCGAGGGCAGCGCGATGAGCACGCCGCACAGGCCCGAGATGACGGCGGCCAGCGCGAGCGCGAGCCACGGGTCCATGTCGGTGCGCGAGGTCAGCAGCGCGACGCCGTAGGCGCCCGCCGCGAACAGCCCGGCCTGGCCCAGCGATTTCTGCCCCGCGTAGCCCACCAGCACGTTCATGCCGGCGGCGCAGAGGTAGTAGACGCACATCATGAAGGCGATGCGCAGGTAGTAGTCGTTGCCCGACATCGAGACGATGCCGCAGAGCACCGCGGCGACCAGCACCACGGCCAGGGGATGGGCCAGGCGCTTCATACCTTCTCCACCGTCGTGCGGCCGAACAGGCCCGTTGGGCGGAAGGCCAGCACCAGGATGACGAGCGCGAACACCGCCACCTCGCGCCACTGCGCCTGCCAGAGATTGACCATCGACTCGAGCACGCCGAGCAGGAAGCCGCCGATCACGCAGCCGCGCGGGTTGCTCAGGCCGCCGATCATGGCGCCCGAGAAGCCCTTGAGCCCCACGGTGAGGCCCATGAAGAGCGAGGCCTGCGCGATGGGCGCGAGCAGGAAGCCCGAGAGCCCCGCCAGCGCCGAGCTGACGACGAAGGCGCCGATCATCATCGCGTTGGTGTTGATGCCCATGAGGCTCGCGACGTTGCCGTTCTGCGCCACGGCGCGCATCGCCTTGCCGATCATGGTGTTGTTCATCACGCGGTCGAAGCCGAGCATGACGACCACCGCCACGCCCAGCGTCAGTAGCTCCTGCGGGCGCACGCCCACCCCGAACATGCGGATCACGGTGTCGCCCACAGGAGCGGGCACTACCACGGGCTTCGGCCCCCAGATGGCGAGCCCCACGCTCTGCAGGATCACGCCAAAGCCCAGCGTGCTCATCACCCACGCCATGCCGGGGCGGCCTGCGAACGGGCGCACGCCCAGCACGTAGAGCAGCCAGCCGAGCAGCCCCATCACGCCGAGCGCCGCCAGCAGCGCGAAGAGTTGCGCGCCCGCGCCGGGCACGGCGTCGCCGAAGGTGGTGGAGCTCAGCGGCTTGCCCAGTACCAGGAACAGGGCGCTCATGCCGATGAACGCACCGGCCGAGACGAACTCGCCGTGCGAGAAGTTCAGCGTCTTGGTGGTCGTGAACGTGATGCTGAATCCCAGCGCCACCAGCGCATAGGCACCGCCGACGGCGAGCCCGCTGATGAGCGCCTGCAGGAGCGCTTCAACCATGGTGTGTATCTCCGTTGCGAAGCGGGCCGGCCGGCGCCTGGGCGCGGCGGCCACGCATCTTTCTTGTCTTGCTTACTGCTTGAAGTCGGCCGGCTTCAGGCCCTGGATCAGTGCATCGCCGTAGGGCAGCAGCTTGCCGTCCTTCCAGCGGATCCAGACCAGGTCCTTGGCGGTCAGCGCCTCGTGGTTGGTCTTGCTGAAGGGCTTGTCGTAGGTCTTCAGCACGCCCTGCACGGGAGTCTTCAGGTCTTCGAGCGCCGTGCGCACCGCCGCGCCGTCGGTGCTGTTGGCCTGCTTCATGGCCTGCGCCAGCAGCTGCATCGAGTCGTAGCCGTGCAGCGCGAACGAGAACGAGCCCGGTGCCTTCAGCTTGGCGCCGATGCGGTCGAACAGCTTCTGCTGCGCGGGCGTGCGGGTCTCGCTCACGGTGCGCATGAAGATCGGCTTCTCTGCCAGTGCCTTGCCGGCCGCGTCGTAGAAGGTGATGTTGTCGGCGGCCCAGGAGGTGAGCGTCAGCGGGAAGTAGTTGATCTTCTCCATGCTGCGCACCAGCTGCGCGATCGGCGTGCCCTGCGCCCACACCACCACGGTGTCGACGTTGGCGGCCTTCATCTTGCTGAGCTGCGAAGTCATGTCGGTGTCGCCGACGCCGAAGCGCTCGGTGGCCGCGATCTTGATGTCCTGCAGTTTGGCGATCTCTTCCATGTCCTTCAGGCCGCCCTGGCCGTAGCCGGTGGTCTCGGCCATCAGGCCCACCACCTTGGAGCCGGCGGTGTTCTTCTTGACGTAGGCCATGAGCGCCGCGACCTGCTCGCGGTCGACCATCGAAACGCGGAACATGTAGTTGTCGGCGCCGGGGCTCATGGGCTTGGTGATGTCGGTGCCCGAGCCCACGTTGCCCAGCACGGGAATCTTCTTCTGGTTGGCGATGTGCTTCCACGCCATCGCGTTGCCCGAGTTGGTGGGGCCGAACACCGCGACCACCTTCTCGTTGTCGATCAGGTCGCTCATGTTCTGGATCGACTTCGGCGGTGCCGACACGTCGTCGCGCGTCACCAGCGCGAGCTTCTTGCCCAGCACGCCGCCGGCGGCGTTGATGTCGGCGATGGCCGCTTCCATGCCCAGCACCGCGGCCTGGCCGCTCTGCGCCGAGGGCGACGCGGAAAGGTCGCCGTTGTAGCCGACCTTGATGTCCTGCGCCATGGCACCAGTGGTGCCTGCCGCGAAGGCGGCGAACGCGGCCGTGGCGAGCAGCGTCTTGTACAGACGGATGGTTTTCATTTTTTGTCTCCTGAGGTTGACGGACGAGGAAGCGGAAAGGAAAGAGGGAAGAAAAGCGCGGCTCAGACGGCGAGGAAGCCGCCGTCCACCGGCAGCACGATGCCGGTGACGTAGCGCGACATGTCGCTGGCCAGGAAGATCACCGGCCCGACCAGGTCTTCGGTCTGGCCGACGCGGCCCATGGGGATGCGCGTCATGAACGACTCCAGGCGCTGCGGGTTCTCGCGGGTGGCGGCGGTCATGGGCGTCTCGATCACGCCGGGGGCCAGCGCGTTGACGCGCACGCCGGCGGGCGCAAGCTCCTGCGCGAGCGACTGCGTGAGCATCTTGATCGCGCCCTTCGACGGCGAGTAGCCCAGGCTCGCGCCCTGCCCCGCGTAGGCGGCGATGGAGGCGATGTTGATGATGGAGCCCTTGGTCTGCTTGAGCACAGGGATGAAGGCCAGCGTGGTGTTGAAGGTGCCGTGCACGTTCACGTCGATGGTCTTCTTCCAGTTGGCCGCGGCGTTCGGGCTGCTGGTGTTCTCGCGGATGATGATGCCGGCGTTGTTGACCAGCAGGTCGACGTTGCCGATCTCCTTGCCGACGCGCTCGGCCAGCGCCTGGCAGGCCTCGGGCGCGGTGACGTCGAGCACGAAGGACCAGGCTTCGCCGCCCGCGTCGCGCACCAGTTGCGCGGTTTCGCGCACGGTGGCGTCGTTCATGTCGGTGACGACGATGCGGGCGCCGGCCTGCGCCAGGCCCAGCGCGAGCGCGCGGCCATTGCCCTGCCCCGCGCCGGTGATGAAGGCGAGGCGGCCTTCGAGCAGGCGGGGTGCGACGTTGGATGGAAAGGCCATCGGTGTCTCCTTCTTTCTATCTATCTATGTGTGTATGAAGCTCAGGCGGCGCGGCTGACCGGCACGGCCTCGCGCTGCTCCACCTTCAGCTGCGCCGCAGCCTTGGCTTCGGCCTGCGCGACCTGCAGTCCGGCGACGTAGCCGAAGGTCAGGGCCGGGCCGAGCGTGATGCCGGCGCCGGGGTAGTTGCCGCCCATGACGCTGGCCGCGTCGTTGCCCACCGCGTAGAGGCCCTTGATCGGCTGGCGGTTGGCGTCGAGCACGCGTGTCTTCTCGTCGGTGACGAGGCCGGCGAAGGTGCCGATGTCGCCGATCACCAGCTTGATGGCGTAGTACGGACCGTTCTCCAGCGGCGCCACGCACGGGTTCGGCGTGATGTTGGCGTCGCCCTGGTAGCGGTTGTAGGCCTTGCTGCCCTTGCCGAAGGCGGGGTCGTCGCCGCTGCGCGCGCTCTTGTTGAACTCCTGCACGGTGGCTTCGAGCGTGGCCGGTGCGATGCCGAGCTCCTTGGCCAGTTCGCCGACGCTGGCGCCGCGCTTGAGATAGCCGCTCTTGAGATGCCGGCCGATGGGCAGCGGCGCGGGTGCGACGCAGCCCAGGCCGTAGTCGCGCAGCGCCTTGTGGTCGCACAGCAGCCAGGCCGTGACCTCGGGCTCGCCCTCGCAGGCCTTGACCATCGCCTGCACGAAGTCGTGGTACGAGTTGCCTTCGTTGGTGAAGCGGCGGCCCTTGGGGGTGACCGCGATCACGCCGGGCTTGGCGCGGTCGATGAAGTGCGGCATCACGCCCTTGCTGCCGTCGGGACGCGTGGTGACCGACGCCGGGACCCAGGCCGCGGCATGCGGAATGGTGCCGTCGACGCGGCCGCCCACGGCCTCGGCCAGTCGCAGGCCGTCGCCGGTGTTGGTGGACGGCGATGGCGAGTAGTGCTCGCGGCCGGTGGGTGCGTGCGGGAAGAGCTGCTTGCGGCGCTCCACGTCGTAGGGAAAACCGCCGCAGGCCAGCACCACGCCGCGCTTGGCGACCACGCGCACGTTCTGGCCTTCGTGCTGCACCACCGCGCCGGAGACGCCGTCGTACTCGACCACCAGCTTCTTCACGGGCGAGGAAAGCCACACGGGGATGTTCTTGTCCATCGCGGCCTTGGCCAGGCGGCCGGCCAGCGCGTT
The DNA here is from genome assembly GCF_900109805.1 of Variovorax sp. YR750. Lineage (NCBI taxonomy): Bacteria > Pseudomonadati > Pseudomonadota > Betaproteobacteria > Burkholderiales > Comamonadaceae > Variovorax > Variovorax sp. YR750. The sequence goes on from NZ_FOBJ01000014.1 coordinate 18,977, forward strand.
GCCGTTGGTCAGCGTCATGCCGCGGCCGTGGCGCAGCACGTCGAGGAAGTGACGGCTCAGGCGCTTGGTCACGTACCAGAACGAGGTCGGCGACTTGAAGGCCCGCATGAAGTGTTTGATCTCGGGGCCCGAGCCCAACATCATCCCGAACACGGTGAGCTCGGGCAGCGGCGGCGCCAGCTGCTTGATGCGCTTGCCGAGTTCGCGGCCGTCGAACGGGCGCGTGACCATCGAGCGGCCGCCCTGCTGGCCGCCGGGCGCCTCGGCGTGGTAGTCGGGGAAGACGGCCGGCATGTCGAACTGCACGCAGGTGTTGCGCGTGAAGAAGTCGATGGCCTTGGGGCCCATGTCGAGGAAGGCGCCGACGCGCGCGGCGTCGAAGTGCGTCGTGGTCTCGTGCTTCATGTATTCGAGCGCGGCGCCCTCGGGCTCGTGGATGCCCTGCTCCGTGGCCAGGCGCGTGCCCGGAATCCACAGCCAGCCTCCCGAGCGCGCGGTGGTGCCGCCGAAGCGCGGCTCCTTCTCGACCACCAGCACCTTCAGCCCCTGCGATGCCGCGGTGACCGCGGTGGCCATGCCCGATGCGCCGCTGCCGACGACGAGCACGTCGCATTCAAAAGTGTTCTGTTCCATGTCTCTGTCTGTTCGCTTGTTTGTGTAAGACCAAAGTTGCGCCGCAGTTTAGGCAGCGAGATTGATATGGTCAAGTGTCTTCGTTACTATCAGATGATCAATCATCATCGATTGAACACGACCATATCAGTAGAAACCCCGATGGCTATACTCGCCCCCACTCTCACTCCCCACGCCGGGCGCCCCATGGAAAAGCCAAGACGTGGCATTCAGTCCGTCGAAATCGGAACGCAACTGCTGGTGGCGCTCGGGCGCCACGTGGCGCCGATGGCGCTGCGCGACCTGGGCAAGGCCGCGGGCGTGCCCGTCGGCAAGGCACACCCCTATCTCGTCAGCTTTCTGAAGGTCGGCTTCGTCGTGCAGGACAGCGCGGGCCGCTACGAACTGGGCCCGCTGGCGCTGCAGCTGGGGCTGGCCAAGCTGCAGCGGCTCGACCCGATCAAGGAGGCGTCGCCCCTCATCGAGCAGCTCGCCTCCGAGACCGAGCAGAGCATCGCGGTGGCCGTGTGGGGCAACTTCGGGCCGACCGTGGTGCGGCTGGAGGAGCCGATCCATCCGCTGCACGTGAACCTGCGCACCGGCACCGTCATGTCGCTGGCCTACACCGCGACGGGCCGGCTCTTCGCGGCCTACCTGCCGCCCAAGGTGGTCGAGAAGATGATGCTGGAGGACCTCGCGCGCGCACGTCCGGCGGACGGCCGCGGCTCCACCGTGGAGCTGTCGCGCGCGGAGATCGAGGCGCTGCTGGTCGAGACGCGGCTGCACGGCATGTCGCGCACGCTGGGCCAGCCGATCCCGGGCATCGACGCCTTCTGCGCGCCGGTGTTCGACTCGACCAACAACCTAGTGCTGGGCATCACCGCCATGGGCCCCGAAGCCACCTTCGACCGCGAATGGGACGGCCGCGTGGCGGCGCCGCTGAGGGCCTGCGCGCTGGAGATCTCGCGCCGCCTGGGCTTCGTGCCCACGGGCGAGCAGCCCTGAACACGGGGCGCCACCGCCCCTTCAACAAGAAAAAAGGCGCTTCGTGAAGCGCCTTTTTTCATGGCCCCGAAGAACCGGTCAGTGCGTCTCGCGGCGCAGCTGCTGCACGTCTTCATGCAGCGACTGCGCCCAGGCGCGCCGGTCGCGGCCTTCCGGATCCTGCGGCTCGCCGAAGCGCACGATGGCCAGCAGCGGCGGCGCGCGCAGCGTGTTCCACAGCGAGACGACGAGGTTGTCGTCGTCGATGTAGCGCGGCGCCTGGCTGGTCTCGCCGGTGGCGGCGTCGGCGAAGCGCAGCGCGGCGGGCAGCACCGGCGCGCCCGAGGAAATGGAAGCCTGCAGCAGGTTGGCGTGGAAGGGCAGCAGGCCGTGGCCGTCGCTGGTCGTGCCCTCGGGGAACACGCCGATCAGGTCGCCGTTGCGCAGCGCGTCGGTCATGTGATGCACCACGCGCAGCGCGTCGCGGCGGCGTTCGCGCTCGATGTAGAGCGTGCCCGAGCCGTTGGAGAGCGTGCCGATCAGCGGCCAGCCCTTCACGTCCGACTTCGACACGAAGCGCACGTGCCGCGCCGCGTGGATGGTGGTGATGTCCAGCCACGAGAGGTGGTTGCAGATCAGCAGCACCGGCCCCTTGGGCGGCGGCGTGCCCTGCACCACCAGCGTGATGCCCATGAGCTCCAGCATGCGCCGCGACCAGGCCTGCACGCGCGCGTTGCGCTCGAGCTGCGACAGCTTCGGAAAGGTGAAGCGGATCGTCCACCAGCCCGAAGCCGCGTGCGCCACCGCGCGCGACAGGCGCCAGCAGGCTTTCAGCGAATGAATCATCGAACGGGCCCCTTCCCCGCTACGTCAATGCGCGATCGCGGAACACCGCGGAACCGGCTCTGCCGGGCCGCCGGTGTTGCCCCCTGCAAGGGGGTTGGCGTAGCGACACGAAGTGCGCGAAGACTGGGGGTGAGCGTCATCTCAGCCGTGGACGATGCGGCCCGCCACCAGCGTGTGGCGCGCGCGGCCCTGCAGCGGATAGCCGGCAAAAGGCGTGTGCTTGCCCTGGCTCCTGAGCGCGCCGGGCTCCACCTGCCATTCGAGCGCCGGATCGGCGATGCACAGGTCGGCCACGCCGCCTTCCTGCAGGCGGCCGATGCCGGTGCCCGCGTCGGCGGTGCTCAGCAGGCGCGCGGGCGCGGAGGTGACGACCTCGATGGCGCGCGCGAGGCCCGCGCCGCTGCGCTCGCCCCACTGCAGCGCGAGCGGCAGCAGCAGCTCGAGCCCGGTCGCGCCGGCCTCGGCTTCGGCGAAGGGCAGCGTCTTGGCGTCGGCCTCGACCGGCGTGTGGTCGGACACCAGCGCGTCGATGGTGCCGTCGGCCAGCGCGGCCGAAAGCGCGTCGCGGTCGGCCTGCTGGCGCAGCGGCGGGTTCAGGCGGGCGCGGCTGTCGAAGTAGCCGATGTCGGTGTCGGCCAGGTGCAGCGAGTTGATGCTGACGTCGCAGGTGATCGGCAGGCCCTGGGCCTTGGCCTGGCGCACCAGTTCCACGCCGCGGGCGCTGGAGATGCGGCACAGGTGCACGCGCGCGCCGGTGGCCTTCATCAGCTCGACGATGGTGAAGATGGCGATCGTCTCGGCCGATACCGGCACGCCCGCCAGGCCCAGCCGCGTGGCGAGCGGGCCGCTGGCGGCGACGCCCTTGCCGAGGTCGCGGTCCTGCGGACGCAGCCACACGGTGTAGCCGAAGGTGCTGGCGTACGACAGCGCGCGCTGAAGCACCTGCGTGTCGGCCAGCGGCACGTCGGCCTGGCCGAAGCCGATGCAGCCGGCCTCGGTGAGCTCGGCCATCTCGGTCAGCACGCCGCCGGCAAGCCCGCGCGTGAGCGCGCCCAGCGGGAACAGGCGAGCGGCCTGCAGCTTCTCGGCACGGAACTTGAGCATCTCGACCAGGCCGGGCTCGTCGAGCACCGGGTCGGTGTCGGGCGGGCACACGAGGCTGGTGACGCCGCCGGCGATGGCAGCGGCCATTTCGCTCTCGAGCATGCCCTCGTGCTCGTAGCCGGGCTCGCGCAGGCGCGCGGCCAGGTCCACGAGGCCGGGCGTGACGATGCAGCCCGTGGCGTCGATGGTGCGCCCGGCCTTGAAGCCGGCGGGAATGCTGCCGCCGATGCCGGCGATCTTGCCGTCGGCGATGGCGATGTCGGCTTTCTTGTCGGTACCCGACGCGGGATCGACGACGCGGCCGTTGGTGATGTGGATGTTCATGCGTCTGTACTTCCGGTGACAGTCATGGCCTTTTCGGGAAACACCGTGGAACCGGCTTCGCCGGGCCACTGGTGTTGCCCCCGGTAGGGGGTTGGCGAAGCGACACGAAGTGCGCGAAGACTGGGGGCGAGCAACATTTCTATGCTTCGTTGCCTGCGACGATGCTCATGACGGCCATGCGGACTGCGATGCCGAAAGTGACCTGCGGAAGGATCACGCTCTGCTTGCCGTCGACCACGGCGGAGTCGATCTCCACGCCGCGGTTGATGGGGCCGGGGTGCATCACGATGGCGTCGGGCTTGGCCAGCTGCAGCTTTTCCTGCGTGAGGCCGAAGGTCTTGAAGAACTCCTGCGACGAGGGCAGCAGCGCGCCGCTCATGCGTTCGTTCTGCAGGCGCAGCATGATGACCACGTCGCAGTCCTTGATGCCCTCCTCCAGCGTGTGGAACACGCGCACGCCCATGCCGGCCATGTCGCTCGGCACCAGCGTCTTGGGGCCGACCACGCGCACCTCGGCGCAGCCCAGCGTGGTGAGCGCGTGGATGTCGGAACGCGCCACGCGCGAATGCAGCACGTCGCCGACGATGGCGACCGTGAGATTCGAGAAGTCCTTCTTGTAGTGGCGGATCGTGTACATGTCGAGCAGCCCCTGCGTCGGGTGCGCGTGGCGGCCGTCGCCGGCATTCACCACGTGCACGTGCGGCGCGACGTGCTGCGCGATCAGGTAGGGCGCGCCCGACTCGCTGTGGCGCACCACGAACAGGTCGGCGGCCATCGCGCTCAGGTTGGCGATGGTGTCGAGCAGCGACTCGCCCTTGGTGGCCGAGGAGCGTGCGATGTCGAGGTTGATGACGTCGGCGCTCAGGCGCTTGGCCGCGATCTCGAAGGTAGTGCGCGTGCGGGTGCTGTTCTCGAAGAACAGGTTGAACACGCTCTTGCCGCGCAGCAGCGGCACCTTCTTCACCTCGCGGTCGCTCACGCTCGTGAAGTTGGCGGCCGTGTCGAGGATGTGCGTGACGATGTCCTTGGGCAGGCCCTCGATCGACAACAGGTGGATCAGCTCGCCGTTCTTGTTGAGCTGGGGGTTTCGCTTGTAGAGCATTACTTGCTTTCCTCCACCTTGAGGCTGAATGCGCCGTCGGCGGCGCGGGCCAGCGCGAGCAGCTGCGAGTTCGGCAGCGTGAGCTTCTCGGCCGCGAAGTCGGCGGCAACCGGCAGCTCGCGCCCGCCGCGATCCACCAGCACCGCGAGGCGCACGCTGGCCGGGCGACCGAAGTCGAACAGCTCGTTGAGCACCGCGCGGATGGTGCGGCCGGTGTAGAGCACGTCGTCGAGCAGCAGCACGTCGGCGCCGTTCACGTCGAAGGGCAGCGAGGTCTGCGCGCTGGCCGAGAGGCCGCGGCGCGAGAAGTCGTCGCGGTGCATGGCCGACGAGATGACGCCGGGCGCGCCGGGCAGGCCCAGGTCCTTCTGGAGCCGCTCGACCAGCCAGGCACCGCCGGAGGTGATGCCCACCAGCTTCGTTTCGGGGCGCATCAGCGGCTTCACGCCGGCCAGCAGCTTCGTGTAGAGCGCTTCGGCATCGGGAATTGAACTCACGGGAGACTCCTCAAGAATTGCTCCAGGATGATGCAGGCGGAGGCCGCGTCGGCGTCGCGCGCGCCCGAGGCCAGCGCCTCGGTGGTGCTGTAGCGCTCGTCGACCTCGAACACCTGGAGATTGAAACGGCCGCGCAACTGGCGCGCGAACTTCTGCGCGCGGCGGGTGTTCTCGTGCGCGGCGCCGTCGGGGTGGTAGGGCACGCCGATCACCAGCGCGTCGGGCTGCCATTCCTTGATGCGCGCCCCGACCTGCGCGAAGCGGGCGTCGCCTTCGGCCTTGATGGTGGGTTGCGGGGTGGCGGTGCGCAGCAGCCGGTTGCCGCTGGCCACGCCCGTGCGCTTCAGGCCGAAGTCGAAGGCCAGGAAGCTCTGGAAATGGGCGGGAACAGCGGCAGATGCCGGGGACTGAGCGCTCTCGGACATTGCCGGTCCCCTCACAGGGGGCCGCCGCGCACGGCCGCCCGAAGCGGCCGGCCCGCCCCCGGTAGGGGGTTGGCGAAGCGACACGAAGTGCGCGCAGCCTGGGGGCGAGCCAAGTTCATCATGCGTGTCCGGCGTCGGGGGACAGCTTCCAGGCCTCGAGGCCCAGCAGCATCAGCGCCTTGTCGTAGCGCTGCTCGATGGGGGTGTCGAAGATCACGGCCGGGTCGGCGCCCACGGTGAGCCAGCTGTTCTCGGCCAGCTCGGATTCGAGCTGCCCTTCCCCCCAGGCCGCATAGCCCAGCGAGACCAGCACCTTGCGCGGGCCCGCTCCGGTGGCCAGGGCCTCCAGCACGTCCTTGGAAGTGGTCATCTCCAGCCCGCCGGGGATGGTCATGGTCGAGGCGTAGACCGATTCCTCGGGCTTCTCGGCCTGGGTGAAGACCGGTTCGTGCAGCACGAAGCCGCGCTCGGTCTGCACCGGGCCGCCCTGGAAGACGGGGGCCTCGCCCAGCTCGGGGCGGGCCAGGTGCAGCTCGATCTTCTCGAACAGCACCTTGAGGTTGATGTCGCTGGGCTTGTTGATCACAAGGCCGAGCGCGCCGCGCTCGCTGTGCTCGCAGAGGTACACGACGCTGCGGTTGAAAGTTTTGTCTTCCATCCCGGGCATCGCTATCAAAAAGTGATGCGTGAGGTTCATCGGGGCAGAATCGGCGGCCATATGCCCCCGATTTTACTGGCCGTCGACAAGACCTATCCCAAAGGGCTCATGTGGTTCCGCCGCGACCTGCGCGTGGACGACAACGCCGCCCTCTACCGGGCGCTGAGGGCCTGCCGGCAGGTGCTGTGCGTCTTCGTGTTCGACAAGGCGATCCTGGACGCCCTGCCCACGGTCGACCGGCGGGTGGAGTTCATCCGCGAGTCGCTGGTGGAGCTCGAGGCCGAGCTGCGCGCCCTGGGCGGCGGGCTGATCGTGCGGCACGCCGTGGCGGCGCAGGAGATTCCGGCGATTGCCCGGGAGCTGGGCGTGCAGGCGGTGTTCGCCAACCGCGACGACGAGCCCGACGCGCTGGAGCGCGACGCCAAGGTCTTCGGCGCGCTGGCCAATGCCGGCGTGACCTTCCACACCTACAAGGACTCGACCGTCTTCGACCGCGACGAGGTCATGACCAAGACCGGCCAGCCCTACACCGTGTTCACGCCCTACAAGCGGGCCTGGCTGGCGAAGCTCGATTCCTTCTTCCTCAAGTCGTACCCGGTGCGCAACCACGTCGACGCCCTGGTGCCCTCCCCGCAGGCCTGGGGCGAGCCGGTGCCCGCGCTGCGCGAGATCGGCTTCGAGAAGAGCAACCTGTCGACGCTGGAGATCCCCACCGGCACCCGCGGCGCCGGCCAGCTCTTCGAGGATTTCTTCGAGCGCATCGACCGCTACGACCAGGCGCGCGACTTCCCCGCCGTGCGCGGCCCCAGCTACATGGGCATCCACCTGCGCTTCGGCACGGTGTCGATCCGGCAGATGGCGAGCCTGTCGCACCAGCTCTCGCTGCAGGGCAACACGGGCGCGGCGACCTGGCTGAGCGAGCTGATCTGGCGCGAGTTCTATTTCCAGATCCTGGCGCACTTCCCGCACGTGCACAAAGGCGGCGAGTCGAAGAGCTTCCGCCCAGAGTACGACAAGATCCAGTGGCACCACGGCAAGCACGCCGACCAGCTCTTCGACGCCTGGTGCCAGGGCCGCACCGGCTACCCGCTGGTGGACGCGGCCATGCTGCAGATCAACCAGAGCGGCTACATGCACAACCGCCTGCGCATGGTGGCCGCAAGCTTCCTGTGCAAGGACCTGGGGCTGGACTGGCGGCGCGGCGAAGCCTACTTCGCGCTGCACCTGAACGACTTCGAGCTGGCCTCGAACAACGGCGGATGGCAGTGGGCCAGCTCCAGCGGCTGCGACGCCCAGCCCTACTTCCGCATCTTCAACCCGGTGACGCAGAGCGAGCGCTTCGACCCCGAGGGCAAGTTCATCCGCCGCTACCTGCCGCAGCTGGCGGGGCTGTCGAACGCGGCGATCCACGCACCGTGGCTGGCCTCGCCGGTGGAACTGGAAGCCGCCGGCGTCAAGCTCGGCGAGACCTACCCGAAGCCGGTGGTCGATCACGCCGAGGCGCGGGAGAAGACGCTGCAGCGCTACGGGGTGGCACGGGCGAAGAGCCTGCAGAAATGAAAAGGGGCCCGCAGGCCCCTTTTTCTCGATCACCGCCCGCAGGCGGCGAACGCATCAGCCAGCGTCAGGCGGCAGCAGCCAGCGCCGCCTCGGTCGTGTACGCACGCACCAGGCGCAGCAGTTCCTCTTCCGAGTACGGCTTGCCGAGGTAGTGGTTCACGCCCAGCGTGCGCGCGTAGTCGCGGTGCTTCTCGGCGATGCGCGAGGTGATCATGATGATCGGCAGCTCGGCCAGCGCGGCGTCGGCGCGGATGTTGCGGGCCAGGTCGAAGCCGTCCATGCGCGGCATCTCGATGTCCGACAGCACCACCGCCGGGCGCTCCTGCTGCAGGCGCTCGAGTGCCTGCAGGCCGTCGGCCGCGAGCGACACGCGATAGCCTTCGCGCTGCAGCAGACGCTGCGTGACGCGACGCACCGTGATGGAGTCGTCCACCACCAGCACCAGCGGAATCTGCGGCGCCACCGGCGCCAGCGCCTGCAACGGTTCCTGCGGCGCACCCTGGTCGACCGGGGCGGTCGCCGCCGGAGCTGCCGTCAGCGCGGCAGCCTGGCGCTCGCGCGCCTGCTCGCCGTGCACCGCGGCCAGCGCCACGGGGTTGTAGATCAGCGCCACCGCGCCCGAGGCCAGCACCGAGATGCCGGCCAGGCCGGGCAGCCGCGCGAGCTGCGGGCCGAGGTTCTTCACCACGACTTCCTGGTTGCCCAGCACTTCGTCCACGTGCAGGGCGACGCGCTGCGCCGCGCTTCGCACGACCACGATGGTGTTGTTCCGGGCCGGGCCGTGCTCGCTGCGGGTCGAGGCCTGCAGCAGCGCGCCGGTCCAGTAGAACGGCACATGTTCGCTGCCGAAGGGATGGCTGTTGTTCAGGTAGGCCGCTTCGAGATCCGTGCCGCCCACGCGCTGCACAAGCTCCACCAGGTTCGACGGAACGCCGATGGACACTTCGCCCGCGCGCAGCATCACCACGTGCGTCACGGCGGTGGTCAGCGGCAGCACCAGCTTGAAGGTGGTGCCCTGGCCCTGGGTGCTGTGCGTCTCGATGCGGCCGCCGAGCGCCGCGATCTGCGCGCGCACCACGTCCATGCCGATGCCGCGGCCGGCCAGTTCGGAAACCTGCCCCGCCGTCGAGAAGCCGGGCTTGAAGATCAGCTCGGTGGCCTCCTCGGCCGTGAGTTCCTGGTCGGCGCCCAGCAGGCCCAGCGTGCGGGCACGCTCGGCGATGCGCTTGTGGTCGAGGCCGGCACCATCGTCGCGGAAGCTCACCGACACGTCGTTGCCTTCGTGGTGCAGGTCGATGACGATCAGGCCGCTGGCGTCCTTGCCGGCCTTCTCGCGCACGGCCGCATCCTCGATGCCGTGAGCCACGCAGTTGCGCAGCAGGTGCTCGAAGGCGGGCGTCATGCGGTCCAGCACGCCGCGGTCCATTTCGATGGAGCCGCCGACGATGTCCAGGCGCACCTGCTTGCCGGTGTCCTTCGAGGCCTGGCGCACCACGCGGTAGAGGCGGTCGGAGATGCCCTCGAACTCCACCATTCGCGTGCGCAGCAGGCCGCGCTGCAGTTCGCGCGTCTGGCGCGCCTGCACACTGAGGTCGTCTTCCGTCGCCTGCACCGTCTTCTGCAGGGTGCGCTGCACGGTGGCCACGTCGTTCACCGACTCGGCCATCATGCGCGTGAGCTCCTGCACGCGGGTGAATCGGTCGAACTCCAGCGGGTCGAAGCTCTGCTGCGAGTCCTTGGCCTGAGCGAGGCGAGACTGCATCTGGCTTTCGGCCTGCACCTCGATGTCGCGCAGCTGCTGGCGCAGGCGGTCCAGGTTGCCCGTCAGGTCGGACAGCGAGCCGCGCAGCTGGCCAAGCTCGGCTTCCAGGCGCGAACGCGTGATGATGACCTCGCCGGTCTGCGCGACCAGGCGGTCGAGCAGCTGGGTGCGGATGCGCACGGCCTGGCCGGTCGCGGCGCGAAGCGGTGCCACCAGGGCGGCCGGCGCGGGGCGCGGCTGCAGCGTGGCGGGTGCCGTTGCTGCCGGCGCCGTTTCGGCGGCGGGCTCGTCGTCGAGGCTCGCCGCGGGAGCGACGGTCTCGTCGTTCGCCGGCACGCCGGCTTCGGGCGCCTGCGAAGCGACAGTGACTGGCGCCGTCGACGTGGCGGCGGCCACGATCTGGGCCAGCTCGACCTGCGTGGCGTCGTCGGCCGCGCGCAGCGCGTCGAAGGTGGCCTGGAGGGCGTCGAGGCGGGCAAGCAGCTTCTCGATGTCGGCCCGCTCGGCGCCCTGGGAGCCCAGGACTTCGATCTCGGACTCCATGCGGTGCGCGCGCTCGCCCAGGCGCATGGCGCCGGCCAGCCGCGCGCTGCCCTTGAGCGTGTGCAGCGTGCGAAGCACCGAGGCGCGCGGCGCGCTGTCGTCGGGGTGGTGCGCCCACTGGCGCAGCGCCTCGCCGAGCTGGGGCAGCAGTTCGGCCGCCTCTTCCTCGAAGATCGGGAACAGGTCGACGTCGACCGCGTCGGCCAGGTCGATGGCGTCTTCGGAATCGTCCAGAGCCACGTCGGCGACGGGCTCGCTGACCACCACCTGCTGCAGCGGCCGGGCTTCGGCGCGCATGGCGACTTCGGTGGGCATCGGCGAATTGGCGATGTCGCGCAGCGCCTGCAGCGTGCCTTCGGCGGGATCGCGCAGGAGGCCGACCGCGAACTGGTGCAGCAGGCGGCGCAGCTCGTCGGCGGCGGTCACCAGCACCATGCCCTGCTCGCGCGTGCCGCTGCCCTGCATCTGCAGGTGCTGCAGCGCGGCTTCGAACAGGCGGGCCATGCCCGAGAGGCTGTGGAAGCCGACGGTGGCGGAGCTGCCGGCCAGCGAGTGGGCCAGCGCGACGGTCGAGTCGGACAGGCGCTCATGCGACTCGAGCGCCCACTCGCCCACGTCGGTGGCGAGTTGGCGGGACCATTCGTCGGCCTCGTTGAGGTAGACGTTGTAGAGCTGGATGCCGATGCGCAGCGGGCCGATCACCTTGACCTGGTCTTCGGCGCTTTCCTGCGACGCGGCCGGAGCGGCGGCCACGACCGGCTCGGGCTCGACGGGCGCCACGGGCTCGGGAGCAGCGTCGGCGACGAGGATCTGCGCTTCCTCGGGCACGGCGGGCGCCTCGAAGATGGGCACGACCACTTCCTCGGCGGCTACCAGGGCAGGCTCGGGTTCAGCTTCGGCCACCGGTTGCGGCGCGGACTCGGCGACCGGCTCTTCCACATGCACGGCATGCAGCGGTTCGGGCGCGGGCGCGGCCTCGACCACTTCGGGTTCGACGACGGGCTCGGCGGCGGCCTGCACGGGCAACGGCTCGGGTTCCCATTGCAGGTCGGGCAGGCCGGCCGTGGTGGGCACGGAGGTGACGATGGGTTCGGCAGCGGGAGCCGGCGGCTCGACGGGTTCCGACTTCAGTTCCACGACGGCAGGCGTCCTGGCTGGCGGCGCCAGGAAGTCGAACATCTCGCCGCTCGGCAGCACCAGCGGCGGCGGAGGCTCGTCGGTCTGCTTGGCTTCGAAGTCGATGAAATCGGTCGAGGCGAAATCGTCGTCGGCCTCGGGCGTGGCGGCGGCCTTCGCGGGCTCCGGCTCCTGCCAGGCCAGGGTTTCGAGCGGGGCTTCGGGAACTGCGGGAGCTTCCGGGGCTGCGGCGACAGGCGCCGGCGCGGGTGCTTCCGCCGTCAGGGACAGGTCCGGCAGGTCAGGCAACTGCAGCGGAGGCAGCTCCGCCGCCACCGGGGCCACGACCTCGATGGGCGCGGGTTCTGGCGCGGAAACGGGCGGCTCGGCCGCGATGTGGCGCGCGGCCACAGCAAGGGCTTCGGCATCGGCCACGCGCACCGGCGGAGGCACGGGTTCGCCCGCCAGCAGCGCGTTGGCCACGCGGCTGAACGGCGCGGACTTCCAGCCCTGTGCGGAGCCGGCGGCGATGGCTTCGACCCACTCGCCGAATTCCTTCATCGTGCGTTCGGTGCCTGCCAGCAGTTCCGGCGTGGCGGCGCGCTGGTCGGCCAGCCAGGTGTTGAGCACCTGCTCGAGCGACCAGGCGGCATCGCCGAACTCGGTGAGGCCGACCATGCGCGAGCTGCCCTTGAGCGTGTGGAAGGCGCGGCGCAGGATCGTGAGTTCTTCGGTGTCGTCCGGGTAGCTGGCGAGCTCGGCGATGGCGGCCAGGCCGTTCTGCACCACCTCGCGGGCTTCGTCGAGGAAGATGTTCTGCAGGTCGTCTTCTTCGAGCTCGGTGACTTCGGTGTCGGGCAGCGCGGTCGGGCCGGAGATCTTGTTGGTCCAGCTGTCGGCCTTGCTGCTGAATTCCTCGATCGGCGAGGGCTTGGCCTTGGGCGCGGCGAGCGCCGCGAGCTTCGAGGCGATCTGGGCGTCGACTTCCTCGATGCTGAGCACCGGGGCGGCCGGAGCCTGGCTGGGCGCGGCGCCCTCGCCGGCCGTGGCGTCGGCGGCCTGGCGGCCCATCAGCGGCTTGAGTTCGCCGGCGTCGGCGTCGAACACGAACAGGCGCTTGGCCAGCGCGGGCTGGTAGCCCAGCATGTCGATCAGGAAGCCGAGCGCGCCGAGGTTGTTGCCCAGCGCGTCGAAGCCGGCCATTTCCTCGGCCGGCGAAGTGCTGACGAGCATCGCCTCGACATCTTCGCGCATGCGCTGCACGGTGAGCGCGGCCTGGTCGAGGCCGAGCACGGAGAACACGCCGCGCATCTGCATGAGTTGCGTCGGCACGGTGCGCAGCAGGCCCTTTTCGGCGGGGCGGCGGAAATACTGGTCGAGCGACTTCTCGAGTTCGCTCAGGTGGCTGCGCAGCTCGTCGACCACGGTGCCCATGGTCTGGCGGTCGCTCACGCGGCGATAGAGATCCTCCATCCACGGCTCGAGCGGCTCGGAATGGCCGCCGGCGCGCACGCGCTCGATGCGGCCCGCCAGCTGCAGCGTGCGGGCGGTGAGCTGCGGATCGCTCGGGTCCAGGTCTTCGAGGGCGGCTTCCAGGTAGAGCACCGAGGTGGCGACTTCCATCGCGAGTTCGGTGCCCGGAGCCTGGCCGGAACGCACGGAGGCTTCGACCGCATGGGTGAGGGCCTGCACCATCGGCAGGCTCGGCGGATGCAGCTTCTGCAGCGATTCGCCGAGCTGCGCGAAGGTGTCGGCCACCTGGCGCGTGCGGGTGATGTCGCCGCCCGAGAGCGCCGACCACATTTCCTTGGCGGTCTCGATGCGCTTGCGAGCCTGTTGCAGCACCAGCGGATCGAAGCGGCCGAACTGCTCGACGTTGTAGTCGACGTGCTGCTCGCCGGCAATGCCCCAGGCGAGGCGCACGGTGCGCAGCGTGGCGGCGTCGTCGCCGGCTGTGGGCACTGCCTGCGCGCAGAAGAACAGCAGGTCTTGTCCAAGGCGGTCGGACACGAGGCTGTCGCCGCGCGCGAGCGTGGCGTATTGCAGCAGCACGCGCGAGGCGGCGCGCTTGACGTAGGCGTCGGGCGTGATCAGCCCGGTGGCCAGGGCCTCGAAGAAGCCCGCGGCCAGCGTCCAGAAGCTCGCGACGCGGGGCAGCAGCGCGCCGCGGCCGAGGCCCAGGCACAGCGCATGCAGCCGGCGCGCGGCCTGCGTGTCGCCGCTCTTGATCAGCTGCAGCACCTCGCGGTCGAGCCGCGAGCGCACGGCGGGGTCGTAGGCAACGGCCGCCTGCGTCAGCGCCGGCTTGATCTCGACCCAGCGCCAGGCGGTGCTCCAGAGGTCGGCCGGGTGCACGCGCTCGTTGCCGACCAGCTCCAGCACATCGCGGTACTGGGGAAAGAGCGCCACCGAGGAGACCGGCTTGCCGGCCAGCAGCGCGCCGAGGAAGTCGGTGACGGCGAAGCCGGCACGCTCGATCTTGTTCACTGCCGCTTCGTTGCAGCGCTGCGGCTCGGCGATGAAGCCCTGCACCGCGAACTCGATGGCGCCCAGCACCAGCGCGGGCGAGGAGTGCCCCACCATCTGGAGCGCGCCGACGGCCTGGTGAAGTTGCTGGCGGGCCATCTGCAGCGGCCCGCTCTCGGGCTCGCTCGCGGCATCCACCTCGCGCACGAAGCGCCGCAACGACTTGCCTACACCGTCGAGGGATTTCTGGATTTCTCCCAGCACCCAGGCCAGCGGCCCGAGGTCTTCGGTGACCGGCGTGTTGCCGGCGTGAGGGGCCGTGGCAGGGGTTTGAGTCGACACGTTGGGTGCTCGCCGTTCTTAGACTGTCAGTTTTCCAATGGACGCAGAGCGCCCCGAATGCGCAAGGCCGTCGCGGCCACTTCAAGGAACACCGCGGAACCGGCTTTGCCGGGCCGCAGGTGTTGCCCCCGGAAGGGGGTTGCCGAAGCGACACGAAGTGCGCGAAGGCTGGGGGAGATCGTCATCACGCAATCTTGAAACGGGCGACCGAGCGGCGCAGTTCTTCGGCCATCTGCGAGAGTTCGCGCACCTGCTGGGCCGTGGTACGCGTACCTTCTCCGGTCTGTTCCGTCACCGCGAAAATGTGCTGGATGTTCGCAGCCACCACGTTGGCCGAGTCGGCTTCGCGGGAGGCGGATTGCGAAATCTGCTCGATCAGGTCGGCGAGTCGGCGCGACACGCGGTCGATCTCGGACAGTGCGGTACCCGCGTTGTCGGACAGCTTGGCCCCTTCGACCACACCCTGCGTGGAACGCTCCATGGCGCCCACCGCGTCCTGCGTGTCGGTCTGAATCGCCTTCACCAGCGCCGAGATCTGGCGCGTGGCGTCCGCGGAGCGTTCGGCCAGTCGCTGAACTTCTTCCGCCACCACCGAGAAGCCTCGGCCTGCTTCACCGGCGGACGCTGCCTGAATGGCGGCGTTCAGAGCCAGCACGTTCGTCTGTTCGGTAATGTCCGAGATCAGCTCCGTGATTTCACCGATCTCCTGCGAGGATTCGCCCAGGCGCTTGATCCGCTTGGAGGTTTCCTGGATCTGGTCGCGGATGGAGTTCATACCGCCGATGGCGTTCTGCACGGCCTGCAGACCCGAGGATGCGGCCTGCAGCGACTGGCGCGCCACCGTGGCGGACTCTTGCGCTTGCGTGGACACGCCGTTGATTCGCTCGGCCATGGTCAGCACCGACTGGCCGGTTTCGCGAATCTCGCGCAGCTGTTCGGTGGAAGCCGCCAGCAGTTCGGTCGAGGTGCTTTCCACCTGCGACGTCGTCTGCGCCACGCGGGTAGCCGTGTTCTGCACGTTGCCCACCAGCAGTCGCAGTTCCTCCACCGTGTAGTTCACCGAGTCGGCGATGGCGCCGGTGATGTCCTCGGTCACGGTCGCTTCCTGCGTCAGGTCGCCTTCGGCCACTGTCTGCAGTTCGTTCATCAGCCGAAGAATGGCAGCCTGGTTGGCGTTGTTCACGCGGCTGGCTTCGTCGGAAGCCTGTTCGGCGGCCAGACGCTCGCGTTCGGCGACGGCGGCGCGTTCGCGGCCTTCGCGCACCTGCACGAAACCGATGGCGCCGGCGAGTGCCAGGGCGGCCAGCGACAGCACGAACAGCAGCACGATGGTGCCGGCGCCCAGGCCGGTGCGGGCGGAGAGCTTTTCCTGCAGGTCGCCGAGCGACTTACGCAGCGGCTCGCTGTCGGTCAGGATGGATGCCTGCGCTTCGCGCGCTGCCACCAGGCCCTGCAGGTTGCCCAGAATGGCCGAAGCCTGCGTGCGCATCTGCTCGTAGGTCTTCAGGATGGCCTCGAGCTGCTGGCGCGTCTGCGGGTCCTTCGAGCCGGGGAAGCGCTGCTGCGCATTGCCGTCGAGCAGGCCGCGGGTGGTTTCCTGGAAGGTGTTCAGGTCCTTGCCCAGCAGGAACACGGCGTCGGGGTTCACGCCCTCGACCGTGAAGAACTCGTTGGTCGACTTGCCGATGCGCTGCGTCAGCATCACGAGCTGGCCGGCGGCCGAGATCTCGGGCAGCGTGGCGTTCTGCTGCATCTTCAGCGAGGCGACGGTTTCCGTCATCTCGAGCAGCGTGGACGACTGCTGGTTGATGTCGCGCAGAGCGGCACCCACCTGCGTCAGGATCTGGCGCTGGGCCAGCACGGCCTTGGCGCTGGCCTCGGCGCGGGTGACGAGGGGGTTGATCTTGCCCATCTCCTCGTCGTACTGGTTGCCGACGGCTTCCAGGCGCAGGGAGTCGTCGCCGTTGGTCAGGCCGTGCACGCGACGCGTGAGGTCGTCGGCGCTGTCCTTCACTTCGACGAACGCCGAGGGGCTGCCGACGAGGGCCTGGGAGATCGACTTGGCCAGGCGCTGCGACTGCATCAGCGACTGGCCGGTGGCCGCCACCTGCTGCGCGAGGCGCTCGGCGCGAAGAATGGAGGAGCCGGCGACCAGCAGCAGCAACAGCACCACGATCGCCAGCATGATGGCCAGGATCCGCTGCTGCTTCGCCGGGCTGGAACCCGCACGGCCGCCGGTGGCGTCGGGCAGCGCCTCGACGGCCGCCGCGCCGGGCTCGTTGGCGGCATCGCCGCCGCCGGGCAGGTCGACGTCGCCGAAGCTGGTGTCGGCGGGCGCGGCGCCCTTCTTGGCGAGGCGCACGGTTTTCTCGTCCGGAACCTGGACGGTGTCGACATCGTCGATCGATATCGAACCGGAGCCATCGACGCGGGCCTTGTCGTTCCCGTTGTTCACGGGCAGTAATTTCTTGAACTTGTCGGCGATCGAGCTCACGGTCGGTCCTTCAGGTGGTTTCCGGTACGACTACGCACCAATACTCAAAAACTGGGGTTGCTGCGAAAGCGCCTGCAGGTTGACTTCCTGCCAGCGCTCCCCCGCTGCATCGGTAAACAGATGCCCGTGCCAGGCAGGTGCTTCTGCGCCAGGAGGCTCGGACGCCGTGAAGGCCTCCGCCCCCCGCAACCCCGCCAGTCGATCGACCAGCAATGCGCAGTTGACTTCGAGCAGCTCGTTGAAAGCAACGAGCCGCGACTGGATGCGCGCCGCCTCGGTAGCGGCCAGCGCGCCCGGGACGCCGGTGGCGAACGCCGAAAGCTGCACGACGCCGTAGAGGCCGCCGCGCAGGTTGGCGACGCCGAGGAACCACGGCTCCGTGTAGGGCACGGGCTGCGGCGGCGTCCAGGGAAAGATCTCGCCGGCGTGTCCCAGCGGAAAGAGGTATTTGCCCTCGCCCGCCTCGACCGCCAGCCACGTGGCGGCCACGCCCGTCGTGCGAGCGGCCTGCAGGCGGCTCGCCAGCCGGGACTGGAAGGCTCTCAGAGCATCGCGATTCGCCATGGACTCGGCAGGCTTTCGCTCAGTTCAGCGCGCTGATCTTGGACATCAGGTCGGCGGCGTTGACCGGCTTCACGATGTAGTCGCGCGCGCCCTGGCGCATGCCCCACACGCGGTCGGTCTCCTGGTTCTTGCTGGTGCACAGGATGATCGGGATGGCCGCGTACTTCGGGTCGCGGGCGATGGCGCGCGTGAGCTGGAAGCCGTTCTGGCCGGGCATGACCACGTCCATGAGGATCAGGTCGGGATGCTCTTCCTCGAGGCGGCGCATGGCGTCGTCGGCGTTTTCGGCCGTCTTGACGGCAAAGCCGTTCTTCTGGAGGAGGTCGGTGAGGAACACCAGTTCCGTCTTGGAGTCGTCGACGACGAGGATTTTGCGAATAGGCATTACTGCACTTCCTGTTGAACGGTGCCAAACTGCTGCACGGCCTGCAGCAGCTGGTCTTTGGTGAAAGGCTTGGTCAGGTAGTCCTGGGAACCGACCATGCGGCCGCGTGCCTTGTCGAATACACCGTCTTTCGACGACAGCATGACGACCGGGACGTTGGAAAAGTGGGCGTTGCGCTTGATGATGGCGCAAGTCTGATAGCCGTCGAGGCGCGGCATCAGGATGTCGCAGAAAATCAGATGCGGCTTGTGGTCGTTAACCTTGGAGAGCGCGTCGAAGCCGTCTTCCGCGAGAAGAACCTCGTGCCCACCCTGCTTCAGAAAAATCTCGGCACTGCGCCGGATGGTGTTGCTGTCGTCGATGACCAGCACCTTGTAACCAGATCCATTCGGGCCCATTGCAAACGCTCCTGCTCATGAGACTTGGAAGCCCGCCGCGCCGAACATCGACGCAGACCGCGTAGCTCTATCTATGCCATGCTTTCAGATTTCAACCATTTCGAAGTCTTCCTTGCGCGCACCGCACTCAGGACAGGTCCAGTTCATCGGAACATCGGCCCAGGCCGTGCCTGCCGCGATGCCATCTTCCGGTACACCAACCGCTTCGTCATAGATCCACCCACAAATCAGGCACATCCAAGTTTTCGTATTCATCGGAGCTTAAAGTCCTTGTTCATTAAATGCAACGAGTGTATCTATGCGTATCTCACTGGCAGACGGTAAACGTCGCGCCTATGCCACCATCCAGGGGATTCCGCACGGCGTATGACCATCTACTTACTTCCAGCAGACAACGCCCGCAAACCGGGCGATCTTAACGACCCCTCGCAGGACGACGGCGAACTGGCCGAACGCGACCTGAATCCCCCCTGCGTGCTGGTCTTCAACGCCAGCGATCCCAGCGGGGCGGGCGGCCTGGGGGCCGACGCCCTGGCAATGGGGTCGGTAGGCGCACACATCCTGCCGGTCGTCACGGGCGCCTATGCCCGCGACACGGCAGAGATTTTCGATCACTTCCCCTTCGATGAGGAAGCCATCGCCGAGCAGGCGCGCTCCATCCTGGAGGACGTGGAAGTCCAGCTGATCAAGGTGGGCTTTGCCGGCACCACCGAGGCGCTGAGCACCATCGCGGAAACCGCCGCCGACTATCCGGAGGTGCCCGTGGTGGCCTACATGCCCAACCTTTCGTGGTGGGACGAGAACCTGATCGAGCCCTATCTGGACGCTTTTCGGGAGCTGGTCCTGCCCCAGACGACGGTGTTGGTTGGAAACCACAGCACCCTGTGGCGCTGGCTGCTTCCGGACTGGAACGGCGATCGTCCGCCCGGCGCGCGGGACATCGCCAAGGCCGCCGGCGAGTTCGGCGTGCCCTACACGCTGGTCACCGGCCTGATGCTGCCGGACCAGTTCATCGACAACGTGCTGGCCTCGCCGCAGTCGGTGCTCGCCAGCGAGAAGTACGAGCGGCTCGAGGCCGTCTTCGCCGGCGCGGGCGACACCCTGTCGGCCGCGCTGGCCGCCCTGCTCGCCAGCGGCACCGACCTCGTGGCCGCGACCACCGAAGCGCTGGCCTACATGGACCGCTGCCTCGACGCCGGTTTCCGCCCCGGCATGGGCCACGTGCTGCCCGACCGCCTGTTCTGGGCCGAACCCGAGGACGAAGACGGCGGCGAAGACCCTGACACACCGCCCGACTTCGCCCTTCCCCCACACGACACCCGACACTGATGACCGACCGCAACGACATTCTTTTCGAGCGCGCCCGCGCCGTGATCCCCGGGGGCGTGAACTCGCCCGTGCGTGCCTTCAAGGCCGTGGGCGGCACGCCCCGCTTCATCCAGCGCGCCCAGGGCGCCTACTTCTGGGACGCCAACGACAAGCGCTACATCGACTACATCGGCTCATGGGGCCCGATGATCCTGGGCCACGGCCATCCCGCCGTGGTCGAGGCCGTGCAGAAGGCAGTGCTCGAGGGCTTCTCCTACGGCGCGCCGACCGAGCGCGAGATCGAACTGGCCGAGGCGATCCTCGCGCTGGTGCCGTCGATGGAGATGGTGCGCCTCGTGAGCTCGGGCACCGAGGCCGCCATGAGCGCGCTGCGCCTGGCGCGCGGCGCCACCGGCCGCAAGAGCATCGTCAAGTTCGAGGGCTGCTACCACGGCCATGCCGACGCGCTGCTCGTGAAGGCCGGCTCCGGCCTCGCCACCTTCGGCAACCCGACCTCCGCCGGCGTGCCGCCCGAGGTGGTGCAGCACACCATCGTGCTCGAGTACAACAACCTGCAGCAGCTCGAGGAAGCCTTCGCTCTGCACGGCAAGGACATCGCCTGCCTGATGATCGAGGCGATCGCCGGCAACATGAACTTCGTGCGTGCCACGCCAGAGTTCGCCCGCCGCTGCCGCGAGCTCTGCACGCAGCACGGCGCCCTGCTGGTGTTCGACGAAGTGATGACGGGCTTTCGCGTGGGACTGCACGGCGCGCAAGGCGTGCTGGGCATCAAGCCCGACCTCACGGTGCTCGGCAAGGTCATCGGCGGCGGCATGCCTCTCGCGGCCTTCGGCGGGCCGCGCGCGATCATGGAGCAGCTCGCGCCGCTGGGGCCGGTCTACCAGGCGGGCACGCTGTCGGGCAACCCGGTAGCCACGGCCTGCGGCCTCGCCACGCTGAAGGAGATCGCGAAGCCCGGTTTCTACGAAGCGCTCGGCAAGAAGACGCGCTCGCTGGTCGACGGCCTGAAGGCGGCCGCGGCGGCCGAAGGCCAGCCCTTCAACGCCGACAGCGAAGGCGGCATGTTCGGCTTCTTCCTGATGAAAGACCTGCCGCAAAACTATGCCACCGTGATGACAACCGACAACGCGAAATTCAATGCGTTGTTTCACGGTTTGCTGGATCGCGGCGTGTATATTGCGCCCGCGCTTTACGAAGCAGGCTTCGTGAGCGCGGCCCACAGCGACGAGGACATCGCCGCCACCATCGAAGCAGCACGACAAATCTTCAGGACACCCTAGCCCATGAACTCCCTGCGCACGTTGCCGGTCCTGAGCATCGCTCTTCTCCTTCCCGGCTTCGCGGCAGCGCAGGAGTCGTCCTTCGATCCGAAGAACATCTGGATCAACCCGGGCTTCTATTCCGCACACTTCGACAGCGGCAAGGGCCTGGAGAACGTCAACCAGGGACTGGGCTTCGAGTACCCGCTGAACGACACCTTCCGGGTCACGGCGGGCACCTTCCGCAACAGCGACCGCCGGCAGTCGAACTACGTGGGCCTGTACGCGCTGCCCTTCGAGTTCTACGGCGTGAAGTTCGGCGCGGTGGTGGGCGGCTTCGACGGCTACCCGAACTACCGCAACGGCAACTGGTTCCCGGCCATCCTTCCGGTGGCAGCCATCGAGGGCAAGAACTGGGGCCTCAACATCGCCTACGTGCCGACCATCAAGAACCGGCTGTACGGCGCGGTCACCTTCCAGCTGAAATACCGCTTCGGCAACCACGAGTAGCCGTCGTCGTCGCCAAAGAAAAAGGCCGGCAGTGCTGCCGGCCTTTTTCTTGGAAATGCCGTGCCGCCCCTTGGCAGGACGGCTGCACTTTCAGTGCCTGAAGTGGCGCACGCCCGACAGCACCATCACCACGCCGCGCTCGTCGGCCGCGTCGATGACTTCCTGGTCGCGCATCGAGCCGCCCGGCTGAATGACGCAGCTCGCGCCCGCATCGACCACCACGTCGAGGCCGTCGCGGAACGGGAAGAAGGCGTCGCTGGCCACGGCCGTGTCCTTCAGCGACAGGCCGGCGTGCTCGGCCTTGATGCTGGCGATGCGCGCGGAGTCGAGGCGGCTCATCTGGCCCGCGCCCACGCCCATGGTCATGCCGTTGGCGCAGAACACGATCGCATTGCTCTTCACGTACTTCGCGACCTTCCATGCGAACAGCAGGTCCTGCAGCTGCTGCGGCGTGGGCTGCTTCTTGCTGACGACCTTGAGGTCGCTGACGGCGAGCTCGTGGTTGTCGGCCGTCTGGATCAGCAGGCCCGAGCCGACGCGCTTGACGTCCATGGCGTTGCGGCCGTTGTCCCAGTCGGTGGTGCCGCCCTTGGGCAGTGCGATCTCGAGCACGCGCACGTTGAGCTTGGCCTTGGTGGCCTGGAACACCTCGAGCGCCTCGGGCGTGTAGCCGGGCGCCATCAGCACTTCGACGAACTGCTTGGCGATTTCCTGCGCGGTGGCGCCGTCCACCGGACGGTTGAAGGCGATGATGCCGCCGAAGGCCGAGGTCGGATCGGTCTTGAAGGCCTTGCCGTAGGCCTCGGCCGCATCCTTGCCGATGGCAACGCCGCAGGGGTTGGCGTGCTTCACGATCACGCAGGCCGGCACGTCGAAGCTCTTCACGCATTCCCACGCGGCATCGGCGTCGGCGATGTTGTTGTAGCTCAGCTCCTTGCCCTGCAGCTGCTTCGCCGACACGAGCGAGCCGGGCGCCGGATACAGGTCGCGGTAGAACGCGGCCTGCTGGTGCGGGTTCTCGCCGTAGCGCAGGTCCTGCACCTTCACGAAGCGGCCGTTGCTCTGCGCCGGGAACAGCGAGCGCTTGGGCGCGGGCTGGCCGATGCTGGCGTCGAAGTCGATTGCCGAGAGGTAGTCGCTGATCGCGCCGTCGTAGTCGGCGATGCGGTTGAAGGCGGCCACCGAGAAAGCGAACTTGGTCTTGTCGCTGAGCTTGCCGTTCGCCTTGAGTTCAGCCAGGGCCACGGCGTACTGCGACGAATCGGTCAGCACGCCCACGTCCTTCCAGTTCTTGGCCGCGCTGCGCACCATGGCCGGACCGCCGATGTCGATGTTCTCGATCGCGTCTTCCAGCGTGCAGCCGGGCTTGGCCACGGTGGCCTCGAACGGATACAGGTTGACCACCAGCAGGTCGATGGTGTCGATGCCGTGCTCCTTGATGGCGGCAACGTGCGCGGGCAGGTCGCGGCGCGCGAGCAGGCCGCCGTGGATCTTCGGATGCAGCGTCTTCACGCGGCCGTCGAGCATTTCGGGAAAGCCGGTGTGGTCGGCCACCTCGGTGACGGGCAGGCCGGCGTCGGCCAGCAGCTTGGCGGTGCCGCCAGTGGACAGCAGCTTGATGCCCAGCGCATGCAGCGCCTGGGCGAATTCGAGGATGCCGGTCTTGTCGGAAACGGAGATGAGTGCAGTCTGGGCCATTGGATATGCCGTGGAGTTATTTCAAAAGTTTGTGCTCGACCAATTTCTTGCGGAGCGTGTTGCGATTCAGGCCCAACCACTGCGCGGCCTTCGACTGGTTGCCCTCGGCGCGCGTCATCACGACATCGAGCAGGGGTTTCTCGACCACGCGCACGAGCATGTCGTACATGCCGTCGGGTTCGGTGCCGCGCAGATCGCGAAAGTAGCTGTCCAGACTGGTGCGCACGCAGTCCTCGATGTGTTTCTTGCTCATTGCTTCTTCTCTTTTTTTCAATCGACGGCGCAGGCCGTCTCCTCTTCACCTGGCAACGCCTCTTCGTCCACCAGGTGCTGCGCGGGCATGCGGTCCATACGGTCCGCAAGCCCGTCGAAATAGTCGCCGACCGCGCGCAGCTGCTCGGCACAGTCCTCGATGAGATTCATGCGTGCGCGGAACGCTTCGCCGTCCGGCAGCGTGCGCACGTACCAGCCGATGTGCTTGCGCGCCGTGCGCACACCGCTGTAGTCGCCGTAGAGCGCATAGTGCTCCACGAGATGGTCGAGCAGCAAGCGGCGCACTTCCGCCACCAGCGGCGGCGCGCGGTGCGTGCCGGTTTCCAGGAAGTGCGCGATCTCGCGGAAGATCCACGGCCGGCCCTGCGCGGCGCGGCCGATCATCACGGCGTCGGCGCCGGTGGCCGCGAGCACGTCGCGCGCCTTCTCGGGCGAGCGGATGTCGCCGTTGGCCACCACCGGAATGCGCACCGCGGCCTTCACGGCGGCGATGGTGTCGTACTCGGCGAAGCCCTTGTAGCCCTGCTCGCGCGTGCGTCCGTGCACGGTGAGCATCCGCACGCCGGCCGATTCGAAGTCGCGCGCGAGCTTCACCGCGTTGCGGTGTTCCTGGCTCCAGCCGGTGCGCATCTTGAGCGTGACCGGCACGCCGAAGGGCTGCGCGGCATCGACCACCGCCCGCGCGATCTCGAGCGCCAGCGGCTCGTCGCGCATGAGCGCCGAACCCGCCCACTTGTTGCAGACCTTCTTGGCCGGGCAGCCCATGTTGATGTCGATGATCTGCGCGCCGCGCTCGATGTTGTAGACCGTGGCCTCGGCCATCATGGCCGCATCGGTGCCGGCGATCTGCACCGCAATGGGGCCCGGTTCGCCGTCATGGTTCGCGCGGCGCGAGGTCTTGAGCGAACCCCAGAGCTCCTTGCGCGAGGTGACCATCTCGCTGACCGCGTAGCCGGCGCCGAGCTGGCGGCACAGCATGCGGAAGGGCCGGTCCGTCACGCCTGCCATGGGCGCGACGAACAGGCGGTTTTCCAGCGTGTGGTTGCCGATCTGCAAGGTCATTTTGAAGGGGGAGCGTGCGCGTTCGGCTGCTGAAAAATGAGGCACGATTGTAGCCACGCCGCATTTCAGCGACTGAAACGATTTGCGCCTCCGGCACCCGTACAAATACCGGTGCGCGCCGGGGCTTTCTCCCACGCAGTTGCGGCACCGTCGCTGCCTATACTGCGCCGACCTTATGCAAGCCTGGCTCGATTCCCTCCTGGCGCTGCTGGCGCTGCCGCAGTACGGCCTCTCGACCCTGTTCGTCGCGGCGTTCGTCTCCGCGACGCTTCTGCCGGTGGGCTCCGAGCCATTCCTCTTCGGGCTGCTCAAGCTCAACCCCGAGATGTTCTGGCCCGCCATCGCTGTGGCTACCCTGGGCAACACGCTGGGGGGCGCGGTCGACTGGTGGATGGGCTACGGCGCGCACAAGGTGGCCGACAAATACTCGCACTCGAAACACCATGTGCGCGTTCTGGGCTGGCTCGAGAAGCTCGGCCCGAAGGCCTGCCTGCTGAGCTGGCTGCCGCTGGTGGGCGATCCGCTGTGCGCGGTGGCGGGCTGGCTCAAGCTGCCCTTCTGGCCGTGCGTGGCCTACATGGCGATCGGGAAATTCCTGCGCTACGTCACGATGACGGTCGCGCTGCTCTACGTGTTCCCTTCCTGAGGCCCGGGCTCCGACTCCTCAGTTCAGCAGTTCGTAGGGCCCGCCGCGCTCGAGTGCGCGCTTGTACGCGGGACGCGAATGGATCCGATCCAGGTACGCCATCAGCTTCGGCCTCTTCGCATCGAGCCCGCCGCGCGCCTGCGCGGCCTCGACCACGAAGCTCATCTGGATGTCCGCGCCGGTGAACGCGTCACCAGCGAACCACTCGCTCTTGCCGAGCTCGGCTTCCATGTAGTTCAAATGGCTCGCGATGTTCGGATTGATGAACGCCGACTTCGTCTTCGCCGCGATGGCCTTGGCGATCGGCTTCGCGAAGAAAGGCATCTTCGCCGTCTCGATGCGGTCGAACACCAGCTTCAGCAGCAGCGGCGACATCGCGGTGCCTTCGGCGAAGTGCAGCCAGTAGCGATAGCGCAAGGCCTCCGGCGAACCCGCCGCCGGCGCGAGGCGGCCACTGCCGTAGCGCTCGATGATGGCCTCGATGATCGCGCCCGACTCCGCGAGCGTCAGTCCGTCATCCGTCGTGACAACCGGTGACTTTCCCAGCGGATGAATGGCCCGCAGCGAAGCGGGCGCCAACATGGTCTGCGGATCGCGCTGATAGTGGACGATCTCGTAGGGCAGCTCGAGCTCCTCGAGCAGCCAGAGAACACGCTGCGAGCGCGAGTTGTTGAGGTGATGGACGGTGAGCATGGGTGTGGGCCTGGGAAGGAAAGTCGAGGCGCGCGGAGTCTATCCAACAAGCCCCTCGAAAACCCACGAAGCTCTTTTCGCAAAACACCGCGGAACCGGCTTTGCCGGGCCGCAGGTGTTGCCCCCGGTAGGGGGTTGGCGCAGCGACACGCAGTGTCGCGAAGCCTGGGGGCGAGTCAGGTCATGAGCTGAACAGGAAGTTCATCACGTCGCCATCCTTGACGACGTATTCCTTGCCTTCCGAACGCATCTTCCCCGCGTCTTTCGCGCCCTGCTCGCCCTTGAAGGCGATGTAGTCCTCGAACGCGATGGTCTGGGCGCGGATGTAGCCCTTCTCGAAGTCGCCGTGGATCACGCCTGCCGCCTGCGGGCCGGTGTCGCCGATGTGGATGGTCCAGGCGCGCACTTCCTTCACGCCGGCGGTGAAGTAGGTCTGCAGGCCCAGCAGCTTGAAGGCCGCGCGGATCAGGCGGTTCAGGCCCGGCTCTTCCTGGCCGATTTCGGCGAGGAACATCTTCTTGTCCTCGTCGTCCATCTCGGCCAGGTCGGCTTCGATCTTGGCGCAGATGGCGACCACGGGCGCGTTCTGCTTGGCGGCGTATTCGCGCAGGCGGTCGAGGTAGGGGTTGTTCTCGAAGCCGTCTTCCGCCACGTTGCCGACGAACATCGCGGGCTTGGCGGTGATCAGCGTGAAGCTCTTGACCAGCGGCTGCTCTTCCTTGGTGAACTCGAGCGCGCGCACCGGCGTGTTCTCGTTCAGCGCGGCTTGGCAGCGTTCGAGCAGGCCGACGAGCTTCTGCGCGTCCTTGTCGCCGGAGCGCGCCACCTTGGTGTGGCGGTGCAGCGCCTTCTCGACCGTGGCGAGGTCGGCCAGGCAGAGTTCGGTCTGGATCACCTCGATGTCGGAGATCGGGTCGACCTTGCCGGCCACGTGCACCACGTTCTCGTCGTCGAAGCAGCGCACCACGTTGACGGTGGCGTCGGTCTCGCGGATGTGGGCCAGGAACTTGTTGCCCAGGCCTTCGCCGGTGCTCGCGCCGGCCACCAGGCCCGCGATGTCGACGAACTCGACGATGGCGGGCACCACGCGCTCGGGCTTGACGATCTCGGCGAGCTGGTCGAGGCGGGGGTCGGGCACTTCCACCACGCCCACGTTGGGCTCGATGGTGCAGAAGGGATAGTTTTCCGCCGCGATGCCGGCCTTGGTCAGCGCATTGAAAAGGGTGGATTTACCGACGTTGGGCAGGCCGACGATGCCGCATTGCAAACTCATGGGAGGTCCTCTTGGGTAACCCGCAATTTTAGGCGAGCATGTCCGGATGCCCATCCGACAGGTCTTCGAGCCGCCGCGCGCCGTCTTTTGCGATCAGGGTTAGCACCGATTCGCAAACGTTTGCGCAAACGTTTCCCTCAGTTAACATCGGCGCCCCGGCCAAGACCGGCGCACCGTTGTTCCGATCAACCAATCCCAGGAGACATCCAACATGAAGTTCACCCGCCGTACCCTGCAAAGCGCTGCCGCACTGACGCTGCTGGGCGCCTTGGCCGGAACGCCCGCCTTCGCGCAGGAAAAACCCAAGGTCGCGCTGGTCATGAAGTCGCTGGCCAACGAATTCTTCCGCACCATGGAAGACGGCGCCAAGGCGCACCAGAAGGCCAACGCCTCGAAGTACACGCTGGTGGCCAACGGCATCAAGGACGAGACCGACACCGCCGCCCAGATCAAGATGGTCGAGCAGATGGTGGCGCAGAAGATCAATGCGCTGGTCATCGCGCCGGCCGATTCGAAGGCGCTGGTGCCCGCCATCAAGGCCGCCATCGACAAGGGCATCCTGGTGGTCAACATCGACAACCAGTTCGACGCCGCCGCGCTGAAGGAAAAGGGCATCCAGGTTCCGTTCGTGGGCCCCGACAACCGCGCCGGCGCCAAGCTGGTGGGCGACGCTCTCGCCAAGGAGCTGAAGTCGGGCGACAAGGTCGGCATCATCGAAGGCGTGTCGACCACCTTCAATGCGCAGCAGCGCACGCTGGGTTATCAAGACGCGATGAAGGCCGCCGGCGTGACGGTGGTGGGCGTGCAGTCCGGCCAGTGGGAAATCGACAAGGGCAACACCGTGGCCGCCGGCATGATGCGCGAGCATCCCGACCTGAAGGCGCTGCTCGCCGGCAACGACAGCATGGCGCTGGGCGCGGTGGCTGCCGTCAAGGCCGCGGGCAAGACCGGCAAGGTGCTGGTGGTGGGCTACGACAACATCGGCGCCATCAAGCCGATGCTGAAGGACGGCCGCGTGCTCGCCACGGCCGACCAGTTCGCCGCCAAGCAGGCCGTGTTCGGCATCGAGACCGCGCTGAAGGCCATCGCCGACAAGAAGAAGCAGGCGGACATGCCTGCCGAGGTGAAGACCGACGTGGTGCTGGTCACCAAGGACTCGAAATAAGCAATACACAAGAGAGAAAGCGCAGACGTTGACAGCATCCGCCGCCATGACCCCATCAACGGCCCTGCCCGTGCTCTCCCTGGGCGCCATGGGCAAGGACTACGCGGCACCGGTGCTGGACGACGTCTCGCTCGTGCTCAACCCCGGCGAAGTGCTGGCCCTCACGGGCGAGAACGGCGCCGGCAAGAGCACGCTGTCGAAGATCGTCTGCGGCCTGGTGCAGCCCACGCGCGGCCAGATGCTGCTCGACGGCAAGCCCTTCGCGCCCGCCTCGCGCCGCGACGCGGAGCGCCTGGGCGTGCGCATGGTCATGCAGGAACTCGGCCTCGTCACCACGCTGTCGGTGGCCGAGAACCTGCTGCTCGACCGCCTGCCCAACAAGACCGGCTGGATCCGCCGCGCCAAGCTGCACGAGCTGGCCGCGCGCCAGCTCGCCAAGATCGGCATGGAAAACATCGACCCGGCCACGCCCGTGGCGCGGCTGGGCATCGGCCAGCAGCAGATGGTGGAGATCGCGCGCAACCTGCAGGACGACACGCGCGTGCTGGTGCTCGACGAGCCCACCGCCATGCTCACCCCGCGCGAAACCTCGCACCTGTTCGAGCAGATCGACCTGCTGAAGGCGCGCGGCGTGGCCGTCGTCTACGTGTCGCACCGCCTGGAAGAACTGCAGCGCATCGCCGACCGCGTGGCGGTGCTGCGCGACGGCCGGCTGGTGGACGTGCGCGCCATGGCCGGCGTGCGCGAATCCGAACTCGTGCAGCGCATGGTCGGCCGCGCGGTGCACGAGCACGAAGGCCGCGACCGCCGGGTGGCCGGCCCCGTGCTGCTGAGCGCGCGCGGCATCGGCCGGGCGCAGGTCGTGCGCGACGTCGACATCGACCTGCGCGCGGGCGAAGTCATGGGCCTGGCCGGCCTGGTCGGCTCGGGCCGGACCGAACTGGTGCGGCTGCTGTTCGGCGCCGACCGCGCCGACCGCGGCGAGATCACGCTCCATGAAAACAACCAGCCCGTGCAGCACGCGCGCAAGGGCTGGCGCTCGCCGATGCAGGCCATCCGCGCCGGCATCGGCCTGGTCACCGAAGACCGCAAGTCGCAGGGCCTGTTGCTGCCGCAGTCGATCCGCGTCAACGCCACGCTGAGCGACCTGGGCGCGATCTCGCACGCCGGCTGGCTGCAGCGCGCCAGGGAACGCGGCATCGCGCAGAAGCTGGTGGAGCTGCTGCGCATCCGCTCGCGCAGCATCGAGCAGCCGGTTTCCACGCTCAGCGGCGGCAACCAGCAGAAGGTGGTCTTCGCGCGCTGGCTGCACCGCGAATGCAAGGTGCTGCTGCTCGACGAGCCCACGCGCGGCGTGGACGTGGGCGCGCGCGCCGACCTGTATGCCGAACTCGACCGCATGACCGACGCCGGCAAGGCCCTGCTGATGGTGTCGAGCGACCTGCGCGAGCTGATGGCCATGTGCGACCGCATCGGCGTGATGAGCGCCGGGCGCCTCGTCGCCGTGTTCGAGCGCGGCGAGTGGACCGAACAATCGCTGCTGGCCGCAGCATTCAGCGACGCGACAGGACGCGCCGCCAACCCGCCGACGGTATCTCCCGTTTCCGTTCCGACCCCGGTCACCGCCGACACACCATGAACGCTGCCGCCTCCCCGACCTCCACCCCGAAGCCCGCGCCTTCCGCGCTCAAGGGCCAGCTCGGCACCTACCTGGGCCTGACGGTCGTGCTCGTGGGCATGATCGCGCTCTTCGGATCGCTCAGCGAATACTTCCTGACGCGCGAGACCTTCGTCTCCATCGCGAACGAGATCCCCGCGCTGGCCGTGATGGCGGTCGGCATGACCTTCGTGCTGATCATCGCGGGCATCGATCTCTCGGTGGGCTCGGTGCTGGCGCTGAGCGCGGCCGTCACGGCGGCCGCCATCCTCGAATGGAAGCTCTCGGTGCCGCTGGCCGCCGCGCTCGGCCTGGCTACCGGGCTGGTCTGCGGCACGGTCACCGGCGCGGTGTCGGTGGCCTGGCGGCTGCCGAGCTTCATCGTGTCGCTGGGCATGCTCGAGGCGGTGCGCGGCGGCGCCTACCTCGTGACCGATTCGCGCACGCAGTACGTGGGCGACGCCATCTCGGGCCTCGCGGCGCCGTGGATCGGCGGCATCTCGGCCGCCTTCGTGCTGGCGGTGGTGCTGGTGGTCGTCGGCCAGATGGTGCTCACGCGCACCGTGTTCGGCCGCCACGTGGTGGGCATCGGCACCAACGAAGAAGCGATGCGCCTGGCGGGCGTCGATCCGCGCCCGACCCGCATCATCGTGTTCGCGGTCACCGGTCTGCTGGCCGGGCTCGCGGGCCTCATGCAGTCGGCGCGCCTCGAGGCGGCCGACCCGAACGCCGGCGTCGGCATCGAGCTGCAGGTGATCGCGGCAGTGGTCATCGGCGGCACCAGCCTGATGGGCGGGCGCGGCTCGGTCATCAACACCTTCTTCGGCGTGCTGATCATCGCGGTGCTGGAAGCCGGCCTCGCGCAGGTGGGCGCCAGCGAGCCGAGCAAGCGGATCATCACCGGCGCGGTGATCGTCGTGGCGGTCATCATCGACACGCTGCGCCAGCGCCGCGCGGAACGCCGCCTGGCCTGACGACGCAGCCCATCCAGGAACAGGAAGAAAAGACATGGCCACCATCAAGGACGTCGCGCTGAAGGCGGAGGTGTCGGTCACCACCGTCTCGCACGTGGTCAACGACACCCGCCACGTGAGCGCCAAGGTGCGCGAGCGCGTGGAGCTCGCCATCCGCGAGCTGGGCTACGTGCCCAACGCGATGGCGCGCAGCCTGAAGAGCAACACCACCTCGACGCTGGGAATGCTGATTCCCAACAGCTCGAACCCCTACTTCGCCGAGATCGTGCGCACCGTGGAAGACCGCTGCTTCGGCGCCGGCTACACGCTGGTGCTGTGCAACACCGACGACGAGCCCCACCGCCAGAGCGTGTACCTGCAGGTGCTGGCCGAGCGCCGCATCGACGGCCTGATCGTGGTGTCGACCGGCGAGGGCGACCACGACGCGCTGGCCAAGCAGCTGCACGGCCTGCGCATGCCGACCGTGCTGGTCGACCGCGAGATCGCCGACCCCGCCTGCGACCTGGTGGAAACCGCCCACATGCAGGGCGGACTGCTCGCGGTGCGGCACCTGCTGTCGCTGGGCCACAGGCGCATCGCCTGCATCGGCGGTCCGGTGGGCGTGATGCCGAGCGAGCAGCGCATCGAAGGCTGGCGCATTGCACTGGCCGAGGCCGGCGCCACGCCCGGCATCGCCAACGGCGATCCGCTGCTGTGGCGCGGCGGCTTCACCAGCCAGGGCGGCTACGAGGCGATGCACGCCATCCTGCGCACCGAGCAGAAGCCCTCGGCCGTCTTCGTCTGCAACGACCTGATGGCCATCGGCGCATTGCGCGCGGCGCACGAAAGCGGTGTGCGCGTGCCCGACGAGCTCTCGATCGTCGGCTTCGACGACATCGAGCTCTCTGCCTACACCAGCCCTCCGCTCACCACCGTGGCGCAGCCCAAGGAGCGCATCGGCGCGATGGCGGTCGACATGCTGCTGGAGCGCGTCGGCGGCAAGCGCCGCGATGCGCGCAAGGTGGTGCTGCAGCCCGAGCTGCGCGTGCGTGCGTCGACCGCGCGGCACGCGAGCTTCCGCGAGCCCGCCGCGCCTGCGGCCTCCGCCGGGGCCGCCGCACCCACCGCAGCCGAAACGCCTTCCACGCCAACCCGAAAGTCCCGCACCCCGTGAGCCTGAAGCCTTCATCCAGCAGCCCAGCCCTGGCGCCGCGCATCGTGGTGCTCGGCAGCCTCAACATGGACCTGGTGCTGCGCGTGCCGCATGCGCCAGCCGCGGGCGAAACCCTGCTGGGCCACTCGATCGCCACCATTCCCGGCGGCAAGGGCGCCAACCAGGCCGTGAGCTGCGCGCGCGAAGGCGGCCATGTGCAGATGATCGGCTGCGTCGGCGACGACGCGCACGGCGCCGCCCTGCGCGATTCGCTCCAGCGCGACGGCATCGACACCGCCGCGCTGCGCACTGTGTCGGGCGAGCCCACCGGCACGGCGCTGATCCTCGTGGAAGACGGCGGGCAGAACCGCATCGTGATGATTCCCGGCGCCAACGCGCGGGTGGAAGTCGACGAAGCCGCGCTGAAGCAGCAGGTGCAGGGCGCCGCCTTTCTCGTGGCGCAGTTCGAGACGCCGATGGAACAGGTCGCGCGTGGCATCGCCGTGGCGCACGGCGCGGGCTGCAAGGTGCTGCTGAATCCGTCGCCGGTGCAGGCGATCGCCGAGCCGCTTTGGCCGCTGATCGACACGCTGGTCGTCAACGAGATCGAGGCGCAGACGCTGTGCGGCCAATCCGCCGACAGCCCGCAGGAGGCTGCGCAGGCAGGCCAGGCGCTGCGTGCCAGGGGCATCGCGCGCGTGGTGGTCACGCTGGGCGCGCGCGGCGCGGTGGCGGTCGATGCCGACGGCGCGCGCCATCATCCCGCGCCGAAGGTGCAGGCGGTCGACACCACGGCCGCCGGCGACACCTTCCTGGGCGCGCTCGCGGTTGCACTGGGCGAGGGCCAGTCCTTCGACGAGGCCGTGCGCCTGGGCATCCGCGCCGCGGCGCTGTGCATCCAGCAGCCCGGCGCCCAGCCTTCCATTCCGCAGCGCGACGCCGTGCTGCGCAGCCCCATGCCTCCCGACTGGATCAAGCTTTGAAACGCTCTCCCCTGCTGCACGCCGAACTGTCCCACGTGATCGCCTCGCTGGGCCACGGCGACATGCTCGTGCTCGGCGATGCCGGCCTGCCGATTCCCGACGGGCCGCGGCGCATCGACCTCGCCGTGGCGCGCGGCGTGCCGCTGCTCGATGACGTGCTGCAGGCGGTGCTTTCGGAAATGCAGGTGGAAGGCATCGTCGTGGCCGACGAGGCGCTGGGCGATGCGAAGAAGCTGCCGGGCTGGTATCCGCAATCGCTGGGCATCGAGCCGCAGACGGTGTCGCACGAGGAATTCAAGCGCCGCACCGCGAAAGCGCGCGCCATGGTGCGCACAGGCGAATGCACGCCCTACGCGAACATCATCCTGATAGCCGGGGTCGCATTCTGACTAACCCCCAGGCTTGCCCACTTCGTGTGGCCGCCAACCCCCTTGCAGGGGGCAATACCAGCGGCCCGGCAAAGCCGGTTCCGCGGTATTCCTGGAACAGACGGAACCTGCCCGGCTATTCGAACCTGTAGTTCGCGCCCACCGGCTGCCCAACCTTGAGCGTGTGCTCCACGCCCTGGATCACGATGCAGTTCATGCCGAAGGTGATGCCGCCGTCCACCCGCGCGTCGGCGCGGTAGGTGCGCAGCGTGTTGCCGACCTCGGGGCTGCTCAGGGCCGTGGCCGGGTCGATGTCGGGGATCGGGCAGCGCGTGCAGGGCTTGACGGGGCGCAGCTCGGCCTCGCCTTCGCCGGTCGTGATGTGCAGCGCGTCGACGCGGTCCTCGTCGTGCGACTCGATGCCGGCCAGCACGATGTTCGGGCGGAAGCGCTCGATGCCCACGGCGCCGTGGCCCTGGGCCGCGAGGCGGTCGTTGAGCTCGGCCAGCGAGCCTTCGCTGGCCACCAGCAGCGCGTAGCCGTCGGCGAACTGGGTCTGGGCCTCCACGCCGTCGGTCCACTTCATGCTCGACAGGCGCCTGTGCTCGGGGTCGAAGCGCACGAGGCGCAGGGTCTGCGGCTTGCCGGGCTCGGAGAGGAAATCGCTGAACCACTGCGCGGCGATGTCGCCCATGTCGTAGGCGGCGACTTCGTCCTTCCACACGCGCACCCGCACCGGCTTCTCGACCCGGTCGAAGGCCAGGTGCAGCGCCAGCATGCCGGGCGCGCGCAGCACCACTTCCGTGTGCTTCATCTGCGGCTTGATGAGCGCCATGCGCGGCAGCTGCCGCTGGGTGACGAACTCGCCCTGCTCGTCGACCACCATCCAGGCGCGGTCGAACTCGAGCCCCGCCTCGGTCAGCAGCATTTCGGGGAGCTCCACGCCGGCGCAGGACTTGACGGGGTAGACGAACAGGCGCGAGATGGTTGCCTGGAGATCGAAGGCGGGCTGGGACACGGTGGGGGTTTCCTTGGAATTCGGCCGAGATTGTCCTGCAGCTTTCGAAAATTCCTGGTTCCTCCCAGGGATACCGCGGAACCGGCTTCGCCGGGCCGCTGGTATCGCCCCCGTGAGGGGGTTGGCGAAGCGACACGAAGTGCGCGCAGCCTGGGGGCGGCCGCAGTCCATACAATCCCTCGATGGCTCTCCCCCCCGAAGTTTGCATTCGCGGCGCCGGCATCGTCGGCCGTACGCTGGCCCTGCTGCTCGCACGCGAGCGCGTGCGCGTCGCGCTGGTCGTGCCGCCGGCCGCGCAGGGCAAGGAAGACATCCGCGCCTACGCGCTCAACACCGCCTCCCGCGCGCTCCTCGAATCACTGCGCGCCTGGCCCGACGCGGCGCACGCCACGGCCGTGCGCGAAATGCTGGTGCACGGCGACGAAGGCGGCCGGGTGCAGTTCAGCGCCGCGCGCCAGAAGGTCGATGCGCTGGCCTGGATCGTCGACGTTCCCGCGCTCGAGCGGCAGCTGGCCGACGCGGTGCGCTTCCAGCCGCTGATCGAAGTGGTGAACGAGCCCGTGGCCGCGCCGCTCACCGTGGTGTGCGAAGGCAAGACCAGCGCCACGCGCGAGGCGCTCGGCGTGAGCTACGAGGTCACGCGCTATCCGCAGCACGCGATCGCGGCACGGCTGGAAGCGGCGCAGTCGCACGACGGCATCGCGCGCCAGTGGTTCAACGACAAGGGCGAGGTGCTCGCGCTGCTGCCGCTGGACGGCACGCACGGCAAGACCGTCGCGCTGGTGTGGTCGGCCGACCAGCTGCGCGCGCCCGAACTGCTCGCGCAGGGCAATGACGAATTCGCCGCCGCCGTCACCGAGGCCAGCCACAACTCGCTCGGCGCGCTCAGGCTCACGAGCGAGCGCGCCGCCTGGCCGCTGGCCCGCGCCATCGCCGACCGCTGGACCGGCGCCATGCCCGGGCAGCCGGGCCGCTCCTGGGCGCTGGCGGGCGATGCTGCCCACACGGTGCACCCGCTCGCCGGCCAGGGCCTGAACCTGGGCCTGGCCGACGCGGCCGAGCTGGCCGACGTGATCAAGAACCGCGACTACTGGCGCAGCGTGGGCGACGCTCGCCTGCTGCGCCGCTACGAACGCGCCCGCCGCGCCGACGTGCTGCAGATGAGCCTCGCGACCGACGGGCTGCAGCAGCTCTTCGCGCACGACCTGGGCCCGCTGCAGGCACTGCGCAACTGGGGCATGCGCGGCTTCGACCGCACGCGCCTCGTCAAGCACTGGATCACCGCGCAGGCGATGGGCCTGAAGGCCTGACGCCCCACCCTTCGACCGAATACCGACCGAACAAACGGACTCCCGATGACATTCGTACGCAACCTTCTTCTCGCCGCCTGCACCCTCGGCGCGGTCGTGGCCGCCACCGCAGGCGAAGCCGAGATCCGCAAGAACCTGCCTGCGCGCATTCCGCAGTTCCCGGCCATCGACGAGGTGTCGAAGTCGCCGATCCCGGGCGTGTACGAAGTGCGCGTGAACGGCTCGCAGATCTTCTATACCGACGAGCAGGGCAACTACCTCATCCAGGGCAACCTGATCGACGTGAAGGCGCGCAAGAACCTGACCGAGGAGCGCGTCGAGAAGCTCAGCGCCGTCGCCTTCGACCAGCTGCCGCTGAAGGACTCGATCAAGATCGTGCGCGGCAACGGCAAACGCAAGCTCGCGGTGTTCGAGGACCCGAACTGCGGCTACTGCAAGCGCTTCGAGAAGGACATGAAGACGGTCGACAACGTCACCGTGTACCTGTTCCTGTACCCGGTGCTCGGACCCGATTCGAACGTCAAGTCGCGCGACATCTGGTGCAGCAAGGACAAGGGCAAGGCCTGGAGCGACTGGATGGAGTCGAGCACCCGCCCGGCTTCCGCGCCCGCGAGCTGCGACGTGACCGCGCTGCAGCGCAACGTCGAGTTCGGCCGCAAGTACAACATCACCGGCACGCCCACGCTGATCTTCAGCGACGGCACGCGCACGCCGGGTGCCATTCCCGCGGAGCAGGTCGAGAAGCAACTCGCGGCTTCGTCCAGCTGATGGCGACTAAGGCTCAAGCGCAGCACGCGGCGGGCGTGCGCTATCGCGTCGAATGCGCCGATCCGCACGCGCACCTGTTCGCAGTCACGCTCACCATCGACGCGCCGGCCGCGCAGCAGCGCGTGTCGCTGCCGGTGTGGATTCCCGGCAGCTACCTGGTGCGCGAATTCGCCAAGAACCTGCAGGGCCTGCGCGCCGCGCAGGGCCGCCGCAAGCCGGTGCTGACGCAGCTCGACAAGTGCAGCTGGCTGGTCGAATGCACGCCCGGCCAGCCGCTGGTGCTGAACTACCAGGTCTGCGCCTACGACAACTCGGTGCGCACCGCCTGGCTCGATGCCGAGCGCGGCTTCTTCAACGGCACCAGCGTGTGCCTGCGCGTCGAGGGCCAGACCGAGGCGCCGCATGCGCTGGAGATCGTCGCACCCGCGCTGGCCGACGACGCCGCGCGCTGGTCGTGCGCCACCGCCCTCGTGCCGCTGAAGGCCGACAAGCACGGCTTCGGCAGCTACAAGGCCTCGGGCTACGACGAACTGGCCGACAGCCCCGTCGAGATGGGCGCCTTCTGGAGCGCCGAGTTCGAAGCCTGCGGCGTGCCGCACCGCTTCGTGGTCGCGGGCGCCGCGGCATCGTTCGACGGCGAGAGGCTCATCGCCGACACCAAGGCCATCTGCGAAGCCGAGATGCGCTTCTGGCACGGCGACAAGGTCGGCAAGCGCGGCGGCCCGAAGCCGCCGATCGACCGCTACGTGTTCATGCTCAACGCGGTCGACGACGGCTACGGCGGGCTCGAGCACCGCCACTCCACCGCGCTGATCTGCAACCGCCGCGACCTGCCTCAGCGCGGCGACAAGAAGAAGCAGCCCGACGGCTACACCACGCTGATGGGACTCATCAGCCACGAGTACTTCCACACCTGGAACGTCAAGCGCATGCGGCCGGCCGAGTTCGCGCGCTACGACTACAGCCAGGAGAACTACACGCAGCTGCTGTGGTTCTTCGAGGGCTTCACGAGCTACTACGACGACCTGCTGCTGCGGCGCGCCGGGCGCATCGACGACACGGCCTACCTGCGCCTGCTGAACAAGACCATCAACCAGGTCATGCAGACGCCGGGCCGGCTTGTGCAGCCGGTGGCCGACGCGAGCTTCGACGCCTGGGTCAAGTACTACCGGCAGGACGAACAGACGCCCAACAGCACGGTGAGCTACTACACCAAGGGCGCGCTGGTGGCGCTGTGCCTCGACCTCACGCTGCGCCACGAAGGCAAGGGCTCGCTCGACGACGTGATGCGCCTGCTGTGGACGAAGAGCGAGGGCGGGCCGATCTCCGAGGACGACATCGCCGCCGCGCTCGAAGCCGTGGGCGGCCGCTCGTACGCGCTGGAGCTGGCGCGCTGGGTGCATTCGACCGAGGAGCTTCCGCTGTCGCAGCTGCTGCGCGTGCACGGCGTCGCCACGCTCGAAGACCCGTCGCAGCCGGCGCAGGCACTGGGCCTGCGCGTGGCCGAGGCCAACGGCGGCGTGCAGGTGAAGGTGGTGCTGCGCGGCGGTGCGGCCGAGAAGGCCGGCTTCTCCGCGAACGACGAGTGGATCGGCGTCGAGCTGCCCGCCGCCGGCAAGAAGGGTCAGCAGCGACCCGCGCAGGCCTGGCGCATCGCCAGGCTCGACGACCTGGCGCTCTACCTGGGAGAGACGACGAAGTGCTCGGCCATCGTGGCGCGCGACCGCAAGCTGATCCGGCTGCCGCTCGTGCTGCCGACGGGCGCGACCACCTGGCGCCTGTTCTCGCACGATGCCGGCAAGTTGACGAACTGGCTGGCCGGCTAGGGCCGGTTCACGCGCTTTCTGCCGCGGCCGGATTCCTCACGAACATCATCGGCTGAGGCTCGCCCACCAGCACGCAGGGCTTGCCGGTACGCCGGCAGTGGTCCTGCACGCGCCAGTAGGCGCCGTGGCTCACGCAGCCGGTCTGGCAGATCACGAGGTCGGCCGCGCGCAGGCTGGCTTCGAGCGCTGGGTCGTCCGCCGCACCGTCGCCGCCGTCGTGATGCAGGTAGCGGCCGCCGGCGATCTCGACCAGCTGGCGCGCGAGCGAAGGCGCCTCTTCCTCGTGGCCGATGCACAGCACGGCCTTCTCCCGCAGGTCGGCCGGTGCCTGCGACTGCGGCGGCATCGCCAGATGGCGCTTGCTGCCCGGCGACAGCAGCGCGTTGAGCCGCTTGGGCAGCGCGCCACCGGCCGAGGCGCGGGCGGCGAGCTCCTCGCGCACGATGGCGATGGCCGAATCCCTCGCCACCAGCGCGCCGCGCAGGCGCACGATCTGTGCTTCCAGCCGCTCGACGAGCGCGGCCTGTTCGACCAGCAGGCGCGAGCAGCGCTCCTGCACGCGGGCATAGGCCCGCAGCAACACGGCATGTTCTTGCATCGGGAACTCCATGGCGGGCATTCTAGATGAGAGCAATTCTCAATTGGAGCGCCTCACCCTTGCCGCTCAGTGGGAAACCGACTTCGAGAACACGTTCACCACCACCACGCCCGCAATGATCAGCCCGAGCCCCGCGATGGCCGGCGCGTCGAGCTTCTGGCCGAACCACAGCCAGCCCACCAGCGAGATCAGCACGATGCCCACGCCGGACCAGATCGCGTAGGCGATGCCGGTGGGAATCGTGCGCAGCGTCAGCGAGAGAAAGTAGAACGCGATCACGTAGCCCGCCACCGAGGCCAGCGTGGGCCACAGCCGCGTGAAGCCTTCGGAGCTCTTGAGGAAACTGGTGGCGATCACCTCGGCCACGATGGCGACGAACAGGAAGCCGTAGTTGGAGTTCATGGCGGGCACTCTATGGGAACCCGCAATGCCCCTGCACCTGTGCCAGCCATGCTGGGTATAGTGAAGCGCGTTTTTCTTCCCCTTTCCCGTTCCCCCCGGAGACACCATGAGCTACGAAAACATCGAAGTGCGGACCGAAGCAGGCAAGGTCGGCATCATCACCCTCAACCGCCCGAAGGCACTGAACGCGCTGAACGACGCGCTCATGACCGAGCTGGGCCAGGCCCTGAAGGCCTTCGATGCCGACGACGCCATCGGCTGCATCATCCTCACGGGCAGCGAGCGCGCCTTCGCCGCCGGCGCCGACATCGCGGCGATGGCCAAGTACAGCTTCATCGACACCTACAAGGGCGACTACATCACCCGCAACTGGGAAACCATCCGCTCGATCCGCAAGCCGGTGATCGGCGCGGTGGCCGGCTTCGCGCTGGGCGGCGGCTGCGAGCTGGCGATGATGTGCGACTTCATCATCGCGGCCGACAACGCCAAGTTCGGCCAGCCCGAGATCAAGATCGGCGTGATCCCCGGCGCCGGCGGCACGCAGCGCCTGCCGCGCGCGGTGGGCAAGAGCAAGGCCATGGACATGGTGCTCACGGCCCGCATGATGGACGCAGCCGAAGCCGAGCGCGCCGGCCTCGTGAGCCGCGTGGTGCCCTTCGAGAAGCTCGCCGACGAGGCGCTGGGCGCGGCACTGGTGATCTGCGGCTTCTCGCAGATCTCGGTGATCGCGGCGAAGGAATCGGTCAACCGCGCCTTCGAGAGCGGCCTGAGCGACGGCGTGATGTTCGAACGCCGCCTGTTCCACGCGCTGTTCGCCACGCAGGACCAGAAGGAAGGCATGGACGCCTTCCTGACCAAGCGCCAGCCCGACTTCAAGAACGCCTGACGGCGGCGGGACTGCCCGCTGCTCGTCAGCGCTGCAGCAGCGAACGCAGCGCGTCGAGCGCCTGGGCCGGCGGGGTGCCGACCAGCGCAACGCCTCCGGACGGTGAAGTCCAGCGCACCTGGCCGCCAGCGATCTCCAGCACGGCGACCGGCGTCTTACCCCTGTAGAGCTCCAGCCGCGCCTCGACGGGCGCGGCCAGCGGCTCGTCGGGCGTATCGGCCGAGCGCGCCACGGTGCTCACCAGTGCCGGCAGGCCTTCGATGTCGTCGCGCTCGTGGCGCACGCTGGCGCCTGCGCGCGTGAAGCCGAAAGACGTCCAGCGATCAAGCGCCGCGAAGGATGCAGCCGTCGTGCTTCGCGGCCTTGCGAGCTTGGCCGCGGCTGTGCCCGGCGCAGTCGGGTGCAAGGCACCGGAAGCCCCGGCGCTGGCGTTGTCCTGGGCGGCGAGTGCCGGCGCGGAATCCTGCTGCGGCTCGCGGTATGGCGGCGCGGCAGCCGGTGCGGGCGCAGCGGCAGGCGCGGGCAAAGGCGCGGGGACTGCGGCGATGACCGGCGGCGGCGGCGCGGCTGCAACGGGAGGAGCCCCTGCTGCATAGGCGCGGCGTTGCTGTTGCTCGTCTCTCGCGGACGACTCGCGACGCTCGTCGCGCGTGATGGGTGCCGGCGCGGCCTGCTCGGCCACGATCGGGGGCGCCGCCGCTGGAGCGGCTGGAGCCACCGGCTCCGCGGGTGCGACCGGCGCGGCAGGAGCAGCCTGCGGAGCGGATGGCACCGGCTTTGCTGCCTGCCGGACGGCGTCCGCATTCGCGGCCTTGGCAACCCGCTCGGACTCCTTCGCGGCCGAAGAAGAATCGCGCGAAGCCCTGGCACGTTGTTCGGCGGCAGGCCCCGCGGGCGCTCGCGCCACAGCAGGCGGTGTCGGCGCCGCGGCGGGAGCCTCCCGCACACCGGCCGGCGGAGCAGCCTCCGCGGCAGATTGGGCGGGTGCCGACGCAGGTGCCGGCGCAGCGGCGGGCACCGGGGCAGTCGTCGCCTCACCCACGCGCGCTTCGCCGTCGAGCCGCGCATCGGGCACCGGC
The DNA here is from genome assembly GCF_900109805.1 of Variovorax sp. YR750. Classification (NCBI taxonomy): domain Bacteria; kingdom Pseudomonadati; phylum Pseudomonadota; class Betaproteobacteria; order Burkholderiales; family Comamonadaceae; genus Variovorax; species Variovorax sp. YR750. The sequence goes on from NZ_FOBJ01000014.1 coordinate 60,068, forward strand.
TCGCGATGCCAGAGCACCGTCACGAAAGCGGCCACCAGCACCGTGGCGAAAGCCGCGTTCCACGGCATGCGCGCACGCGGCTCGCCCCCGCCGAACAGGCGACGCCACCAGGGCAACGCACTCGCGTTGTTGGCGGCCTGGCCCGCGGCGGCCTGTACGGGCGCGAGGTTGTGCGCCATCTTCAGGATCGCCTCGCGGGTGCGCGGATGGGGCGTGGCTTCGCTGTCGGGCGCGTGGTCGAGCGCACGGCGCAGCGCCGGGTCGCGCAGGTCGTCGCGTTCGTCGCCGGATGCGGTGGTGCCGTTGTTGCCGCTCATGCCTGCTTCTCCAGCACCGACAGATAGCGCTCCATGCAGCCGCGCAGCTTCTGCAGGCCGTAGCGCAGCCGGCTGCGCACGGTCTCGAAGCCGATCTCCAGGCTCGCGGCCAGCGCCTCGACGGTCAGGCCGTCCTCGTGGTGCAGCAGGAACGCGGCGCGCTGCTCGGCCGGAAGCTCGTCGAGGCAGGCCAGCAGGCGGCGGCCCGCGGCGCGCCAGAAGGCGAGCTCTTCGGCGGACGGATGCGCTGCCGCATCGGCGGCCCCGCGCACGCCGCGATCGAGCGTGGGCACGGCGTCGCCGTCGTCGTCCGGATGCGCGTCGAGCGCCACTTCGCGCCCGCTCACGCGCAGCCGGTCCATCGCCAGGTTGTGCGCGATGGTGAAGGCCCAGGTGCGCCACGTCGCGCCCTGCGGCGAGAAGCTCTCGCGCGCCGAGATGATGCGCACCCAGGTGTCCTGGAACACCTCGTCGGCCTGCGCCGCGAGCCGCGCGCCCAGCAGTCGCTTGACGAAGCGGAACAGCCCGCCTTCGTGGCGTGCATAGAGCACGTCGAACGCGGCTGCGTCGCCCTGCGCGTAGGCCAGCATCAACTGATCGTCGGGCATGGCCTCTCGCTCGGGGGCGTTCTTGGCTGAAGGGGCGCGGGGAAGCGCGGACATCGGAGGATTTTCACCCGAGCTTGTACGGGCGAAGAGGCGCACCGGGGTTCGGGGCGGCAAAAAAATTCACGACCGACTAACCCCGCCGGCGCAAGCGGGCCGTATCAGCTTGCACCCAACCACTCGGAGTGCTTCCATGACCCAGCCTTTCGCCACCCGCTTCCGCCGCCCGCTCGTCGTGCTGCTGTGTGCCCAACTGCTCATGGGCGCCAGCGGCGCCACAGAAATGCCCGCCATCGGAAGCTCCGTGCGCTGGCCGACGCCCGCGCCCGACAGCCGCACACTGCCGACGCAGACCTTGCCGAACTTCGAAGCGCCTTCCGCCACGCACTGCGCGCGGCCGGTGCGCACCTACGAGACGCCGGGCATGCCGCGCGTCTCCGGCGCGCGGGAGGAACGCAGGTACGCCGAGGCATCGAAGGAGTACAGGGCGAGTCCTTCCGTCGCGCCTTCGCTCACGACGCCAAAGCCGCTGGCTGCACCCGCGGCCAGGTCGGCCCCGGCCGGAGCAGCTCTCGCCGATGCCATCGCGGAAGCGCCGCCGGCCTCGGTCGCACCGGTCGCGCCCGCCCCCGCGGCTCGCGCGTCCGGCGAACTTCAAGCGCCCGTACAGGCCCAGCGCCCGGCCAACGAACCCGTCACCGCCGGCATGGTCGACGACAACGCCGACTTCAGCGAATACCTGGCCTTCCACGGCCGCACGCAGGTTCCGCACCGCGAGCGCGACATCAGCGCGCGCTACCTGCTGCAGGTGAGCGACGCGCGCGGCACGGTCGTGCCCGACGCCGAGGTGGCCGTGCAGGCCGCGAACGGCGCCGCCATGTGGGCTCGCACGGATGCGGGCGGCCGCGCGTGGCTGCACCCGAACGCCTTCGACAAGGCGCAGAGCCCGGTCTACGAAGTCACGGTGCGCAAGAACGGCCGCCAGAGCACCGCATTCCTGCAGCGCGGCCAGAAGAACGCGGTCGACGTGGTGCTCGGCGGCAAGCCCGGCGCCGTGCCGGCACGCGCCAGGCTCGACCTGGTCTTCCTGATCGACGCCACCGGTTCGATGGACGACGAGATCGCCAAGCTCAAGAGCACCTTGCGCACCATCGCCGACCAGGTCGCCAGGCTGCCGAGCCGCCCCGACACCTGCTTCGGGCTCGTGGCCTATCGCGACCGCGGCGACGAGTTCATGGTGCGCCGCCACGACTTCACCAACGACCTGAACGCCTTCCAGGGCGTGCTCGACGCGCTGCGCGCCGCGGGCGGCGGGGACTACCCCGAGGCGATGAACGAGGCGCTGAACGAAACCGTCCACAAGCTGAGCTGGCGCGGCAGCGACACCACCCGCCTCGTGGTGCTGCTGGCCGATGCGCCGCCGCACCTCGACTACGGCGGCCCGCAGTACGACGACGACATGGTCGCCGCGCTGGGCAAGGGCATCAAGGTGTTCAGCGTGGGCGCCTCCGGGCTCGACAAGCAGGGCGAATACATCCAGCGCCAGATCGCGCAGTACACGGGCGGGCGCTTCGTGTTCCTGACCTACAAGGAAGCGACGAACCCGGCGAGCGGCCCGGGAACGCAGACGGTGCACGACGTCGGCAACTACTCGGTGCAGACGCTGGACAAGCTGATCGTGCGGCTCGTTTCCGAAGAATTGGGCAGGTTGCCGTCGGGTGGTTGAGCAACGCGTTCGGAGTGGGCTATAATCTTGGGCTCGGTGTGCAACACCACCGAACGGCTCTTTAGCTCAGTCGGTTAGAGCGATGGAATCATAATCCACAGGTCCGCGGTTCGAGTCCGTGAAGAGCCACCAACAAAACCAAAAAAGCCTTGCAGGTCAACGACTTGCAAGGCTTTTTTCTTTGCCGCGCCGAGCCCGGCAAGGGCTGGCCGATAATTCCAGCCGATGCTCCCGCCCTCCCACGCCACCCTGAAAAGGCCTGCAGTCCGCGCCGGCCTGCGGCGTCCGGGCGCAAGCCTGATCCGCTGGGTGCTGCTGTGGTTCGCGCTGTCGCTCGGCGTGGCCGTCGCGTCGCCGCTCGTGCATCCGCAGACGGTGGAGCTGGTCTGCTCGAACGCCGGTTCGGTGAAGGCCATCGTCCACACCGACGACGGCGCGCAGGAACTGGGCGCGGGCCACATGGACTGCCCGCTGTGCGTGCTCAACGCGGCCCCGCCCGCGACGACACCGGCTGTCGAACTGCCGGTGCTCGTGCCGATGGCGCGCGCAGTCCAGTCGATTCCATCCGCGCACGTCGCGACGGCCCACGCCGGCCCCCTGCCGGCACGCGGGCCTCCCGCGTTCATCTGACGCTTCTTCCTCAGCTCCCGCGCGCGTGATGCATGCGGCCTCAAGGCGAGGCCCGCCCGCAGCGTGCGTTCCTGCAGCAACGAATCGGCACCCGCGTGCAGCGGTGCCGGAAAGAGAGAGAGATTTCCTCAGATGAACCGCATTCCCCATCCAACGCGGCGCCGCCTGCTGCTGTCCGGCGGCAGCCTCGCGGCGCTCACGGCACTCGCGGCCTGCGACAAGGTGCTGCCAGCCAGCTTCAACGGCGTGGACATCACCGGCGCCAACTACGCGAAGGACTTCCGCCTGACCGACGCGGACGGCCGCGAACGCACGCTGGCCGACTTCAAGGGCAAGGCTGTGATGATGTTCTTCGGCTTCACCCAGTGCCCCGACGTGTGCCCCACCGCGCTCGTGCGCGCGGCCGAGATCAGGAAGATGCTCGGCGCGGACGGCGAGCGCCTGCAGGTGATCTTCGTCACCGTCGACCCCGAGCGCGATTCGCCCGTGGTGCTCAAGGCCTACACGCAGGCCTTCGACCCGAGCTTCATCGGCCTCTACGGCGACATGCAGCGAACCAGCGAGACGGCGAAGGACTTCAAGGTGTTCTACAGGAAGGTGCCCACCGGCTCCTCGTACACCATGGACCATTCGGCCTTCAGCTATGTGTTCGACCCCAAGGGCAGGATCCGCATCGTTCTGCGCCACGAACAGAGCGCGCAGGAATGCGCCGAAGACCTCCGCAAGATCCTGCAATCCGCCTGAGCCTCATCATTCCAACCCAAGGAGATTCCGTTCATGAAAAACCGTATCGCACACATCCTCGCCATCACCAGCGCCGCCTTGCTCACCGCGCACGCAGCGAACGCCCAGGTCACCGTCAAGGACGCATGGGTGCGCGCCACCGTGCCCCAGCAGAAGGCCACCGGCGCATTCATGCAGCTCAGCGCCGCAAAGGACACGAAGCTGGTCTCGGCGAGCTCGCCGATCACCCCGCTGGTCGAAGTGCACGAGATGGCCATGCAGGACAACGTGATGCGCATGCGCCAGGTCCCCACGCTGGAGCTGCCCGCCGGCAAGACTGTCGAGCTCAAGCCAGGCGGCTATCACGTGATGCTGCTCGACCTCAAGCAGCAGGTGAAGGAAGGCGACACCGTGCCGCTCACGCTCGTGTTCGAAGGCAAGGACGGCAAGCGCGAGTCGCTCGAGGTGAAGGCGCCGGTGCGGGCGCTGAATGCGTCCGCGCAGCCTGCGGGGCACGGCGGTCACAAGCACTGAGCGGCCACCGAGCGGCCGACCCGGCCAGCCCCTGCGCTGCGGAAACTGGCCGGAGGAAATACCCTGTTTCGGTGATGGCGCCGGTCCCCCGGACCCACAAGAATTGTTGACAAACATTCACAATTCATCCCCTCCCCGGCCGGCCCGTTCATGGAACGGATCGCACCGGGGCTCATGAGTTGTCCAGGAAGCCGGAAGGCGTTCTCGCCGTTCCGGCTCCGGCTGGGTAGCTCTGCGCGGCATCGATGGCCGAGGGAGGTGCACACAGGGGTTTTTCGGTGCCGCTCAGTTACCTCCTCCATCTGGAGCACGCTCGCCTGCCGATGCACGTGACCGACGCGCCGGACGTGCGACGTGTCTCCGTCCTGAAGGCAACCGGTCTCATCGAGGCCTCCATCGACCCGGCCTACGACACCGGGCACGGCAGCTACAGGCTGGCGCAGGCCGCGCTGGTGGTCTGCATCACCGAGGAGGGGCACGCCGAGATCGACCGGCTGCGCGGCCGCGACGGCATCGACGCGTCATCGAGGAAAGCATCGAAGGCGAAGAACCTCGAGCCGCTCGACTACCTGCGCGCCATAGAACGTTCGGCCTTCCCCCTTCGCGTGGAGGACCGGCAGGAGATCGGCTGCATCGAGGCACTCAAGCAGGCCGGCTTCGTCGATGCGGTCATCAGCCCCGCGTTGGCATGGAAGGACGCCGGCGGCGAGCCGCAGGAGCTGGCGGTGATCAAGCGCATCACGCCGTTCGGTCGCGCGCAGCTCGCGCGCGGCGCAACCAAGTGATTTCGCGGCATCCGGAATTTCGATGAGCCGGGCCCAAGACCCGGCCGGTTGCGCGCCGCGCGCCTACATCCGCGCAACGTCGAGCGCTTCGCACTGCCCTTCGATGCCGGCGTGCAGCATGCCCAGCGAAGCGATCAGCAGGCGCTGGATCGACGATCGATGAGCATCGTCGAGCAAGGGCTGCGTTGCATCGCGGCGCCCTTCGTCCCATGCGAGCAGCTGCATCAGCGTGTGCGCGCCGTCGATCACGTCGCGCGCGTCGTTGAGGAACAAGGCTCGCCGTCGTTCCTCGTGATCGAGCCCGTGAACGGAATTCCAGGCGAACGGCTTGAACTCCGCGCCGGTTGTCTGCGCGGTACTTGATGATGAATCGGCCATGTTGGCCCTCCCTGTCGGTTCAGCTTTGCTGCAACCGTCGCATCCGCTGTCAAACGAAGGCGGCGGCTCGAACAGGTTGACAGACCGGGAACCGCTAGGCGAAACCGGCAGGGCGCGAGCCCTCCCATCCGAGCCGCCTGAAAAGGGAAGCCGGAATGGCAAAAGCCGCAAACCAAATGCGGTATGCGGCTTTCACCGCGGTTCTTTCAGGCTGTCAAACCCGGCCTCGCTGGTCGCGAAGCGGTCTGGAATGTAGCCGTCCGTTCTAACCCCGTCAATCGACGGCGACGGGCCTGTGTCAGGCCGCGCGTGTATACATTTGCGACCGCTTCCATGCTGCGCGAGCCACTGCCTATTCAACAGGCAACGTGGTGGGAAGCCACGCCAGTTCTAGCTCTGCCTCCCTACCTCCACCCACAACTCACAGAGTTGTCCACAGAAAATTCGAACAAGTCACTGAACTGTCAAAGAGATGTCGTCGCAACGTAACCTTTGAACTGTTCGCGCAGCTTTGTCTTCAGCAGTTTTCCGGTGGCTGTATGCGGCAGGCTGTCGACGAAGACCACGTCTTCCGGTAGCCACCATTTCACGACGCGCTCCGCGAGGAATGTGAGCAGTTCCTCGCGCGTGGCTTCCATGCCCGCACGCTTGACCACGATGAGCAGCGGACGCTCCTGCCACTTCGGATGCGCGATGCCGATCACCGCCGCTTCGGCCACCGCGGGGTGCAGGCTCGCCGCGTTCTCGAGGTCGATGGACGAGATCCACTCGCCGCCCGACTTGATGACGTCCTTCGCGCGATCGACCAGCTGCACGTAGCCGTCCTCGTCGATGTTGGCGACGTCGCCCGTCGGAAAGAAACCTTCCGCATCGAGCACCGGGCCGCCCTCGCTCTTGAAGTAACCACTCGCGATCCACGGACCGCGCACGTGCAGGTGGCCGAAGGCCTTGCCGTCGTGCGGCAGGCGCCGGCCATCCTCGCCGACGATCTTCAGCTCCACGCCCCACACGCCGCGGCCCTGGCGCATCTTCACGCGCGTCTGTTCTTCCTTCGGCATCGACAGGTGCTTGGGCAGCAGGTTGCCGATCACGCCGATGGGGCTGGTCTCGGTCATGCCCCAGCCCTGCACGAAGTCGGCGCCGAAGTCGCGCTCGAAGCGCTCGATCATGCTGCGCGGCGTGGCCGCGCCGCCCACGCCGATGCGCTTGAGGCCGATGGCGCGCGTGTCGATCTCGGGATGCGCATCGAAGTACTGGAACAGCATCAGCCAGATGGTGGGCACGGCCTGCGAGAAGTCGACCTTCTCGTCGCGCATCAGCTCGTAGAGGCTCTGGCCGTCCATGTGCGGACCGGGCATGACCAGCTTCATGCCGGTCATCGCCGCCGCATACGGCATGCCCCATGCGTTGGCGTGGAACATGGGCACCGCGAGCAGCAGCGTCATCTGCGAGTTGACGCCGAAGGTGTCGGGCGCGCATTCCATCAGCGAATGCAGCACGGTGGAGCGATGCGAATACAGCACGCCCTTCGGGTTGCCCGTGGTGCCCGACGTGTAGCAAAGCGACGAGGCGGTGCGCTCGTCGAACTCGGGCCAGTCGTAGTCGGCGCTCTGCGAGCCGACGAGTTCGTCGAAGCACAGCAGGTTGGGCACGTCGATGGCCGGCATGTGCGCGCGATCGGTCATCGCGATGAACGCACGCACCGACTTCAGGCCAGGCGCGAGCTTCTCCACCAGCGGCGCGAAGGTGGTGTCGAAGAACAGCACCTTGTCTTCGGCATGGTTGACGATGTAGTCGATCTGCTCCGGAAAGAGCCGCGGATTCACGGTGTGCAGCACCGCGCCTGAACCCGAAACGCCGAAGTACAGCGCGAGGTGCCGCCAGGTGTTCCACGCGAGCGTGCCCACGCGGTCGCCGGGCTCGATGCCCAGCGTCTTCAAGGCATTGGCCACCTGCTTCGCGCGGCGACTGACCTCGGCGTAGTTCGTTCGATGTACCGGCCCTTCGACCGTGCGGCCCACGATCTCCGCGTGCGGATGGAAGGTGGCCGCATAGTCGATGAGCGACGAGATCAGCAGCGGGCGGTCTTGCATCAATCCGAACATGTCTTGTCTCCTGTACGCTGGCCGGATGCTAGGCAGCGGCCATGCTCCGCGGCATCGTCGGAACGGACGATTGAGGCCATCCGAGGGTTGCCCCTAGCATCGATCCCCAAGAGGACTTTTGCATGAACGTTCAGGACGCCATCGCCACCCGCCGCTCGGTGCGCGAATTTCTCGACACGCCGGTGCCCGGCGACGTCATCCGTCGCGTGCTCGAGCAGGCGCTGCGCGCGCCCTCCGGCGGCAACCTGCAGCCCTGGCACCTGCATGTGATGGGCGGGGAAAAGCTCGCCGAGCTCAAGGCGATCATGCGCACGCGCGTGCAGGAGGCGCCCACCGGCGAAGGCAGCGAGTACGACATCTACCCGCGCGAACTCGTGGCGCCCTACCGCGACCGCCGCTTCGCAGTGGGCGAGGCGATGTACGCGCGCCTGGGCATTCCGCGCGAGGACAAGGCCGCGCGCCGCGAATGGTTCGCTCGCAATTACCAGTTCTTCGGCGCGCCGCTCGCGCTTTTCTGCAGCGTCGACCGACGCATGGGCCCGCCGCAGTGGTCGGACCTCGGCATGGTGCTGCAGAACGTGATGCTGCTGCTGCGCGCCGAAGGGCTCGACAGCTGCCCGCAGGAATGCTGGGCGATCTATCCGCAGACCATCGGCAGCTTCATCGCGCTGCCGCCCGAGCGCATGCTGTTCACGGGCATGTCCATCGGCTATGCCGACCGCAGCCGGCCGATCGATGCGCTGGTGACCGAGCGCGCGCCGTTGTCGGAAGTGGCGGAGTTCACCGGCATCTGAGCCCGCGGCGGAACGGATCGTGCTTGCCTTCGCGGCGACAGCAACACCAGGCCTCACCGCATGCTCATCGCGCAGATCTCCGACCCGCACATCCGTCCTGCCGGCCAGCTCTACCAGGGCGTGGCCGACTCGAACCGAATGTTCGAGGAAGCCATCGACCACCTGCACGCGCTCGACCGGCGGCCCGACCTGGTGCTGCTGACCGGCGACCTCGTCGACGAGGGCCGCCCCGATGAATACGCACAGGTCCGACGCCTGCTCGCGAAGCTGGAGATTCCGCATCTCGTGATTCCCGGCAACCACGACAGCCGCGAGAACTTTCGCGCGGCCTTCGCGGACCACGCCTACCTGCCGGCCGAAGGCGCGCTGCACTACTGCATCGACGACCATCCCGTGCGCATCGTGGCGCTGGACTCGTGCATTCCCGGGCTTCATCACGGCGGCATCGATGCGCGGGGCCTCGAATGGCTGCGGCGCACGCTGGAGGCCGAGCGCACGAAGCCGACGCTGCTGATGCTGCATCACCCGCCCTTCACGAGCGGCATTCCCTACATGGACGCGTACCGCTACATGGACACGGCACCGCTCGAGACCATCGTGCGCGACGCACCCAACATCGAACTGGTGCTGTGCGGCCACGTGCACCGCACGATGCTTCGGCGCTGGGCGGGCACTGTTGTTTGCGCCTGCCCGAGCAGCACGACCGAGATCGCGCTGCAGCTGGCCGAAGACGCGGCACCAGCGTCGTACATGGGCAGGCCGGGCTGCATGCTGCACCTGTGGAGCGAAGCGCATGGCATGGTGAGCCATGTCAGCCACATCGGGGCGATGGAAGGGCCGTTTCCGTTTGCCTGAGCCGGCCATCGCCCGGACGCTCAGGATCTCTTCAGGCAAGGCGGACAGAATCCGCCCGGGTTCCGCAAGGAGAGACTCGATGCAGAAACGACAACAGCCCTACTGGTTTCCCGCCAAGCGCTACGGCTGGGGTTGGGGGCTTCCCAATCGCTGGCAAGGCTGGGTAGTGATCGCCATCTACGCCGCGCTGGTGCTGACGGCGGTGTATTCGCTTCACCCCGGGCACGAACCGCTGCGCTTCTTCCTCGGCCTCGCGATTCCGACCCTCGCGCTCGTCGCGGTCTGCTGGCTCAAGGGCGAGCCGCCTCGCTGGCGCTGGGGCGACGACAACAAGAAATAGGCCGCTGGCGGCCCTCGCGCGCAGAATGCCGCCATGCCCCACGACCGCACGCTCCTGTACGCCGGACACGAGTTCACGGTGGAACACCTGCGCTCGCACGCGAAGGAAGAGCCCGGCTGGAGCGGCCCCTACACGCTGGAATCGCGCCGCATCATCTTCCCCGTCGGCCGCACGATGCTCGACCTGCGCTGGGGCGGCAGCACCTGGCAAGTCGACGGGCTCACCGCCATGCACCTGGCCGACGCCATGGTCTACCAGCTGCGCCCCTCAACGCACGCCACCCGCCGCAGCCTGGTGGTCAGCCGGCACCGGCCGAGTCGCGCCGACGATGCGGCGCCCGCGTTCTGCCTGCTCTCGCCGAGGTCGCTGTACCGGGTTCATGCGGCGCAGCATCGGCTGCGTGCGGGCGATGGCGGCACGGTGGCCATCGCATCGCTGGTCGACGAACTCGGAACGTCCCGGCGGCAGTCGCCGCTGACGGGCGCGGTCGCGCGCGCCAGACGGCTGCTCGCGGAAACCGCCGATCGCGACACGCGGCTCTCGCTGCACGAACTCGCCGACGCGGTCTCCCGCTCTCCCTTCCACCTGGCGCGCAGCTTCCGCCACGAGACCGGCCTGAGCCCTCACCAGTATCGCCAGCACCTGCGCCTCGCCTCGGCCATGGAACGGCTGGCCGATGGCGACGCCGACCTCGCCGGCATCGCGCACGATCTCGGTTTCTGCAGCCAGAGCCACCTGGGCGCGGTGTTCCGGCGCGAAGTGGGCGTGACGCTGGGCGAAGCCCGCCGCGTGCTGGCCGGCAGCAGCAAGAGCGGCAACAGCAGCGCACGAATTTGATAGCCGCCGCGCGGGGCCTCCGCGAGACTCGCCGCGATGATCGATCGGAGTCTCTTCACCGGACTGCTCGCCGCATTGGCCGCAGCCGTCATCGGCAGCGCCTGGCAGCTCGTTTCGCGCCACGGCGTGACCACCACGCTCGGGCCGATGGACCTGGCGCTGATGCGCTACGGCATTCCCGCGCTGCTGCTCGCGCCGCTGTGGTTCGGCAGGGCGCGCATCGCGCCAAAGGCATCGCGGCTGGTGCTCGCAGTGTTCGTCATCGGCGGCGGCCTGCCCTTCGGCCTGCTGGTGCTGGCCGGCGCGCAATGGGCGCCCGCGAGCCACATGGGCATCTTCATGGCGGGCAGCCTGCCGCTCTTCACCGCCATCGGCGCATGGATTCACACGAGGCAGAAGGTCGACGGCACCAGGCTCGCGGGGCTGGCCTGCATCGCCGTCGGCATGGCGCTGTTCGCCGGCGGGAGCTTCAGCAGCGGTTCGCTCGACTGGCGCGGCGACCTGCTCTTTCTCGCGGCGGCCATGCTCTGGGCCGCGCACTCGCTGGCGTTCGCGCATTGCGGGCTCACACCTTGGCAGGGCGCGGCCTTCGTGAACGGATGGTCGGCGCTGATGCTGCTGCCCGCATGGCTGATCGCAGGCGCGCCGAAGCTGCTCGATGCACCATGGCCCGATGTAGCGCTGCAGGCCGTGATGCAGGGCGTGATCGCCGGCTTTCTGGGGCTGGTGGTCTACATGGTGGCCGTCGCCAGGCTCGGTGCGCCGCGCGCCTCGCTTTCCGCGGCACTGGTGCCGGTGCTGACCACGCTGGGCGCGGCAGCGTGGATGAACGAGCCCGTTACAGGTGCCGTGTTGCTGGCGCTCGCACTGGTGGTGCCGGGGATCGTGCTCGCGAGCGGCGCGGTGCGATGGCGCGCAAGGGGCACGCAGCCATCGGCATGAACCGCCGCGGGCAGAATGCTGCGCACCGTCGCCAGGGATGTCCGCATCGTGCGGAGCCGGAACATCGGCTTCATCCGGCCAAGTGACCGATCGCCGCAACATTCATCAGGAACACGCTCTCGATGCCTCGCACCCTCTACTGCTGGCGCTGCAAGACCGACATGCCGATGCTCACCGAGGAAGAGTGGCAGCTCGCTCATCCGATGGGCTATATCGCTCAGGCGCAGAAGTATCGCGAAGAAACCGGCTGCAGCCTGGCTGAGTCCCATCAGCGCGGCCTGGGCTACCTGACGTTGGAGGCCTATGAGAGCATCACCGGCTTCAAGGAAACCAATCCGAACGCGATCCTTCATCACCGCCTGAGCCTGTACGGCCCGCCGTGCCACGCATGTGGCAAGCCGCTTCGCACGCCGGCTGCCCGTTCTTGCGCAGGCTGCGGCGCTGAGCGAGTCGACGAAGGACTCGACGGCCTTCCCCTGTCATCGTCCGACGCATGAGCATCCAGCCATCGCGCATCCTGTCGACAGCTGCCCTCTTGCTCGCATGCTCGACCCCGGCCTTCGCCACCGGCAGCATGCAGTGCGAGGGCAAGCCGTATTCGGCGGAGATCCAGTTCCGGCTCTCTTCGGGCGAGCCGACGCAGTTGATCGTGGCGCGCGCCGACGACGATGAAGCGCAGCAGGAAAGATTCGAGCTGCAGCACAGGGCTGTCGACTACAAGCGGCGTGTCATGAGCCTCAAGGGAACCAGCCTCGGCGGTTCGGGCCGCACCGCGATGCTGAACGTCTCGAAGACGCGAGGCACGCTGACTTTTTCCGGAGCCCGCCACAGGCTGCGCTGCGACTGGGAAAGCGCCGGCTGACGAGGCGCCAGGGCAGCCCTCGCTCAGGCCGCCGCGATCACCCGGTCCCGCCCCATCTCCTTCGCCCGGTACAGCGCCGCATCGGCCAGCGCCAGCACGTCGTCGATGTCCGTGCGGCCGGAGCTGTCCTCGCCGGCCGCCACGCCGATGCTCGCCGCGATCGAGCCGACGGCGGCCATCGGCGAATCGGACGGGAAGGGCTCGCCGATGGCCTGCCTGAGGCGTGCCGCGACTTCCATCGCCTCGGCCTTTCCGGCGTCGGGCAGCAGCACCAGGAACTCTTCTCCACCATAGCGACCCAGCAGGCCCTTGTCGCCGACCGCGCGCTGCATGCGGCCGACCGCCTCGCGCAGGACGGCGTCGCCCATCTGGTGGCCGAAGCGGTCGTTGATGCTCTTGAAGTGGTCCAGGTCCACCATCAGCAAGGCGCCGCGACGCTCGCCGGAGGCGAACGCGCCGTGGCAGGCGTCCAGCAGCGCGCGGCGGTTGAGCGCGCCGGTGAGCGGGTCGCGCGTGGCCAGGTACTCGAACTCGGTGTGCACGCGGTCGGTGGCCATCAGGATGACGGCGATGGACAGCAGCAGGACGGTGAACGAGTACATGCTGATGTAGATCGACTGGATCCAGCTGCCCTCCATGAGTCCGCTGCCCGCCATGCCCGCGACCACGGACACGAAGCGCAGCCCCGCCACAAGCGCCTGCGCCAGCAGCAGCCCGGTCATGAGCCGCTTGCCGAACACGCGGCCCTTGTGGCGCATGTACAGCTGCGCATGCCGGAAGAACAGCGCCGACACCGCCGCGGTGACGAACAGCAGGCGCACCTCGAAGTCGGGCTTCACGATGCCGAACCAGAACAGCAGCAGCGCCAGCATGCCGTTGAGCGCCGTCCAGCCTCGCGTGTCGCCGTGGCCGAACAGGAACTTCTGGCTGCCGGCGTAGTACAGGATGCAGGCCTGGAAGAGCACGAAGTTGGCGACCACGATGGTCAGGAAGTCGGGGAAGTACCCCCGTGCCGCGAAGAGCAGCGTGCTCACGAACGCCACCAGCGGCGCGCGCGACCACTCTCCCAGGCCCTGGATGCTGCGCGGATAGCTGCGTCGCATGAAGAACACCACGAGCGCCATCATGACGCCCATGACACCGGCGAGCAGGATGATGGAGCGGGGATCGAGGATGGCTGGCGAAGCTCCCATGAGGCCCGATTATGTTGGCATCCGCCGGGCTTCGCCCTCCCGGGAACGGGCTATGGACTGCGCGGCCCGGCCCCGGCGGCATTCCGGCGGAACACCGGCTCGCGCTTTTCCATGAAGGCCTTCACGCCCTCGGCGAACTCGGGCCGGTCCAGCAGCTCGCGCTGGCGCGCCGCCTCGTGGCTCATCTGCGCGACCAGCGGCTGGCTCGCGGCCGACTCGTACACCGCGCGGATCTCGCGCGCCGCGTGCGCGGGCAGGCTCGCCAGGCGCCGGGCCACCGACACGGCCTGCGCGCGAAGCTCGGCGTCGTCCACGCAGGCCCACACCAGGCCCCATTGCGCGGCCTGCTCGGCCGGAAGCCGCTCGCCGAGCAGCGACATGCCCACGGCCCGCGCACGCCCCACCAGCCGTTCGAGGAACCACGTGGTTCCGAGGTCGGGCACGATGCCCAGCCGCGGCATGAAGGGCAGGTAGAAGTACGCGGAGCGCGCCGCGATCACGACGTCGGCTGCCAGCGCCACGCCCACGCCGGCGCCCGCCGCCGGTCCGTTGACGGCGTTCACCACCGGAAAAGGCATGCCGCGCAGGTCCTCGATGAGCCGGTTCGACAGCGCCTCCATCGCACTCGCCGTGCGCTGGCCGAGGCTGCCGCCGCCTCCATCGCTTCCGCCGGCGGGGCCCATGCTCGAAAGATCGGCTCCCACGCAGAAGGACTTGCCCACGCCGGTGAGGACCAGCGCGCGCACCGTGCCTGCCTCGGCTTCCTCGCGCAGCTGCGCGAGCCTTGCACGCAGGGCCTGCTGGAGCCCCTCCGTCAGCGGATTGAGCCGCTTCGGAATGTTGAAGCTGAGGATCTCGACGTCGCCGTCGCGCTCGCACAGCAGCGGATCTTCGTCGGTGCCGCTGCCCATGCTCAGAGCCGCTCGACGATGGTCACGTTGGCCATGCCGCCGCCCTCGCACATGGTCTGCAGGCCGTAGCGCTTGCCGCGCTGGCCGAGCGCGTGCACGAGCGTGGTCATCAGCTTGGTGCCCGACGCGCCCAGCGGATGGCCCAGCGCGATCGCGCCGCCGTTCACGTTGAGCCGCGCCGGGTCGGCGTCCAGCGTCTGCAGCCAGGCCAACGGCACCGGCGCGAAGGCCTCGTTGACCTCGTACAGGTCGATGTCGGAGATCTTCATGCCCGCCTTCTTCAGCGCGCGCTGCGTGGCAGGCAGAGGGGCCTCCAGCATGATCACCGGGTCGTGCCCCATCACGCTCATGTGGTGGATGCGCGCGAGCGGCTCCACGCCCAGCGTCTTCAGGCCGCGCTCGTTCACCACCATCAGTCCGCTCGCGCCGTCGCAGATCTGGCTGGCGGTGGCGGCAGTGCAGCGCCCCCCCTCTGCGATGAGCTTCACCGCGGCAATGCTCTCCAGCGTGGCGTCGAAGCGGATGCCTTCGTCCACGGTGTGCTGCTCGCCAGGCTCGGTGCCGTCGGCCATGCGCACGGTCACGGGCACGATCTCGCGCTCGAAATGGCCTGCCTGCGTGGCGGCGATGGCGCGCTTGTGGCTCTCGAGTGCATAGCGGTCGAGCTCGTCCTTCTCGATGCCGTAGTTCCTCGCGATCATCTCGGCGCCGGTGAACTGGCTGAACTGCACGTCGGGATAGCGCTTCGCCATGAGCGGGCTCACGTAGAAGCCCAGCCCGTTCTTCAACGGCAGCGTGACGGGCATGCCCATGGGCACGCGCGTCATGCTTTCCACGCCGGCGGCGATCACGATGTCCATGGTGCCCGACATCACGGCCTGCGCAGCGAAGTGCAGCGCCTGCTGCGACGAGCCGCACTGCCGGTCGACCGAGGTGGCCGGCACCGATTCGGGCAGCTTCGACGCCAGCACCGCGTTGCGCGCGATGTTGGAAGACTGCTCGCCGGCCTGGTCGACGCAGCCCATGATGACGTCCTCGACCAGCGCCGGGTCGGCCCCGGTGCGGTCCACCAGGGCGTTGAGCACCTGCGCGGCGAGGTCGGCCGGGTGCCAGCCGGCGAGGCGGCCGTTGCGGCGGCCGCCGGCGGTGCGCGCGGCGGCGACGATGAATGCTTCGGGCATGGGGAGTTCTCCGATGGGTTCAGGGGTTCGGAGAATTGTTGGCGCCACGCCCAGCGGGAGGCGTCGTCGGAACAGACGATTTTCAGTTCCTCGGCCGCAGGGTTCCACGTGCTGTGCGTCAGCTTTCGCTACGCTCAAACAGAATGCCCTCGGACAGTATCGACTACCTTCTATTGCCTAGTTCCACCTCCTATTGGGCGGCTTTTTCCGGCGGCGGAATCCATACCTCAATCGTTCGACTAGTGGCTTTGAGTTGAGGAGAAAGAGGCTCTACCCGCCAATCTTTGAATCCGAAGGCTGGCCCCAGAGCAACAGCGCAATCGATGGATGCCTGATCGTGGAAGCGCACCGTTGGTCCGCGAACCGGCGAGGGCGCAGGACGCCCAGCCTTGCGCGCCGAATCGGTGACATTTTCGATCGGCGGCACGCTGGCGCCGATTTTTTGCCATGCGTCGCGGTACTCACGGACGCCGTCACGCTGGCTGCCGTCGTATATCTGGATGTACACGGTGATTCCCTGACAACGCTCGGGCGAAACGGAGACCCCCACCCTTGACGCACTCGCCGATCGCGAAGTTGAGGATGGCTCTGCACTTGGCATCGGAGCTGCCGCAGACGGTGGCGCCGCAGGTGTTGACGCCACTGCAGGCTCGGCTGCAGCGGCGGGCACCGTCGCGGGTGCGGAGGCTGCCGTGGACGCAGGTGTCGCTGCAGGTGCAGGCGCTGCTGCAGGCGCAGGCGCCGCTGCAGGCACAGGCGCCGCTGCAGGCGCAGGCACCGCTGCAGGCGTAGGCACCGCTGCAGGCGCAGGCGCCGCTGCAGGCGCAGGCGCCGCTGCAGGCGCAGGCGCCGCTGCAGGCGCAGGCGCCGCTGCAGGCGCAGGCGCCGCTGCAGGCGCAGGCGCCGCTGCAGGCGCAGGCGCCGCTGCAGGCGCAGGCGCCGCTGCAGGCGCAGGCGCCGCTGCAGGCGTAGGCACCGCTGCAGGCGCAGGCGCCGCTGCAGGCGCAGGCGCCGCTGCAGGCGCAGGCGCCGCTGCAGGCGCAGGCGCCGCTGCAGGCGCAGGCGCCGCTGCAGGTGCAGGCGCCGCTGCAGGTGCAGGCGCCGCTGCAGGCACAGGCGCCGCTGCAGGTGCAGGCGCCGCTGCAGGCGCAGGCGCCGCTGCAGGTGCAGGCGCCGCTGCGGACGCAGGCGCTGCTGCACGTGCAGGCGCTACTGCAGGTGCGGACGCTTGACCAAGCGGGGCAGACGACTTTGATGCAGGCGCAGGCTTCTGCGAGGGCGTTGCCGTCACCGCAGGAGCGGAAGTACTCTGACTCTGGCCCGGATCTATTCCAAGTTCCTGGAGACTGACGGCCACGACTCTTTCCCAATCAGGTCTGGGGCATGGCCTCTCGCCTTCATTCCTGAGCCCGGGGGCATATTCGCTCTTGCTCTGGCGATCACTCAGCACTCCATACCGGGTTTCGTGTTGTTCTTCATCTTTGAGCAACTGGGCACGGAAGGGGCTGCATGGATGCATGTCATCGAAACGCGCCGACCTGGAATAGTCGTAAGCCCAGTAGCGGGGTGGCGGAAGAGCGGCCTTCTTGGATTCTGCCCATGACAGACATGCGGGCAGCCGTCCTCTCAGGGTTGGATTGGCCGCCTCGATCAGCACATTGCATGCTTGAGAACGCGCACTGGAAGGCAAAGCCCTGCATCCCTCGACGGCGTCGCGCGATATGCGCGTTGCAAGCACGGAACTGTTGAACCAGCCAGCCTCCCCGGCAGGGCAAAGCGTGTCGGCTGTCCGCACCAGCGCACCCGCGAGTTTTCCGAGCGAGCCCGGAAGGTCCGAAGACACAACTGCGCCAGATCCTGCCGGCGGAGGCAGGTTGGCCCAAAGCTTCGTCAGTTCGTCCAGTGCGGCTCTCTCGCTGGCAACGCGTTTGGCATAGGACTCCTTGACACTGTCGATGGCCTGCCAGGCGGAGACGCCGAGGGTCGCCGCCGCGCCCAATCCGATCGACGCACCTACGGCCGTCACTCCGCCAATCAGCCGCCCGTTGGCGGTCTTGCCTTTACCTTCGCGTTCGACACCAGGCATTTCTACCGAGCAGTCATCCTTGACGAAGAACTCCGGGGTGTCCTTGATGCAATCTTCGAGCAACGATTCGACGAAGGACTGGTTCAGCTGACCTCCCAGAATCTGCCCGAGCAAGAAGTAACTCTCCCATTGAGCCTCAGAGAAAAACTGGTCGGCCGTCGTCTCCTGGGGAAATGCCGGCGATTGCTTCTTGAAATTCTGCAGGTCGATTGGCAGACCCTTGCACATGTTGGGCTTGATTACCAGCAGGATGCCATGACCCTTCTTTGCGCCCCCGTAGGTGATCTTCGCGAGCGCAAGGCATGCATTGCTGGCATTCGACGCCAGCTCCTGGAGTGATCCGAATGCTTGCAACTCCTTCGGCAATGGCAGCGATACCTGTGCTCCATTTCGCCATGGTCCGAAAAGCTCCCTCGGGCGCTGGAAATCTATCTCGGCCTGCAGATCAATGCGCGCCTTTCGCACCAGATTCTCGATGTCGTTGAATGCATAGTCGGGATCCGCCCCGCAGTCCGCCACGACGATGACTTCCGTTCGCTCCGCAAGCAACGCGTACGCTCCTGTGTTCTCGAAATGCCCCCCATCGGTCAGAAACCAGTCGGGGCCTTCCTTGCCCTGAAAAACGGCCAGCATTTCATTGAGCAACCCCCGTGACTTCGCCAGGAAGCGAACGCCTTTCGCACCTGCCTGGCCCGTACGCTCCGCCTTGCTCCACCAATAACCCAAGCGAAGTCCCGCAAAGGTTGCCAGGGCGGCAATACCTCCTCGCGTGAGTTGCCCCAGGCCCGGTGCCACGGCCGCGCCCGATATGGCCGTCCAGGTTCCGAGCGTCATCGAGGCTCGGCCTTTCAGCGGCTCCCATCCATCCTGCGATACCTGCATCGCACCGCCGGACGCAATGGTCAGCGGCAGCCCTCGACGGTCCTGATTGAAGAGTTGTCCCCGGGGATCCTTGGTTTGATTGACGCAGACGTTGATCAGGTGAACCGGCCCTCCGAGGTCTTGCGGCCTGTATGCCTCCATGCTCACGTCGTCGTCGGGCCATACATCGTTGACTGAAGCCGTATCCAGTGCAGAAGGCAGCATGGCGGGCACATGATCGAGTGCGCCAAGAACGCCTGGCCGGTCGAATCGCTTGCCATTGGCCGCACCAAGGTAGCTGCGGACAAGACGGGCCCGATAGAAGGAATGCAAGGATGAAAGGTTCAGGAACCCGAGGTTGCGCCCCGTCAGTAGCAAGTAGCCAAGCACTGGCGCCAGGAACAGGCCCAAGACCGTCCACGCGCTCGAAAACGCCAAAGTCCGGCTGAAGAAGAGGGCCCCCAGCACGGCCTTGTGCACCAACGACACCCACCACGCGAAAAGCAGGAATGCCAGCACGAAGCCCAGGATGTGCCCGATCGCCAGCAAGGTCTTTGCTGCACTTCTGCCGGGAACAAGGCTCGATGCAAGTGGCAGCAGGGCTCGCAATACCGCAGCAGCCATCGCCAAGTAGAGACCGGCGCTCGCCAGGTCTTGCCGCTCGAAAGCCAGGTACCACGCCATGCGGTCTACAAGCCCGATCACCAGCACGACGAGAAGTACGCGGAAGGACGTGGCCAGCTTGCGCGTTAGCTGATTCCTTGCCTTGTCGGCCTGCATCGAATGCTCGTCCCGCTCTCCGGTCAAGCCCAGCGAACAGGCGGCCATGCCGACACCGCTCATCCAGACAAGCACGAAGCACCCGAAGCCGCTCCACAGCACGATTCTCAAGTTCGAGCCAGACTCGCTGCCCGGATTGCCGAAAAGCCAGAACAACCACAACAGCACAGCACTCGCGCCGACAACGCCGATGCAGATCATCCCGATCGCACCATTCTTCCTCGTTGCATGCATCCACGGCACGGCCCAATAGGCCGACGCGTAGGTGGCCGCGAAAAGCCCCACGACCGGAAGCGCAAGCCAGGACACGGGAAACCATTTCGGGAGCCACGTTGCCTGAATGAAATAGTTGCTGGGCCATGTGTGATAGCCCGCCTCTGCCATGAGCTGCCACGCCCCAAGATTCAAGGCAGCCAGAGCCAGCCCGGCGAGCAGAGCCATGAGCCCCAACTCCAAGTGGATGCCAAGCAGATTGCGCAAGTAGAGCGCAGCAACAAATGTCCGGTCGAGCGCTCCGCGGGGAATCAGATATCGGCCATTGGCGCGAAGCCACCAGACGAACCAGCTCGCGCTGGCTTTGCCGACTTCCTGTTGGATGCGGTCAAGGTCCGCACGCTCCGTCGCCCGGCCGAAGAGCCGGCCCAGCATTGCGGTTGTGTATCCCCCACCGGAAACCGAGGAGATCAAGTCAAAACGAAGCAGCGCGCGCTGCTTGGCCAGCGCACTCAGCAGCCCGAAGCAGAACGTGGCGCTGCGAATACCTCCACCCGAAAGCGCCAGCCCCCACTTGTGTTCCGCCCCCTTCAGGGCGGGATCTCCCAGCGCAGCACGGCGCTTGGTCACCTCGTCGTCGATAGCGCTCATCGAATTCCCCTCCAATGGCACTTGGTGCGGCCGATGCGTCGCCCGCCCGTGCTGCCTTGGCTGCGAATTCAATCGAAAGGAGCACGCCTGCACATCCCCCGTTTGAGGTATGCCCCTTGACGAGCCCGCTCAGCGCGACGCCATGCGGATGGCCCCGTCGAGCCGCACGCTCTCGCCGTTGAAATAGCCGTTGGTGATCATCAGCTCGGCCAGCGTCGCGTACTCCGCCGGGTTGCCCAGCCGCTTCGGGAACGGCACCGACGCGGCCAGCGCGGCCTTCACGTTGTCGGGCGCGCCCTGCAGCAGCGGCGTGTCGAAGATGCCCGGCAGGATGGTGTTCACGCGGATGCCCTCGCTCATGAGGTCGCGCGCGATCGGCAGCGTCATGCCGACGATGCCGGCCTTCGAGGCGGTGTAGGCCGCCTGGCCCATCTGGCCGTCCTGCGCGGCCACCGAGGCGGTGTTGACGATGGCGCCGCGCTCGCCGTCCTGCAGCGTGTCGAGCGTGAGCATGCCCGCCGCCGACTTGGCGATGCAGCGGAAGGTGCCGACCAGGTTGATCTGGATGATGCGGTCGAAATTCGCGAGCGGAAAGTGCTTGATCTCGCCCGTGGCCTTGTCACGGCTCGCGGTCTTCACGGCGTTGCCGGTGCCGGCGCAGTTCACGAGCACGCGCTCCTGGCCGTGCGCCGCGCGGGCCTTGGCGAAGGCGGCGTCCACCTGTTCCTCGGAGGTGACGTCGACCTTGCAGAAGATGCCGCCGAGCTCCCTGGCCAGGGCCTCGCCCTGCTCGGCGTTGAGGTCGAAGAGCGCTACTTTCACGCCGTGGCCCGCGAGGCGGCGCGCGGTGGCGGCGCCGAGGCCCGAGGCGCCGCCGGTGACGACGGCCGCAATGCTGGAATCGAGTTGCATCTGCTGGTGTCCTTGAGGTGTCCTGGAGGTGTCTGGGATGGTTTGTCCACATCCAGTTTAGGAAGCAGAATCGACCGCACGCATCGTCGGAAACGACGGGATTTCAGCGCCGCATGCAGTCCCCCACACCCCGGATCCTCGAAACCAAGCTCAATCCCCCGGCTTTCGTCGCCACGCAGGTGCAGCGCACCGCGATCGGGGAAGAGGTCGCCTCGGCGGCCGTGAAGCTGGTGCTCGTGCGCGCGCCTGCCGGCTTCGGCAAGACCACCGCCATGGCGCAGATCCGCGAGCGCATGGAGGCCCGGGGCATCGCCACCGCGTGGCTCACGCTGGACCGCGCGGACAACGACGTCTCGCGCTTTCTCGACTGCCTGGCCGAGGCCGTGCAGCGCCTGGGCGTGGAAGACCCGCGCGGCAGCAACGGCAGCCCCTTCGACGCGGTGGCCGCGCTGGCCGCGCACGAGTCGCCCTTCACGCTCTTCCTCGACGACTTCGAGCGGGTGCAGGAGCCGGCCGTGCTGGGCCTGATGCGCGAGATCGTCGAGCACCTGCCGCGCCGGGGGCAGATCGTGATCGGCTCGCGCAGCCTGCCCGACCTGGGCCTGGGCCGGCTGCGCGCGCGCGGACAGCTGACCGAGATCGACACCGACCGGCTGCGCTTCAGCCTGGAGGAAACCAGCGCCTTCTTCGGCCTTCGCCAGGCGCTGCCGCCGGAGATGCTCTCGCTGCTGCACCGCAAGACCGAGGGCTGGGTAGCGGCGATCTGGCTCGCATCGATGGCGCTGGAACGCCACGGCACCGGCACCGCGACCGGTTTCGTCGAGCGCTTCTCGGGCTCCGACCGTGCCGTGGCCGACTACCTTGCCGAGGACGTGCTCGCGCACCAGCCGAAGGAGATCCGCGACTTCCTGCTGCGCACCAGCATCCTGCGGCAACTCGACGCCTCTGTTTGCCAGGCACTGTGCCCGCGCATGGATTGCGCAGCCATCCTCGAGCAGCTGGCCGCTTCGAACCTGTTCCTCACGCCGGTGAGTGGCGACGGCGATGCATGGCGCTATCACAGCCTCTTCGCCGACTTCCTGCGCGCGCAGCTCGCGCGCGAGACTCCCGGCGAGCCCGCGCGGCTGCATCTCGCGGCCTCGGGCTGGTACGAGTCGCACGGCCGGCCGGTGCCCGCCATCGACCATGCCATCGAAGGTGGCGACCATCCGCATGCGCTGAACCTGCTCGACAGCCACGCCGCGCAGTTCCTCGAAGAGGGCCGCATGCGCATGCTGGCACGCTGGTTCTCGGCCATTCCCGAGCACCAGCTGCGCGAGCACCCGTTCCTGCAGCCGATCTCGCTGTGGGCCACCTGCTTCACGCACGGCCCGTGGGACGCGATGCGGCAGCTCGAGAAGTCGGGCTGCCTCGACAGCCCCATCGCCGAGGTGCGCGCGAGCGCCCACACGCTGGTGCCGCTGCTGCTGGCCATGCAGGACCGTCACGACGAGGCCTACGAGGCCGGCCGCCAGAGCCTCGCGCGCCTGCCCACCGGCCTCGCCTTCGCCGACAGCGTGCTGCTCAACGCCATGGCGCACATCCTCGCGGTGCGCGGCGACCAGCACGAGGCGCGGCGCCTGCTCGACGCGGCGCGGCGCCAGCAGGGCAACAGCGCCTTCAACCGCATGTACACCGAGTCGCTGGCGGGCCTGTTCGACCTGCACGAGGGCCGGCTGCGGCAGGCCACCGCGCGGCTGCGCATGGCGGTCGATTCGACGCACGCGGTGTCGTACAACCACAGCCACGGCAACGCATGGGCCGGCGTGCTGTACGCGGGCGCCGTGTACGAGACCAACCAGCTCGCGCAGGCCGAGCGCCTGCTGAACGTGTACCTGCCGCTGGCACGCGACGTGGGCCTGCCCGACCACATGATCCTGAGCCACGTGATGCGCTCGCGGCTGGCCTTCCACGCGGGCGACATCGACGCGGCCTTCCAGGCCCTGACCGAGCTCGAGTACCTGGGCCACGCACGCCAGCTGCCGCGCGTGGTGGCCGGCGCCAAGCTGGAGCGCTCGCGCATGCTGCTGCTGCAGGGCAACGGCCCCGCGTCGCACGACGAGTTGCTGCGCGCCGACGACCCCGCGCTGTGGCAACGCGAACTGCGCCAGCGCCTGCCCGCGCACGACCTCGACTACCTCGCGCTGGCCAAGGCGCGCTGGGAGATCGCATTCGGCGACGCGCGCGCGGCGCTGGGCGTGCTCGACGCGGAGCTGCACGCCGCACTCGCCGTGGCCCGCAACCGGCGCGCGCTCAAGCTCAGGGTGCTGCGCGCGCTGGCGCTGCAGCGCGCCGGCGACCTGTCGGCCGCCGTCGAGCAGTTCGGCGAAGTGCTGCAGGCGGCCAGCCAGGAAGGCTTCATGCGGCTGATCCTCGACGAGGGGCCCGCCGTGGGCCCGCTGGTCCATCGCTGCGCCGCGGCGATGCAGGAAGGCGCCACCATCGACCCGATCCTCGCGGACCACCTGCAGCGCCTGCTGCAGGCCGTGGGCCCGATGACTGGCGCGGCCGAAGCCGAAGCGCCGGCCGGCGGCGACGCGATGAAGGAGCCGCTCACGCGCAAGGAGATCCGAGTGCTGCAGCTGCTGGCCGAGGGCTACTCGAACAACGCGATGGCCGAGAAGCTCTTCGTGTCGGACAGCACGGTGCGCACGCACCTGCGCAACATCAACATGAAGCTGGATGCGAAGAGCAGGACGCAGGCGGTGGCGATCGCGCGCAGGCTCGGTGTAATCCGATAGGCCTACATTCAGCTTCTCCTCCGCACCGGCTACCCCTTGAACTACGGATTCCGGTGATACCCCGCCACTGCGGGCGTCCCTAGCATTCCCCCGAAGACTTCCAACTGCTGCGATAGCGCAAGCAGCGCGGCGACGCGGAGAGTCGCGCGACCGGCGCAGGGAGCCATCGAAAGCACCAGAGAGCGGACTCAAGCCGAAGCACCATGCCCAAAGGAATCCCCAATCCCGCAGCCATGTATGGCATCTACCCTCGCAGCTGGGGCTACGAGGTGTCGATCGTGCGAAACGGCACGCGCTACTTCAAGCAGTTCGGCCGCGCCAGCTACGGCGGCGACCAGCAGGCGCTGCGCCAGGCGCAGGACTGGCGTGACGGCGTGGTGCGCAGCGTGCCGCCGGTCCCCCGGCGCGACCGGGCCGAGAAGCTGCGGATCAACAACACGACGGGCGTGTCGGGCGTGTTCTGCCAGGTCGCCCCGGGCGGCAAGGTGAGGGCCTGGGTCGCCAAGACCTACATCGGGCAGGACGAGATCCTGCGCACCGACTTCCCCGTGAACACGATGGGCGAGGCGGCGCAGACGCTGGCCATCGAGGAGCGCGCGCGCCAGCTCGACCGCATGGACGGGCTGGCCAAGCTGCATCCGGCCGAGGAGGCGATCCGCACGAGCCCGCCGGCCTTTGCGCCGGAGCAGCTGTCGAACAAGCGCTCGAAATCGGAGATCAAGCGCAGCACCAATTCGAGCGGCGTCAGCGGCGTGCACTTCAAGGCGCCGAACCCGGGCCATCCGGGCTACTGGCTGGCCATCACGTACACCGCCGGCAAGGGCAGCGTGAGCAAGGCCTTCTCCATCAAGGAGCACGGGGCCGAGAAGGCGAAGCTGCTGGCGATCGAGGAGCGCGAACGCCAGCTCGAGCAGAAGCTGGTGCACATGCAACAGGCCGCGGCCGGCGCGCTCTCGATTCCCTACCTGCAGGAGCCCCGCCAGGGTGCTCGCCCGCACGGCCTGGCCGCCGGGGCAAGGCCGCAGCAGTGAACACGCGATTCGCAGGGGCCGGCCCCGTTCGCACGGCGGCCGGCGGATGCTTGCGTGCCCGGGTCGATGATATTTTTTCAGGCGCGGCCGCACGCGCTGATTTGCCTTTGTGCTTCGGCCAAAATAGCCGCGAAATTCGCGCGCCAAAGAGCAGCGGGCAAGTCGGGGAGCCCATCGGAATCAGCAGCGCTGAGTACGAAAGTAGCAGCATCAAGTCGAGAATGCCCAAAGGTATCCCGAACCCGGCAGCCATGTACGGCATCTACTCCAGGTCCTGGGGGTTCGAAGTTTCCATCGTCCGCAACGGCGTTCGCCATCACAGGCTGTTCGGCAAGGCCAGCTACGGCGGCGCGGAGCAGGCGCTGCTTCACGCGCAGGACTGGCGCGACCACATCGTGCGCAGCATGCCGCCGCAGACGCGCAGCGAGCGCGCCGAGAAGCAGCGGACGAACAACAGCACCGGCGTGACGGGCGTGTTCCACCATCTCGCGCCGAACGGCCGGGTGCGCGCCTGGATGGCCAAGACCTACATCGCGCCCGACGAGATCCTGCGCACCGACTTCTCCGTGGCCGATCTGGGCGACGACGCGCAGGCGCTGGCGATCCAGGAGCGCGCGCGGCAACTCGAGCGCATGACGGGGCTGGCGCGCATCCATCCGGCCGAGGAGGCGATCCGCATGGGGCTGTCGGCCCATGCGGCGGGACCGCGCACGGCCAAGCGATCGAAGTCGGAGATCACCCGGCGCAACAACACCAGCGGCGTGAGCGGCGTGCACTTCAAGACGCCCAACCCCAGCCACCCCGGCTACTGGCTCGCCATCACCTACACCGCCGGCAAGGGCAGCGTGAGCAAGGCCTTCTCGGTGAAGACGCACGGCGCCGAGGCGGCCAAGAGCCTGGCCATCGCTGAGCGTGCGAGCCAGCTCGCCGACAAGCTGCGCACGGAAGAAGAAGCCCTGGCAGCCGGCAGGGAGGCCTCGCCGGCCCTGGGGCGCCAGTCGCGCGGGCGGGCCGCAACGGCCTCCGGCGCCAAGCGGAACAACGGATGAGTGAATTGCAAGGAAGCGGCTTCGCGGAAGCGGCGAAGCCCGGAAGCGGTCGCCCGGACGGAGCGGGCCGCACATGACACACAGGCGGATCCACCAGCTGCTGCGAGTTGCCTCGCACCTGCTCGACCAGGCCGCGACGGACGTGCGCGGCACCGGGCTCGACCCCGTGGACGAGAACATCCAGCGCATCGGCCGCGCGCTGATCGAGGTGATCGAAGTGCAGCGGCAGATCTACGCCGCGCAGCCCGAACTGCAGCCGAAGACGCTGGCCGCCACCGCGCGCGAGCACGACGCCAACCGGCTCTTCACCCAGTTCACGCTCGAGGCTCTGGAGCTGGAAGACGCCGGCGACACCGAGGCGGCGCGCGAGAAATACACGCAGTTCATCGGCCTGTCGCCCTCGTACCACCACCGCGAGATCGCGCGGGCGGAGATCCGGCGGCTGTCCTGAGCGGGCGCGGTCCGGGGCTCAGAGCGCCCTGGCGATCACTTCCTTCATGATCTCGTTGGTGCCGCCATAGATGCGCTGCACCCGCGCGTCGGCGTACATGCGCGCCACCATGTACTCGTTCATGAAGCCGTAGCCGCCGAAGAGCTGCAGGCACTCGTCGATCACGCGCCCCTGCGCCTCCGAGCCCCAGAGCTTGGCCATGGAGGCGGTGGCGGTGTCGAGCCTGCCGGCCACCAGGTCTTCGATGCAGCGGTCGATGAAGGCGCGGCCCACCTTGATCTGCGTGGCGATCTCGGCCAGCTTGAACTTCGTGTTCTGGAACTCGGCGATGGGCTTGCCGAAGGCCTTGCGGTCGCGCACGTAGTCGAGCGTGGCCTGGTAGGCGCCTTCCATGGTGGCCAGCGCGCTCAGGCCGATGATGGTGCGCTCGTAGGGCAGGTCGCTCATGAGCTGGAAGAAGCCCTGGCCCTCCACGCCGCCGAGCAGCGCGTCGGCCTGCACGCGCACGTCGTCGAAGAAGAGCTCGGAGGTGTCCTGCGCCTTCATGCCGATCTTGTCGAGCACGCGGCCCACGCGGAAGCCCTTGCAGCCCTCGGTCTCCACGATGAGGATCGACGTGCCCTTGGCACCCTGCGCGGGATCGGTCTTGCACACCACCAGCACCACGCCGGCCAGGAAGCCGTTGGTGATGAAGGTCTTGGAGCCGTTGACGACGTAGCCGCCGTCCTTCTTCTCGGCGCGGGTGCGCACGCCCTGCAGGTCGGAGCCCGCGCCGGGCTCGGTCATGGCGACCGCGCCCACCAGGTCGCCGCGCGCCATGCGCGGCAGGTAGCTGCGCTTCTGCTCCTCGGTGCCGTGGTTAAGGAAATAGTGCGCCACGATGCTGTGCACCGAGGTCGCCATGCCGGTGAGCGCGCGGCGCGACATCTCCTCGTAGAACACGGCCTCGTGGCGGAAGTCGCCGCCGGCGCCGCCGTACTCCTCGGGGATGTCGGCGCACAGCAGGCCGAGCGCGCCGGCCTTGCGCCACACCTCGTGGCCCACGTGGCCGCGCTTGCGGGCTTCCTCGTCGTGCGGCAGCACTTCGGTCTCGATGAAGCGCACCACGTTGTCGCGGTACAGCTCCAGGTCTTCGTCGCTCCAGGAGCGGCGGAAATCGATGGCCATGTTGTCTTCCTTTGCTTTCTTTTCTGTCGTATCCGATCGGCGCGGCTCAGCCCACGCGCCGTTCCCTGCCGGCCCAGAAGGGCTCGCGGCAGTGGGCGATGACGGCCTCGGCCTCCAGCGCCATGCCCTCGCGTCGCACGATCACCGCGTGCACGCGTTCGCCCCACTTGTCGTCGGGCACGCCGATCACCGCTGACATCAGCACCTGCGGCATCTGCGCGATGGCGTTCTCGACCTCGGCCGAATACACGTTCTCGCCACCGCTCACGATCATGTCCTTCATGCGGTCGACCACGAACACGAAGCCCTGGTCGTCCATGTAGCCGCCGTCGCCGGTGTGCATCCATCCGCCGCGCAGCGCGGCCTCGGTTTCCCTCGGCTTGTTCCAGTAGCCCTTCATGACCATCGGGCCGCGCGACGATCTCGCCGACCTGGCCCGGCGGCACCTCCCTGTCTTCGCCGTCGACGATGCGTATCTCGGCAATGGGCACCGGCGTTCCCGCCGAGCGCAGCAGTCGGTCGCGATCGGGGCCCGGCTGGTGGCAATGCGGCGACAGCGCGGTGACCACGGGCGAGAGCTCCGTCATGCCGTAGACCTGCGCGAAGGCGGCCTTCGGGATCGCGCGCATCGCCTGGTCGAGCAGCGCGGCGTCGATGGGCGCCGCGCCGTAGAACAGCAGCCGCAGGCTCGACAGGTCGAAGTCGGCGAAGCGCGGATGCTCGATCACGCGCTTGATCATGGTCGGCACCATGAACATCTCGGTGATGCGCGCGGACTGCACGGCCTGCAGCACCGCCAGCTCGTCGAACATGGGCAGCACGTGCATCGGCATCAGCCGCAGCAGGTTCTGGATCGAGGCGCCGCAGCCCGCCACATGGAACATGGGCGCCGCGACGAGCGACACCGCGTTCTGCGCATCGCGCGGCAGTGCCGCGACCGTGCTCAGCGCGTTGATGCAGAGGCTGCCGTGCGTGAGCATCACGCCCTTGGGCTGCCCGGTGGTGCCGCCGGTGTACATGATGGCCGCGAGCTCGTCGGTGCCGTGCGGCGCGTCTTCCGCTGGCTCGGCCTTGGCCAGCAGCGCCTCGTAGCCCACCATGCCCTCGGGCACCGCGCCGTCGCCGCAATAGACCACCGTGCGCAGCGACGCCGAGAGCTGGCGCAGCGCCGGCACCATCGGCACGAACAGGTCGTCGACCAGCAGGATGCGGGTGTCGCAGTCGTCCAGCGAGTAGGCGACCTCCTTCGGGTTCCAGCGGATGTTGACCGGGTTGATGACGCCGCCGCCCCACCAGGTGCCGAAGAAGTATTCGACGAAGCGGTGCGAGTTGAGGCTCAGCATGCCGACGCGGTCGCCGCTCGCCATGCCGAACTGCTTCAGCACGGTGGCCAGGCGCGCGACGCGGTCGGTGAAAGTCGCGAAATCGAGGCTGGTGCCGCCGCAGACGATGGCGATGGCCTTCGCCTTCTCGCGGCGGCCCTTGTGCAGGGGTTGGGTGAGGAACACGAGGTTGTCTCCTTCAGGCACTGCCAAGAGGCGCAAGAGGCGCGATCGCATCCGCCGCCACGCCCCAGCGGCGCAACACGGCAGGGCCGTCGTCGCGCGCGGTCGCCTGCGGCAGCACCGGCGCGGTGCGGCTGAAGCGCGGCGCGGGCGCGGGCTGCACCACGCCGCCCACGTTGGCGAAGGTGCCGCGCGCCACGTTGTGCGGGTGCTCCGGCGCCTCGTCCCAGTCGAGCACGGGCGCGAAGCAGGCGTCGCTGCCTTCGAGCAGCACGCACCACTCGTCGCGCGTGCGCGTGCGGAACACGTCGGCCATGCGCAGCTTGAGCAGCGGCCAGCGGTCGGCGTCCATCTGCGCGTCGAATGCGGTGTCGTCGGCGATGCCGCAGCGCTCGCGCAGCAACGCGTAGAACTGCGGCTCGATGGCGCCCACCGCCACGTACTTGCCGTCGGCGCAGGCGTAGGTGTCGTAGAAGTGCGCGCCGCCGTCGAGCATGTTCTCGCCGCGCTGGTTGCTCCATTGCCCCGCCGATTTGAAGCCGTACATCATGGCCGACAGCAGCGCCGCGCCGTCGGTCATGGCGGCATCGACCACCTGGCCCTGGCCGGAGTTCTTCGCCTCGTGCAACGCGGCCAGGATGCCGAAGGCCAACAGCATCGCGCCGCCGCCGAAGTCGCCCACGTAGTTCAGCGGCGGCACCGGCGGTTCGCCCGCGCGGCCGATGGCGTGCAGCGCGCCGCTGATGGCGATGTAGTTGATGTCGTGCCCCGCAGCGTGCGCGAGCGGGCCGTGCTGGCCCCAGCCGGTCATGCGGCCGTACACCAGCCGCGGGTTGCGTGCGTGGCATTCGGCGGGGCCCAGCCCCAGCCGCTCCATCACGCCGGGGCGGAAGCCCTCGACGAGCACGTCGGCCTTGGCGATGGCGTCGAGCACGGACTGCGCCGCACCTTCCGCGCGCAGGTCGACCTGCAGCGTGCTGCGTCCGCGCGCGAGGATGTCGTGCGGCGCGGTGCGCGTGCCGGGGCGCTCGATGCGGATCACCTCCGCGCCCATGTCGGCGAACAGCATCGCGCAGAACGGGCCGGGGCCGATGCCCGCCATCTCGATCACCCGAAGGCCTTGCAGTGGACCTGCCATGGTCTGTCTCCTGTGTGTGGAGACATCTTGGCGCCGGCCCCACGGCGCCGCATCGTCGAAAGCGACGAATGCGCTACGCCTGCGCCTGCACCAGGGCTGCGCGCAGCTTCGCGACGCGGCGCAGGTGCCAGGACGGCGGGCCGAACTGGCCCTCGATGAGCGTGGCGCGGCGCACGTAATGCCCGACTGCCAGCTCCTCCGTCATGCCCATGCCGCCATGCAGCTGCACCGCGCCCTGCCCGACCGCCTTGCATGCCTTGGCGGCAGCCACCTTGGCGGACGAGACGGCACGCGCACGTTCGCCGCTCGATGCGTCGTCGATGATTTCACCCACGCTGGCGGTGAGCGCTGCGGCCTGCTCCAGCGCCATGTGCATGTCGGCCAGGCGGTGCTGCAGCACCTGGAAGCTGGCAATCGGCACGCCGAACTGCTTGCGCTGGCGCACGTAGTCGAGCGTGTCGCGCATCAGGCGGCGCATGACGCCGATGGACTCGGCGCAGACAGCGAGCGTGGCCTCGTCGAGCGCCTGTTCGATCTTCGGCAGTGCGCCGCCCTCCTCGCCCAGCAATGCGTCGGCCGGCAGGCGCACGTTGTCGAAGACGATGTCGGCGGCGCGGCCGCCGTCGCGCGTCGGATAAGCGCGCAGGCGCAGGCCGGGCGTGTTCTTCGGGACGACGAACAGCGAGAGGCCGGCGCTGCCGATCGCGCTCACGAGCAGGTGGCTGGCCCATGGTGCTGCGTGCACCACGGCCTTGCGGCCGTTCAGGCGGAAGGAGCCGTCGGCATCGCGCACGAATTCGGTCTGCACGTCGGCGCGGTCATGCCTGCTTTGCGGCTCGCCGTGCGCGAACGCGAGCACGGCCTCGCCCGCGACCACGCGCCCCAGCAGCGCGTCGGCCTGTGCGCCGGGGTTGCGCTGCAGCAGGCCTGCGCCGATGACCATCGTCGACAGGTACGGCTCGGCGGCGAGCGCGCCGCCCAGCGTCTCCATCAGCGCGAGGTGCGCGGCCATGCCGCCGCCGAGGCCACCCGCCGACTCGGGCAGGGCCGCGCCCAGCAGGTCGAGTTCGGTGGCAAGGCCGCGCCAGAACGGCGGTGGTGCGTCGTCGGCCTTGCGCAGCGCGTACAGGCGTTGCTCGAAGCCGTGGTTGTCGTCGAGGTAGCGCGCGAGGCTGTCGCGCAGCATCGCCAGGGTGTCGTCGCGCTCGGTGGTGGCTGTCGTCATCGAAGAGCCTCAGTTCGCCAGCAGGTGGGCCGCGACGATGTTGCGCTGCACCTCGTTGGAGCCCGCGTAGATCGAAGCGGCGCGGTCGTTGAGGTAGGCCGACATGGAGAACACGGCGTCCTCGGGAATGGGCAGCTCGCCGCCCTGCAGGCCGTCGTCCAGTGGCAGATCGGCCGCGGCGTAGTGGGCGGCGATTTCGACGCCGAGTTCGGTCAGCCGCTGGCGCAGCTCGGAGCCCAGCACCTTGCCCATCGACGGGCGTATGCCGTGCGGCTCGCCGCGGGCCTGGGCACGCAGCGATTGCAGCTCGGTGGCCTCGAGCGCGTCGATGGCGCATTCGGCCTCGGCGAGGCGCAGGGCCATGTCGTCGGCCTCGTGCGTGTCGTGCGCCGCGGCCGCGAAAGCCGCATCGGCCGCCGCCTGCAGCCGGCGCAGGCGGGCGCGCAGCATCGGCGCCCACGCGCCGCCGCGCTCGTGCTGCAGCAGGTACTTGGCGATGGTCCAGCCCTGGTTCTCCTCGCCGATGAGCCCCTCGGCCGGCACGCGCACGTCGTCGAAGAACACCTGGTTGAGCTCGTGGTCGCCCGAGATGCTGATGATCGGCCGGATGGTGATGCCCGGCGCCGGGATGTCGAAGCACAGGAAGCTGATGCCCTGCTGCGGCTTGCCGCCCGACGTGGTGCGCACCAGGCAGAACATGCGGTTGGCGTACTGTGCGTGGGTGGTCCAGATCTTGGTGCCGTTGATGACGTAGTGGCTGCCATCGCGCACCGCCTTGCATTGCAGCGAGGCCAGGTCGGAGCCCGACTGCGGCTCGGAATAGCCCTGGCACCAGTAGTCCTCGCCCGAGCGGATGCCGGGCAGCCACGCGCGCTTCTGCGCCTCGGTGCCGAAGGCGATGATCACAGGCGCCACCATGCCCGGGCCCATGGGCGCGCGCGGCGGTGCGTCGGCTGCCGCCAGCTCGGCCGAGAAGATGTAGTGCTGCATCGGCGACCAGCCGGTGCCGCCGTGCTCCACCGGCCAGTGCGGAACGCTCCAGCCGCGCTTCGCGAGGATGCGGTGCCAGCGGTTGCCGAATTCGTGGTCGCTGAAGATGCCGGAGCTGCGCCGGCCAGCGGCGCGCAGCTCGGGCGTCAGCTCGCGCGCGAGAAAGTCTCTGACCTCGTCGCGGAACGCGGCCTCCGCGGTCGTGAGTGCCCAGGCCATGATGTTCGTCGTCTCCTGTCGGAATGCTCCGCCCGAGTGTGATGCCGGCGGGGCCGGCCGGCATCGTCGGATCGGACGAACGTGGCGGTGCGCGTCGTGCGCCGCCGGGACTCACGGATTTCCGTAGACCTTTGTTTTCATTCGGGATAGTCCGATACGGCGGGGCACCGGTTCCTGCTTCAATCGCCCCCGGGGAGTTGTTGTTCCGGGCGGCAGAGAAGAAAGCGCCGCCCCCGAAGGAGCATTGCAGTGAGCACTGTCATTCCCGGCTTTTCGCACAGCAGCGTCGAGCGCCTGTGCGACTACGAGTTGCCGGAACAGCCTGACGCCACGCTTTCCCGGAATCCACCGGAACCCGACGGCCCCGAGAACCTCGCGCTGGCCTGGTGGCTGTGGATGGACGAGTTGGGCAAGAGCATGTTCAGGCACTACGACGCCTGGCGCGAGCAGCTCGAGCACGCGACGAAGCCGAACGACCGCAAGGGCTGACCCCGGCGGCCCTGCCTCTCTTCTCGAGTCAGGCCGCAACGACCTCGCGCTGCGGCGTCGCCTTCGACGGCACGGGCATGTGCTGTGCCCACTCGATGATTTCCAGCCTGCCGTCGGCATGCTCGGCCAGCGCCGTCAGGCTCTCGACCCAGTCGCCGTCGTTGCAGTAGAGGATGCCGTCGATGTCGCGCATCTCGGCATGGTGAATGTGGCCGCAGACCACGCCCTGCGCGCCCCGGTTGCGGGCCTCGCGGGCCACGGCCTTCTCGAAGTCGCCCACGTAGCTCACGGCCCGCTTGACCTTGCCCTTGAGGTACTTGGAAAGCGACCAGTAGGGCAGCCCCATGCGCGCGCGCAGCGAGTTGAGGTGGCGGTTGAGCTTGAGCGTGAATTCGTAGAGCGAGTCGCCCACGTAGGCCAGCCACTTGGCGCACTGGATCACGCCGTCGAACAGGTCGCCGTGGATGATCCAGAGCTTGCGGCCGTCGGCCGTCTCGTGGATCCATTCCTCGGCCACGTCGATGCCGCCGAAGTTGTGGTGCAGGTACTTGCGGGCGAACTCGTCGTGGTTGCCCGGGATGAAGATCACGCGCGTGCCCTTGCGCGCCTTGCGCAGCAGCTTCTGGATCACGTCGTTGTGCGCCTGCGGCCAGTACCAGTGCCGCTTGAGCTGCCAGCCGTCGATGATGTCGCCGACCAGGAACAGCGTCTCGCACTCGGTGTGCTTGAGGAAGTCGAGCAGGGCCCGGGCCTGGCAGCCGGGCGTGCCCAGGTGCAGGTCGGAGATCCAGAGGGTTCGGAATTGCAGTGGTGGACGCGCACGGTCGTCGTCCTCCGGGTCGAGGGCCCGGACCGCGGTGTCGCGCCATGCGCGAAGGAAAGCGTCGTCGCGTTGCATGGCCCGGTAGGCTCCCACCGCCGGGTGACCATACGATGGCGCCCCCGTGACATCCCGATGACTTGTGGGGCTGTGGCAACGCCACAATCGCGCGATGCGTCCTGGCCAGATCATCGTTCTCGCAACCCCCGTCTTCTTCCTGCTGATCGCGATCGAATTCGCTGTCGGCCGTGCCCGCGCCCGCCGCGGCGCCGGGCAGGACACCTACCGCCTCGCCGACACCGTGAACAGCATCGGCCTGGGCATGCTGAGCCAGGTCAGCGCGGTGCTCACCGGGCTGCTGCGCATCGGCATCTACACGGCCGTGTATTCGGCGGTGGCGCTCTTTCCCCAGGAGGCCGCGAAGGAGTTCTGGACCACCTGGTACGGCTGGCTGCTCGCCCTGCTGTTCTACGACTTCTGCTACTACTGGCTGCACCGCATGGGCCACGAGTCGGCCGTGCTGTGGGCGGCGCACGTGGTGCATCACCAGAGCCAGCACTACAACCTGTCGACCGCGCTGCGGCAGACCTCCAGCGGCGCGCTGCTGGGCTGGATCTTCTACCTGCCGATGGCGGTGGCGGGCGTGCCGCCGCTGGTGTTCGGCGTGGTGGCGCTGATCGACCTGCTCTACCAGTTCTGGGTGCACACCGAGCAGGTGGGCAAGCTGGGCTGGTTCGACCGCTGGTTCTGCTCGCCATCGAACCACCGCGTGCACCACGCGGTGAACGACAGCTACCTCGACCGCAACTACGGCGGCATCCTGATCGTGTGGGACCGCATGTTCGGCAGCTTCCGCGAGGAGGACGAGCGCTGCGTCTACGGCACGCGCGGCGAGTTGCGCAGCTGGGACCCGCTGTGGGCCAACGCCGAGGTGTACTGGGCGCTCGCGAAAGACTCATGGCACGCGCGCAGCTGGGCCGACAAGCTGCGCGTGTGGATCAAGCCGCCCGGCTGGCGGCCGGCCGACGTGGCGGCGCGTTTTCCGAAGCCGGCCTTCGACATCGCCCGTGTGACGCGCTACGAGCCGGCGGTGAGCCCGGGCGTGCAATGGTTCGCGGGCATTCAATTCCTGCTGCTGATCGGGTTCGCGGTGGTCTTCCTGTGGTTCTCCGACCAGATGCCGCTGGCGAAGTCCGCCGTGTGGCTGGCCGCGCTGACGGCCATGCTGTGGGCCATCGGCGGCGTGTTGCAGGGGCGGCTGACCGTCACCGAGGTTCTGCTGGTCGAGGCGGCGGCCCTGGCCACGGCCAGCGCGGCACTGGGCATCGGCTGGCTGCACCACGTCTTCAAGCCGCTGGCGCTGACGATCGCGATCTTCTTCGCGGCCCGGCGGGCGATGTCTGCAGGCTCCGTGACCGGCTTCGACGGCCTGCTGCTGGCCGGCTTGGTCGCCTCGCTGGCGGGCGACGTGCTGCTGATGGGGCCGGACAGGATGTTCGTTCCCGGCCTCGTGTGCTTCCTGCTGGCCCACCTCGCCTACATCGCGCTGTTCCGCATCGGCATCGGCATGTTTCCGCGCCGCGGGGTATTGGCGGCGACGCTGCTGATCGGCGCCGGCATGTACGCCTTCCTCTGGCAGGGCGGACTGCCCGCGGCCCTGCGGATTCCGGTCGGCGCCTATGTGGTGGTGATCGCCTGCATGGCTGCGCAGGCCATCGGGCGCGCCGCCGTGCTGAAGGATTCGGACTCGTCCCCGGCCTGGGTCGCGGTGGGTGCCTGCTTCTTCATGCTCAGCGACTCGCTGCTGGCCACCAACCAGTTCGTGACGCCGCTGCCGCTGGCGCCGCTGTGGGTGCTGGCTACCTACTACGCGGCTCAGATATTGATCGTGCGCCACGCGCGCGCCAAGGTCGCCTGACTTTGGCTTGCGCCTTCCCCCAGCGGGGGAAGGAGTCAAACTAGTCGGCGCAGCGCTGGATCTCCACCGTGGAGTGGCGGATTTCCTCGTGCATCGAGAAGCACGCCCGCACCTCGTCGGCCGTGAGCGTCGGCGAGTGCGTCACCACGGTGAGCGCGCAGGCGTATGCGTCACGGCCCACGCGCCACACGTGCAGGTCGGCCACGCGGGTCTCGGAGTCGGCCAGCATGGTCTCGACGCCTTCGCGGATCTCCTGCGTGACCGGGTGATCCATCTCGCGGTCGAGCAGCACCTTGCCGGTTTCCTTCAGCAGTCCCTTGGCCCAGACCGCCACCAGCACCGCGCCGACGATGCCCATCGCCGGGTCGAGCCAGGCCCAGCCGTAGAACCAGCCGCCCAGCAGCGCCGCGATGGCGAGCACCGAGGTCGCGGCGTCGGCCACGACGTGCAGGTAGGCCGAGCGCAGGTTCAGGTCGTGGCCATGGCCGTGCCCATGATCGTGGTGGTCATGGCCGTGATGGCCGTGGTCATGCCCGTGGTGATGATGCGCCCCACCCAGCAGCCGTGCGCAGACCAGGTTGACCACCAGCCCCAGCACCGCCACCGTGATGGCTTCGGGATAGTGGATCGCCGCCGGCGACCACAGCCGCTCCAGCGAGCCCACCACCATCAGCGCGGCCACGCCCAGCAGCGCCAGCGCGCTCGCGAAGCCGCCGAGCACCTCGATCTTCCAGGTGCCGAAGGCGAAGCGCGGGTCGCGCGCATAGCGGCGCGCGGCCGCATAGGCGAAGGCGCTCAGGCCGATGGCCAGCGCGTGCGAGCTCATGTGCCAGCCGTCGGCCAGCAGCGCCATCGAGTTGAACCACCAGCCGGCGCCGATCTCGACGACCATCATCGCGAAGGTGATCCACATCACGAGACGCGTGCTGCGCTCGGCGGAAGAGGTGTCGGCGCCGAAATGGTGGTCGTGCTGCCAGGCGCTCAGGTCGTGGGTGTGCATGGGGGTCAGGTTCCAAAAAGGTCGGGGCCGTCGGCACGGCCGGAAGGCGGGGCCACGCCGAGGTGGCGGTACGCGGCCAGGGTGGCGATGCGTCCGCGCGGCGTGCGCTGCAGGTAGCCCTGCTGGATGAGATAGGGCTCGATCACGTCCTCGATGGTGTCGCGCTCCTCGCCGATGCTGGCGGCCACGTTGTCCAGGCCGACCGGGCCGCCGTCGAAGCGGTGGATGACGGCCTCGAGCAGCTTGCGGTCCATCAGGTCGAAGCCCTGCGGGTCGACGTCGAGCATGGCCAGCGCCCGGTGCGCGATGTCTTCGGTGATGCGGCCGTTGCCCTTGACCTCGGCGTAGTCGCGCACGCGGCGCAGCAGACGGTTGGCGATACGGGGAGTGCCGCGCGAGCGGCGGGCGATCTCGAAGCCTCCGGCCTCGTCGGCCTCCACCTTGAGCAGGCCTGCGCTGCGGCGCACGATCAGCGCGAGCTCCTGGGGCGTGTAGAACTCCAGCCGCGCGACGATGCCGAAACGGTCGCGCAGCGGGTTGGTCAGCATGCCGGCGCGGGTGGTGGCGCCCACCAGCGTGAAGGGCTGCAGGTCGAGCTTGATGCTGCGCGCCGCGGGGCCTTCGCCGATCATGATGTCGATCTGGTAGTCCTCCAGCGCGGGGTACAGGATTTCCTCGACGACCGGGCTCAGGCGGTGGATCTCGTCGATGAAGAGCACGTCGTTCGGCTCCAGGTTGGTCAGCAGCGCCGCCAGGTCCTTGGGCTTCTCGAGCACGGGGCCGGAGGTCTGGCGCAGGTTGACGCCCAGCTCGGCCGCGACGATGTGCGACAGCGTGGTCTTGCCCAGGCCCGGCGGGCCGAACAGCAGGACGTGGTCGAGCGCCTCCTTCCGCTTGCGCGCGGCGCCGATGAAGATCTCGAGCTGCTCGCGCACCTTGGCCTGGCCGACGTACTCGTCGAGCAGCTTGGGGCGAAGGGCCCGTTCGATGGCCTCCTCGTTGGGAGAGGCCGGGGCGGCGGACACCACGCGTTGGGGGGCGGGCGCGAAGTCGTCAGTCTGGATGGTCATTGCGGAGGGGTCTTCGCCGGGGAGTTTAGTACCTGCCACACACTGGCAGAATGCTTCGGCCATATAACGAACGAGGGGAAGCCAGCACGTGTCGATCTACGAACTGAAGCCGCGTTTCCAGGCACTGCTGCGGCCGCTGGTGGTCCGCCTGCATGCGATGGGCGTCACGGCCAACCAGGTCACGCTGGCGGCATGCGTGGTTTCGGTCGCGCTCGGGCTCTGGCTCTTCTTCGCGGCGCCCTCGCTGGCGGCCTTCGGGCTCATCCCGCTGTGGATGTTCCTGCGCATGGCCTTCAACGCCATCGACGGCATGCTGGCGCGCGAGCACAACCAGCAAAGCAGGCTGGGCGCCTTCCTCAACGAACTGACCGACGTGGTCTCCGACGCGGCGCTGTACCTGCCCTTCGCGCTGGTGCAGCCCTTCGGCGGCTTCTGGGTCGGCACGGTGATCGTGCTGGCCGGGCTGAGCGAATTCGCCGGCGCGCTGGGCCCCACCGTGGGTGCCTCGCGCCGCTACGACGGACCGCTGGGCAAGAGCGACCGGGCCTTCGTGTTCGGCGCGCTAGGCCTCTACGTGGCGCTGGGCGGGCCGCTGCCGGGCTGGACGGCCTGGCTGATGCCGCTGCTGGCCGCGCTCGTGGCCTGGACCACCGTCAACCGCATCCGCCGGGCACTGGCGGAGGCCGACACCAATTCCACAGGGACTCAATGACAAATACGACTTCTCGCATCGCCGAAGAACTCCACTTCCAGACGCACGACGGCGAATCGCTGTTCTACCGCCGCTGGCCCGCCACGGGCGCGGCGCGGCGCGGCGCCGTGCTGCTGTTCCACCGCGGCCACGAGCACGGCGCGCGCATGGCGCACCTGGTCGACGAACTCGACCTGCCCGACTTCGACTTCTACGCCTGGGACGCCCGCGGCCACGGGCGCTCGCCCGGCCAGCGCGGCTACAGCCCCAGCTTCGGCACCTCGGTGCGCGACGTGCAGACCTTCGTGCAGCACATCGGCGCCGTCCACGGCGTGCCCGAGCAGGACATCCACGTGGTCGCGCAGAGCGTGGGCGCGGTGCTGATCGCCACCTGGGCGCACGACTACGCCCCCAAGGTGCGCGGCCTCACGCTCGCCTCGCCGGCCTTCAAGGTCAAGCTCTACGTGCCGTTCGCGCGGCCCGGCCTGGCGCTGATGCACAAGCTGCGCGGGCTGTTCTTCGTCAACAGCTACGTGAAGGCGAAGTTCCTCACGCACGACCCCGAGCGCATCGCCAGCTACGAGAGCGATCCGCTCATCAGCCGGCCCATCGCGGTGAACATCCTGCTGGGCCTGTACGAGGCGGCCGACCGCGTGGTGGCCGACGCCAACGCGATCACGCTGCCGGTGCAGCTGCTCATCTCGGGCGCCGACTGGGTGGTGCACCACAAGCCACAGCACCAGTTCTTCGAGCGGCTGGGCAGCGCGGTGAAGACCAAGACCGAGCTGCCGGGCTTCTTCCACGACACGCTGGGCGAGAAGGACCGCGCGCCGGCCGTGGCGCAGATCCGCGAATTCATCCTCCAGCGCTTCGACGAGCCCGCCGTGCCGGTCGACCGCCGCGAGGCGCACCTGAGCGGCGACACGGCCGACGAATCGCGCGCGCTGGCCGAGCCGCTCTCGCCCCTGTCGCCGCGCGGCGCCTACTGGGTCATGACGCGCGCCGGGCTGAAGCTGGGCGGCACGATGTCCGAGGGCATCAAGCTGGGCCACGAAACCGGCTTCGACTCGGGCAGCACGCTCGACTACGTCTACCGCAATCATCCGCAGGGCAGCTCGTTCATCGGCCGCTCGATCGACAAGACCTACCTCGAGTCGATCGGCTGGC
The DNA here is from genome assembly GCF_900109805.1 of Variovorax sp. YR750. Taxonomy (NCBI): domain Bacteria; kingdom Pseudomonadati; phylum Pseudomonadota; class Betaproteobacteria; order Burkholderiales; family Comamonadaceae; genus Variovorax; species Variovorax sp. YR750. The sequence continues at coordinate 99,999 of NZ_FOBJ01000014.1, forward strand.
GCGGCATCCGCCAGCGCAAGATCCACGTCGAGGAGCTGCTGCGCATCGCGATGGAGCGGCTGGCCGAAATGCACCGCGAGGTGCGCCTGATGGACATCGCCGCCGGCCACGGCCGCTACGTGCTCGACGCGGTGCTGGCGAGCCCCGTCAAGGCCAGTTCGATCCTGCTGCGCGACTACAGCGACATCAACGTGCGCGACGGCCGCGCGCTCATCGCCGAGAAAGGCCTGGAAGACGTCGCGCGGTTCGTGCAGGCCGACGCCTTCGACCGCATGAGCCTCGCCAGCGTCACGCCGCGGCCGACGCTGGCCGTGGTGTCGGGCCTGTACGAGCTCTTCCCCGACAACGAGATGGTGCGCCGCTCGCTCGCGGGCGTGGGCGACGCGGTGGAAGACCGCGGCTACCTGGTCTACACCGGCCAGCCATGGCATCCGCAGCTCGAGATGATCGCGCGCGCCCTCACCAGCCACCGCCAGGGCGAGGCCTGGGTGATGCGCCGCCGCACCCAGTACGAAATGGACCAGCTGGTGGAGGAAGCGGGCTTTCGCAAGATCGACCAGCGGGTGGACGAATGGGGCATCTTCACGGTGTCGCTGGCGGTGCGCACCGAGCGATGAGCGCAGCGGCACGCCGCACCGAGGCCCTGCAATGAGCGCCCCGCTGGCACGACGGCCATGGAAGCGCGCCGCCGCCTGGCTGGTGTTCCTGGGGCCGTTGTTCTACGCGACCTACGGCTTCGCCAACTGGTGGGCCACCACGCGCGCCGACGTGCCCTCGATGGCCTTCGAGTGGGAGCGGCAGGTGCCGTTCTGGCCGTGGACCATCTTCCCGTACTGGACGATCAACGTCTTCTACGCGCTGTCGCTGTTCCTCGCGCGCAGCCGGCACACGCTCGACCGGCATGCGCTGCGGCTGGTGACTGCCACGCTGGTCGCCTGCACCTGCTTCATCCTCTGGCCGCTGCACTTCAGCTTCGGGCAGCCGCCGGTCGACGGGGCCCCGGCCTTCCTGTTCAACGCGCTGCGCGGCTTCGACCAGCCCTTCAACCAGGCGCCGTCGCTGCACATCGCGCTGGCGGTGATCCTCTGGGACTGGTATCGGCAGTTCATCCGGCCGCTGTGGGCGCGGCTGGTGCTGCACCTGTGGGCCTTCGCCATCTGCGCCTCGGTGCTCACGACCTGGCAGCACCACTTCATCGACATTCCGACCGGCGCGCTGCTCGGCCTGTTCTGCGTGTGGCTGTGGCCGCTGGAGCGCGTGGTGTCGATGCCGCGCGCATGGCGCACCGCCAGTGATGCGCAGCGCTGGAAGCTGGCGGGCTTCTATGCCGTGGGCGCGGCGCTGTTCCTGGCGGCCGCGCTCTACGGCGGCGGCATCGCGCTGTGGCTCGCATGGCCGGCCGCCTCGCTCGCGCTGGTGTCGCTGAACTACGCCGGTTTCGGCGCACGCGGCTTCCAGATGAACGGCCATGGCCGCATGGGCTGGGCCGCACGCTGGATGCTGGCGCCCTACCGGCTCGGCGCAGCCGTCAATGCCTGGCTCTGGACCCGCAAGCTGCCGGCCTCGGTCGAGGTGGTGCCGGGCCTTCGGCTGGGCCGCCGGCCGACGCACGCCGAATGGCTGGCCGCCGGGCGGCCCCGGCTGGTGAGCCTGTGCGCCGAGCTGCAGATGCCTGCCGGCGTGCCGCATGCGCGCTGCGTGCCGGTGCTCGACCTGACGGTGCCGCCCACCATGCGCCTGCAGCGCGCGGCCGCCGTCATCGAAGGCCAGCGCAGGAGCGCGGACGGTGCCACAGTGTGGGTCTGCTGCGCGCTCGGCTTCTCGCGCAGCGCGGCGGCGGTGATCGCCTGGCTGGGCCGCTACGGGGCGGCCGGCGGCGTCGCCCAGGCCGAGGACACGGTGCGCCGGGCGCGGCCGCAGATCGTGCTGCGGGACGCCTGGCGGATGTCGCTGGAGCCGATCAAGCCCTTGCAGGAGGTGCCGCGCCATGACCGATGACAACGACAGAACCACCTGCGCCGCGCTCGCGGCGCTGCTGCGCGCGATGGCGCTGCTGGCCCTCTGGGGCTTCGCGCTCACCTGTATCTCGGCGCTGGTGCTCGCGCTGACGCTGCGCTCGCTCTCGACCACCGCCACCATGGGCTTCGGCGCCGTGGTCATCCTCGGGGCGCTGGAACGCTACTTCGCGTTCCGGCTGCGCTTCGACGAGGCGCTGTTCGACGGCCTGGCGCGCAACACCGTCGCCTCGCTCGACGCCCTCGACCGCTCGCTCGCCTCCCTCGGCCTGCGCGAGCCTCCGCCCTCGCAGCACGCTCCCCGCCCGCTGGACGACCGCGTGCAGGGCACCCGCCAGCTCATGCAGCGCCACGCCATCGTGGTGGCCTGCCAGAGCGCCATGTTCCTACTTGCCTTGATGACACAGGACATCTCTTGAACGCAGAAGAAGAAAACAAGAACAAGGACGAAAAGCCCGAAAGCACCGTGCTGCGGCGTGGCCTCGCCATCGTGGCGGGCAAGCTCATCATCGGCGCGGCCGGGCTGCTGACCGGGGTGCGCGCCATCTGGTCGGGCTCCACGCCGAAGGCCGAGCAGACGCTGTACTTCGCCAACCACACGAGCCACGGCGACTTCGTGCTGCTGTGGGCCACCCTGCCGCCCGACCTGCGCGCGCTCACGCGCCCGGTTGCCGGGCAGGACTACTGGATGGCCTCGAAGACGCGGCAGTTCATCGGCATCGACGTGTTCAACGCGCTGATGATCCGCCGCGACGGCTCGGGCCAGGGCGAGAACCCGGTCGAGCAGATGAAGCAGGCGCTGGACGCCGGCGACTCGCTCATCATGTTCCCCGAGGGCACGCGCAACACCGGCGACGAGATCCTGCTGCCCCTGAAGAGCGGCCTCTTCCACCTGGCGCGCGCCTGCCCCAACGTGCGGCTGGTACCGGTGTGGATCGAGAACCTCAAGCGCGTGCTGCCCAAGGGCACGCTGGTGCCGATCCCGCTGGCCTGCACGGTGCGCTACGGCGCGCCGATCTCGCTGGCCGAGGGCGAGGACAAGAACAGCTTCATCGCCCGGGCCCGCGCCGCCATGCTCGACCTGCGGCCCGAGTACGACCGCATCGACGAGAACGGCACGGCCGGCAGCCAGAACAACAACGGAGGGACCGCCGCATGATCGAGCTTTCTCCCTTCGCATGGACCACGCTCAAGCTCTTCGGTGGCGTGGCCGGCGTGCTGGTGCTGGCCTCGGCCATCGGCGCGCTGCTCAAGTGGCGGGTGGCGCACGGCCAGCCGCATTCGGTGATCGACAACCTCAACTCGCGCGTCAACGCATGGTGGGTGATGGTGGCGGTGATCGGCATCGCCTTCGCCTTCGGCAAGGGCGGCGTGATCGTGCTGTTCTACCTGATCTCGTTCTACGCGCTGCGCGAGTTCATCAGCCTGGCCTACACGCGGCGCGGCGACCATGCGCCGATCGCGCTGGCCTTCTACCTCGCGCTGCCGGGGCAGTACTTCCTGATCTGGATCGACTGGTACGGGCTCTACGCCATCTACATCCCGGTCTATGCCTTCCTGCTGCTGCCCATCCTGGCGGCGGTGAGCGGCGACACGCGGCGCTTCCTTGAACGCACCTCGAAGATCCAGTGGGGGCTGATGGTTTGCGTGTTCTGCATCAGCCACGTACCCGCGCTGCTCACGCTGCAGATTCCGGGCTTCGAGGGCCGCAACCTGCTGCTGATCGCCTTCCTGGTGATCGTGGTGCAGGGCAGCGACGTGCTGCAGTACGTGTGGGGCAAGCTCTTCGGCAAGCGCAAGGTGGCGCCCGAGCTGTCGCCCTCCAAGACCTGGGAAGGCCTGATCGGCGGCGTGGCGAGCGCCACCGCGCTGGGCGCGGCGCTGTACTGGGCCACGCCCTTCAACCCGTGGCAGGCGGCGCTGATGGCGCTCACCATCTGCCTCATGGGTTTCTTCGGCGGCCTCGTGATGTCGGCCATCAAGCGCGACCGCGGCGTGAAGGACTGGGGTTCGATGATCGAGGGCCACGGCGGCATGCTCGACCGGCTCGATTCGGTGATCTTCGCTGCGCCCATCTACTTCCACGCGCTGCGCTACTGGTGGGTGCCATGAGCAAGACAGAAGAGCGCGTCGTGCACGACACGCCCGTCGAGTGCACCAATGCCGCCTCGTGGGCGCGCTGGCTCAAGCGCCACCACGCCAGCTCCGCCGGCGTGTGGCTTCGCATCGCCAAGAAGGACAGCGGCATCGCCTCCATCGACTACGCCGCGGCGCTCGAAGAAGCGCTGTGCTGGGGCTGGATCGACGGCCAGCGCAAGAGCGACGACGCGCAGTACTTCCAGCAGCGCTTCACGCCGCGCACCAAGCGCAGCATCTGGTCGCAGATCAACCGCGCCAAGGTGCTGAAGCTCATCGAGGAAGGCCGCATGCAGCCGGCCGGCCATGCCGAGATCGAACGCGCGAAGGCCGACGGCCGCTGGGACGCGGCCTACGAAGGCGTAGCCGCAGCCACCGTGCCGCCCGACCTGCAGGCCGCGCTCGACGCCGACAAGAAAGCCGCGAAGTTCTTCGCCACGCTAGATTCGCGCAACCGCTTCGCGATTCTGTTCCGCACCCAGAGCGCGAAGAAGCCCGAGACCCGCGCGCGCCGCATCGCGCAGTTCGTCGAGATGCTGGCCAAGGGCGAGAAGATCCACCCCTGAGCGTCTTGCTCAGGTGCCGGCGGCGATGCGCGCCAGCCGCTCGGCATCGACGATGCGGATGCGCTTGTAGCGCATGTCGATGGCGCCCTCCTCCACCAGGCGCCCCAGTTCCTTGTTGATGGTCTGGCGCGACAGCCCGAGCATGGCCGCCAGGTCGTTCTGCGACAGGCGCACCAGCGGGCCGGCATCGTCGCCTTCTCCCGCGCCCGGTCCCTGTCCGTTGTAGAAGTGGACCAGGCTCATCAGCGTCGCGGCCACGCGCCCGTGGATCGAGTTGAGCATCTGGTTCTGCAGCAGCACGATGCTCAGCCGCTGGCGCTGCAGTCCCAGCTTGGCCACGTCGCGCCACAGCACCGGCTCGGCGTCGAGCACCGCGATCACGGCATCGCTGGGCAGGTGGATGATCACCGAGTCCTCGTGCGCGTGGTAGTCGTAGGGCAGCGGCACGTCTTCCAGCAGGCGCACCAGCGGCGCCACCTGCCCCGGCCCGAGCAGCGCGTTGACGTACTTGCGCCCATGGGTGCTCATGCTGCTGATCTCGAGGCATCCCGACACCACCACCAGCAGCTCGCGCCGGCTGCGGTCGTGCGCCAGCACCTGCGTGCGCCGGCTGTAGCGCTCCATGCGCGCCGACTTCATGAGCTCGGTGCGGCGCGCGTCGGGCCAGCGCGAGAACAGCTCGTTCCAGCGCAGCGCGCGCTCGATGAGCGCGGTGCTTTCTTCTGCATTCCGAGGGGTTGAGCGGGGCGATCGGGTCAGCGGGTTCTCCCTTCCGTGATGTTCATGAATCTGTCAAAGCGTTGACAGATTCGGGAGTCCGTCATTTCTATCGTAAGCACCGGACATCCACAAGCACACAAGCGGCACCGACATGCATCACCCGCATGCGACAAGCCCTACCGGAGACATACGACACATGAAGAAGACAGCAGCCGCCGGCCTCGCGCTGGCGGCCTACTCCTCGCTCACGCTGGCGCAGAGCAGCGTGACGATCTACGGCACGGTCGACCTCTACATGGCCTTCGCCAAGTCGGGCAACACGTCGTCGAAGCGGCTGGAAGACGGCGGCCAGACCGCCTCGCGCCTGGGCTTTCGCGGCACCGAAGACCTCGGCGGCGGGCTCAGCGCGCACTTCACGCTGGAGAGCGGCTTCGCGCCCGACACCGGCAACGGCACGCTGCCCGGGCCGGCCATGTCGTTCAGCCGGCAGTCCTTCGTCGGCCTGTCGGGGCCGTGGGGGCAGATCGACGCGGGCCGCATGTACACGCCGATGTTCTACACGCTGTTCAAGGCCGACCCGTACGGCGTGAACTCGGTGTTCTCGCCGATCAACCTGGTGGCCGCCACCGACGCGCAGCCGGGGCTCACGCCCTTCGCGGCCCGCGCCAGCAACATGATTCGCTACCGCACGCCGGCCAGCAGCGACTTCTTCGCGGACATCGCCTACGCGCCGGGCGAATCGAGCGCGCCCAGCCACCAGAGCGGCAATTTCTACGGCGGCAGCCTGGGCTGGTCTCGCAAGCCCTACTACATCGCCTATGCGTTCCAGCGCGCGCGCTCCGGCTCGGCGGCCGCGCCCGTGGCCGACCCGGCCGCCACCACCTACCAGGCGCTGAGCGGCGCTTACGAGCTGCCGGACATCGGGCTGCAGTTCTATGGCAACTACGTGCGCAACAGCTCCAGCCTGCCGCGCGTGCCCACGGCGAAGCTGGCGAGCCTGGGCGTCACCTACAACGTGACGCCGGCCTCGAACCTCATGTTCGAGGCCATGCAGCGCAAGGTGGACGACACCGGCCGCTCGCAGCTGGCCTGGACGCTGGGCTACGACTACTACCTGAGCAAGCGCACGGTGCTGTACGCGCGCTGGCTTCGCCTGCTCAACCGCAACGGCGCATCGGCCTCGCTCGCGACCATCGCGGTCGCGCCCGACAGCGGCAACGGCGTGCGCGTGCTCGCCACCGGCATCCGCCACAACTTCTGAAACCTCTACGCCACACTCCATGGATTTCTTCAGTTCCCAGGCCGAATCGCTCTCGGCCCTGTTCGCGCCGCGCGCCATCGCGGTGGTCGGCGCCTCTTCCAACCCGCAGAAGATCGGCGGCATTCCGGTCGACTACCAGCGCCGCTTCGGCTTCGACGGCGCGCTCTACCCGGTCAACCCCAACGCCGACCGCATCCAGGAGCTGCAGGCATGGCCCAGCCTGCGCGCCATCGGCCAGCCGGTGGACCTGGCCATCCTCGCCGTGCCTGCCGCCCTGGTCGACAGCGCACTCGACGATGCCATCGCCGCGAAGGTCAAGGGCGTGGTGCTGTTCTCGTCGGGCTTCGCGGAAATCGGCGCCGAGGGCACGGCCGCGCAGGCACGGCTGGGCGACAAGGCGCGCGCGGCCGGCGTGCGGCTCATCGGGCCCAACTGCCTGGGCTTCATGAACATCGCGCGCAACGTGTACGCCACGTTCTCTCCGGCGCCCGGCGTGGGTCGCGTGAGCGCGGGGCGCATCGGGCTGGTGAGCCAGTCGGGCGCGTTCGGCGCGTACGCCTACTCGATGGCGCGGGCCCGCGGCGTGGGCCTGTCGCTGTGGGCCACCACCGGCAACGAGGCCGACGTGCAGTTCGCCGACTGCCTGGCCTGGCTCGCGCAGGACCCGGCCACCGACGTGATCATGGGCTACATGGAAGGCTGCCGCGACGGCCCCCGGCTGCGCGCCGCGCTGGCCCTCGCGCAGGCGAACGGCAAGCCGGTGGTGATGGTCAAGGTCGGCAGCACGGCGCTGGGCGCGCAGGCCGCCGCCTCGCACACCGCCGCGCTGGCGGGCGACGACGCGGTGTACGACGCGGTGTTCCGCCAGTACGGCGTGCTGCGCGCGCGCAACCTCACCGAGTTCTTCGACCTGGCACATAGCGCGGCGGTGGCCGGTCGCCCGCGCGACCGCTCGATCGGCCTGTTCACGCTCTCGGGCGGCGTGGGCGCGCTGATGGCCGACGAGGCCTCGGCACAGGGCCTCGACGTGCAGCCGCTCAGCGATGCCGCGCAGGGCACGCTGCGCAGCTGGGTGCCCTTCGCGGCGCCGCGCAACCCGGTCGACATCACCGGGCAGGTCACGAACGACATGAGCCTGTTGGAGCGCAGCGCGCGCGTGATGCTCGACGACCGCGGCTTCGCGTCGTGGATGGGCTTTCTCGCAGCCGCCGGTGCGTCGGATGCGTTCTGGCCGGTGCTGCGCGAGCTGGTGGGCTCGCTGCGCAAGGCCTACCCCGACACGCTGCTCGCCATCAGCACGCTGCTGGCGCCCGAGCGCCGCGCCGAGCTGGAGGCGATGCGCTGCCTTGTGTTCGCCGATCCGTCGGATGGCATCCGCACGATTGCCGCGCTGGCCGGGTTGAAGACCGGCGCGCCGCTTTCGACAGCCTCCGCTCCTGCGTCGAACCCGCTGAAGCTCGCGCCCGGCACCATGTCCGAGCCCGACGCGCTGGCGTTGCTCGCCGAAGCCGGCGTGCCCGTGGTCGAGCACCGCGTGGTGCGCAGCGCCGACGAGGCCGCTGCCGCCGCTGAAGCGATCGGCGATGCGGTGGTGGTGAAGATCGTGAGCGCGGACGTCCCGCACAAGTCGGACGTCGGCGGCGTGGCGCTCGGCCTGCGCGGCGCGGCGCAGGCGCGCGCCGCCTTCGAGCGGACGCGCGACCACGCGCTCACCGCGCGGCCCGATGCGCGGCTCGACGGCGCGCTGGTGGCGCGCATGCTGGGCGGCGGCGTCGAATGCATCGCGGGCGTGCATCGCGATCCGGTGTTCGGCCCGGTGCTGATGTTCGGCCTGGGCGGCATTCACGTCGAGACGCTGCGCGACGTGTCGCTGCGCGCGCTGCCGATCACGCGCGACGACGCGCTGGCCATGGTGCGCGAGCTGCGCGCCTTCGCGATCCTCGATGGGGCGCGCGGCCGTGCGCCGGTCGACCTCGGCTCGATCGCCGATGCGCTGTGTGCGCTGGCCGGTTTCGCGCTGCGCGCCGGCGATTCGCTCGACAGCGCCGAGATCAACCCGCTGATCGCGCGGCCGCTGGCCGACGGCGGCTGCGTGGCGGTCGACGCGCTGGTCGTCGGACGCGCCGGATGAACAACGACCGGAGACAGATCGCATGACGACATCGAAGAGACAACGCGCCGTGCTCGGCATCGGCGCCGCCATCGCGCTCGCAGCAGGCGGCGCGCAGGCCGATGCGCCCTTTCCGTCGAAGCCGCTGCGCATCATCGTGCAGTACCAGGCGGGTGGCTCCACCGACATCCTCGCGCGCATCGTGGCGGAGGGGCTGTCGAAGCGGCTGGGCCAGCCGGTGGTGGTCGAGAACCGCAGCGGCGCGGGCGGAATCATCGGCACCGACTACGTCGCCAAGAGCGCGCCCGACGGCTACACGCTGCTGCTGACGGTGCCGGGCCCGGTCACCGCGAACATGGTGCTCTACAGCAAGCTGCCCTACGACCCGCGCACCGACCTGCGCATGGTCTCGGACATCGCCACCACGCGCACCGTGCTGGCGGTGCATCCCTCGGTGCCGGCCAAGGACTTCAAGAGCCTGATCGCCACCGTGAAGGCCGCGCCCGGCAAGTACACGATGGGCTCCTGGGGCCCTGGCACGCAGCCGCACCAGATCCAGGTCTACATGGACAAGACCTACGGCCTGCAGACGCTGCACGTGCCCTACAAGGGCGAAAGCCCGATGGCGGTGGACCTGATCAGCGGCGTCATCAACATGACCGTGGGCTCGGTCACCACGCTGCAGCCGTACATCGCGGCCGGCAAGCTGCGGCCGCTGGCGGTGGCCGGCCCGCGCCGCGCCAGGGCGCTGCCCGATGTGCCGACCTTCGCCGAGCAGGGCTACGCCGACGAGGTGTACGCGCTCACCGGGCCGACCTCGCTGATGGCACCGGCGAAGACGCCCGACGCGGTGATCGAACGGCTCGGACGCGAAGTCAGCGCTGTGGTCCGCCAGCCGGAAGTGAGCCGGCGCATCGAGGAGCTGGGCGCCGAGCCGGTGGGCAACCTGCCGGCCGAGGCCACTGCCGCCTACAAGGCATTCCTTCCCGTGACGCTGCGGCTCACGCAGGCCACTGGCGTGAAGCTCGATTGAGCGCCGCGCCCATCCGCATTCCATGAACTCCAGCAAAGAGACATCCACCATGAACGCTCCCGATCCCGATCTCGCCGTCGTCCTCGCGCGCAAGGCGCTCGCCCGCTCCGTCGGCCTGGCCGCCTTCGTCTACGGCTACCCGCTCACCGAGACCTACCGCACCTGCGCCATGCAGACCGCGCCGCAGGCCGAGCGCCGCGCCGGAGCCTCGCACGGCTCGGACGTGCGCGCGCCGCTGAACACGCTGCACCACGCACCACGCCCCTCCACCCATGAAGACCGCGACGTGGTGACCCCGGCCAACGACCTGCTCTACACCATCGCATGGGTCCACCTGGCCCACGGGCCGATGCTGCTGACGGTGCCCGCGTCGTCGCGCCACCCGGGGCGCTACTTCGTGCTGCCGCTGTACGACGCCTATACCGAGAACTTCGAGAACCTGGGGCCGCGCAACTGCAACCCCGATGGAGAGACCGTGGTGCTCGTCGGGCCGAACGGCACGGTGCCCGCATCGCTCGCCGGCCATCGCGTGGTGCGTTGCCCCACCGACCTCGTCTGGCTGATCGGCCGCATCCTCGTAGGCGACGAAAGCGACTGGCCGGCAGCGCGCGCGCTGCAGTCCGAGATCAGGCTGGCACCCGCCCCCGGCACCGTGCTGCAGGGTCGGCCGTCCGCTGTCGAGCACTGGGACGGCCCTCCGGTGGACGCGATGGCCGCAGCCTTCGAGAACGGCGAGCCGGCCGCGCAGGTGGCGCAGCGCTTCTTCACCAACATGTGCCGGGAGCTCGCCGAGGCGCCGGGCCGCGTGGAAGACCGCGCGCTGGTGGCCTGGTTCGGCCAGGCCGGGCTGCGGCCGGATGCCGCCTTCTCGTGGGACACGCTGGACGAACCCGCACGCGAGGGCCTGATCGAGGGCTTCGCCGAAGGCGTGCAGCTGGTCGGCGCAGCGGGCCGCAACCGCCGTCCCAAGCCCTGGTCGATGGCACCCGCCACGGGCCGCTACGGCAACGAGTTCCTCGGTCGCGCTCGCACCGCCTACCTGGGCCTGGGCGCGCTGGCCACCAGCGAGGCCGTGTACGCCGCGGCGCATTACGACGCGAAGCAGGAGCCGCTGGACGGCAAGCGCGGCTACACGATGCGCTTCGAGGCCGACGACCTGCCGCCGGCGGATGCCTTCTGGTCGGTGACGCTCTACGACGCCGACCGATTCCTCTATCCCAACGAGATCAAGCGCCACGCCATCGGCGACCGCACGCCGGGCCTGAAGTACGGTGCCGACGGCAGCCTGGAGATCCGCATGAGCCACGTGCGTCCGGCCGACGCCGCCAACTGGCTGCCCGCGCCGGCCGGGCGCTTCTACCTGATCCTGCGCATGTACTACCCGCGCGAAGGCGTGCAGAGCTGGCGCGTTCCGGCCCTGCAGGCACGGGAGGGCTGAGCCATGCAGGCGACCATCGACAACGAACAACAGCGCACGCTGGCCGAGGAGGCCATCGTCTACGCCTTCCCGCTCTACGAGATGAGCCGCATGCGCGCGGCCACCTCGCCGCAGCGCACCGACGTCGCAGGAGAAGCTCCGAAGCCCCATCGCTGGTGCAACGTATTCACGCACGCGCGTCAGCTGCTGGGCGCGGGCAAGAGCCGCGTGGTGACGCCGAACAACGACACGCTCTACACCAACGCCTGGCTGGACCTGGGCGACAGGCCGCTCGTGATCGATGTGCCCGATACCGCAGGGCGCTACTACGTGCTGGGCCTGCTGGACTTCTACACGAACCCCTTCGCGCACATCGGCCAGCGGCTCACGGGCACGGCCGCGCGCTCGTTTCTCGTCACGCCGCCGGGCTGGCGCGGCGAAGTGCCGGCCGCGTTCCGCGAGGCCGGCTCGCATGTCGAGGCGCCGACGCGCTGGCTCTGGGTGATCGGCCGCATCCTGGTCGACGGGCCACAGGACGTGCCTGCCGTCAATGCGCTGCAGGACGGCTTCATCGTGCGCACGCTCGGCGACTGGCAAGCGGGCAAGACCTCTTCGATGCCGAAGCACTTCGACCCGGCCTGCGACCCGAAGGCGCCGCTGAGCGCCGAACACTTCGCGGCGCAGGTGAACCGCGCGCTGCGCGAGAACCCGCCGCCGGCGAGCGATGCAGCCTTGCTCGCCCGCTTCGCCTCGCTCGGTCTCGGACCTGACGTCGATGCGCTCGACGACATGCAGCTCGCCGTGCTGCAGGACGCGCTCGATGCCGTGCTGCCGCGGCTGCGCGGCGCGCAGTCCGGGTCCACGGCGCCCTCCGGCTGGGTGCAGATGCCGCTGGTCGAAGGCAGCTTCGGCGACGACCACCTGGCGCGCGCGCTGGTGGCGCTCAAGTACATCGGCATGCTCGAGAGCCGCGAGGCGACCTATCCGCTGGCCTGGAACGACGCCTCGGGGCGCAAGCTCAACGGAAGCGGCCGCTACACGCTGCGCTTCGCGCCCGGCGCGCTGCCGCCGGTCGAAGCCTTCTGGTCGCTCACGATGTACGACAGCCGCGACTACATGCTGGTGGACAACCCCATCGACCGCTACGCGATCGGCGACCGCACGCCCGACCTGCGCCGCGACGCCGACGGCGGGCTCACGCTGCATATCCAGCATGCGCGCCCCGAAGGCGAGGCCGCGCAGGCGAACTGGCTGCCGGCACCTGCCGGCGATTTCTATCTCTGCCTGCGCGCCTATGTGCCGCGCGAGGAAATGCTGGACGGCCGCTATGCGCTGCCGGCACTGGTCCGTACCGGGGAGGCTGCATGAACGCGAAAGACAAGAGCAACATCGACAAGGCCGAGCAGGAGAAGCCTTTCCTCATCGTCGGCACGGGCACCGAGACGGTGGCGCCGGGCCTGCACATCCTGCGCGGGCAGGGTCAGTCCTTCGTGGCCGAGACGGACGCCGGCCTGGTGGTGATCGATGCCGGGCCGGGCGGCCCGGTGACGCAGGGAATGATCGACGCGGTGCGCCAGCTCAGCAACGCGCCGCTGCATGCGCTTTGCTACAGCCACGGGCACGTGGGCTACAACTCCGGCGTGCCGATGTGGCTCGCGCATGCCGCGCAGCGCGGGGATGCGCCGCCGCGCGTCATTGCCCACCGCAACGTGCTGCGACGCCAGGCCCGCTACCGGGAAACCGAGGCGCTGCAGCACCGCATGGCCGAGATCCAGTTCAACCGGCCCGCCGGCTTCTTCGACCGTCGGCTCACCATGCACGCGCCCACGGGGACCTTCGACGACCGGCTGCATATCGGCCAGGGCGACAGCCGTATCGAGCTGCGCTGGGCGCCTTCGGAGACCGACGACGCGATCGCGCTGTGGAGCCCGTCGCAGCGCGTGCTGTACGGCGGCGCGGCGCTGATCGACTCGATTCCCAACATCGGCACGCCCTTTCGCACGATGCGCGACACGGTGCGCTGGGCCGACACGCTCGATGCGCTCGCGGCGCTCGGTGCGCGCAAGGCGGTGCGCGAGTTCGGCGCCACGCTCGAAGGCGAGGAGCAGGTGCGTCACGTGCTCACGCACACCGCGCGTGCGCTGCGCTGGCTGCGCGCCGAGGTCGTGCGGCTGATGAACGAGGGTTTCAACGAGCGCGGCGTGCTCGCGCGCATCCGCTTTCCCGACGAGCTGTTCGGTGTCGAGTGGATGAAGCCCACCTACGGCGACCCCGGCTACATCGTGCGCGACATCTACCGCTCGGAGAACGGCTGGTGGGACCGCAACCCGACATCGCTGCACCCCGAGGCGCCCGAGACCATCGGCCGGGCCGTGGCCGAGGCCATCACCGACAAGCGCGGCGTGATCGCGCATGCGTGCAGCCTGGCGAAGGAAGGCCGCTGGCAGCTGGCGCTGCACGTGATCGACCTGCTGGCCATCGCCGAGGGCGATGCGCCCGAGATCGCGGAGGCGCGCTCGCTCAAGGCCGAGTGGCTGCGCGAGCGCGCGCGACAGGTGCCCAGTTACGTGTCGCGCAACCTGTATCGCGTCGGCGCGGACATGATCGAGCAGGGAACGCAGGGGCGCTTCGGCATTCACTGATACAGACGACAAGAGACAGGAGACAAGACATGAGAACCACACTCCTTCGACGCCACCTGCGTGCGTTTGCGCTGGGCGCGCTCGCGGCCTGGGCGGCGACGGCCGTCCACGCGCAAGGCGCCGATGCCTACCCCGACAAGCCGGTGACGCTGATCGTGCCCACGGCAGCCGCGGGCGGCACCGACACCATCTCGCGACTGCTCGCGGACGCGCTCTCCAAGCAGCTGAAGCAGCCCTTCATCATCGACAACCGCCCCGGCGCCAACGGCATCCTCGGCACCGAACTCGCAGCGCGCGCCACGCCCGACGGCTACAAGCTGCTGTTCACCTACGCCGCGGCGATGGTGGTGAACCCCAGCCTCTACAGGAAGCTGCCCTACGACCCGGTGAAGGACTTCGCGCCGGTGGCGCAGATCGGGCGCGGCGGCAACCTGCTGCTGGTGCGCCAGGACCTGCCGGTGAAGACTCTCAAGGAATTCGTCGCCTATGCCAAGGCGCGCCCCGACAAGCTCAACTACTGCTCGTGGGGCAACGGCTCGGGCGGCCACCTCGCGATGGAAAGCCTCAAGAAGCAAGCCGGCCTTGCGATGACGCACGTGCCCTACAAGGGCAGCGGCCCCTGCGTGCAGGACCTGATGGGCGGGCAGGTGGACGCTGCGTTCGCGGACATGTCGTCTACTGTGGAGCTGGTGCGCGCCGGGCGCCTGAAGGCGCTGGCCAACAGCGGGCCATCGCGTATCCCCATGCTGCCCGATGTGCCGACGATGACCGAGGCCGGTTACCCCTTCACCAACTACTCGTGGTACGGCGTGCTGGCGCCCGCGAAGACGCCGCCGGCCATCGTGAAGAAGCTCAATGTGGCGTTGAACCAGGTGCTGAAGGACCCGGCCGTGGTGCAGCGCCTGCGCGAACTCAACTTCACCGACCTGCCGCAGAACACGCCCGAGCAGTTCGCCGCGACGATGCAGAAGGACCTGCACGACTGGAGCGTGCTGGTGAAGGACATCGGGCTGACGCTCGAGTGAGCAGCCGCCCGCTGGCCGAGGCCTACTTGGCGAGCGACTTCAGCGCCATCTTGATGCCCTCGCTCACCGTCGCGTCCTTGGGCAGCGCCTTGAGTGCGAGTGCGGCTTCCTTGTCGCTGTAGCCCAGCGCGACCAGCGCCTGCAGGATGTCGGCCTGCGCGTCGGAGGCGGCGTGCGCCGGCAGGCCGATGTCGGCGCCGAGCTTGCCCTTGAGCTCCAGCAGCAGCCGTTCGGCCGTCTTCTTGCCGATGCCCGGAATCTTCACGAGCCGGCCCAGCTCCTGCGTGGTGATCGCCTGCGAGAGCTCGCCCACGCTCATGCCCGAGAGCAGGCCCAGTGCGGTGCGCGGGCCCACGCCGGTGATCTTGATGAGCTGGCGGAAGGCCGCGCGCTCCTCGGCGGTGCCGAAGCCGTAGAGAATCTGCGCGTCCTCGCGCACGACGAAGTGCGTGAGCAGCGAAACCTTGGTGCCGACGTTCGGCAGGTTGTAGAACGTGCTCATCGGCACGTCGACCTCGTAGCCGACCCCGTTGCAGTCGACAACCACCTGCGGCGGATTGCGTTCGGCGAGCGTGCCGGTCAGTTTGCCTATCATGGGTGCCCTTTTTCCTTGAAATGTCCGGCGTGATTCTGCGACACACCTTTACCCCACTGAACAATTCGCGCCTCAGCCACCTGTGCGGCCCGCTGGACGCCCACCTTCGCCGCATCGAGGAGGCGCTGGACGTGAAGATCGCGCACCGCCACGAGCAGTTCAAGGTCGACGGGCACAAGGCCGCCGCGCAGCGCGCGATGGACGTGCTGCAGGCGCTCTACGAGATCGCGCAGCGGCCCATCGACGCGGCGGTGGTGCAGCTCACGCTGGCCGGCGACGGCGGAATGATCGACGGCGACGAGGACGTGGCGATGCTCGTCACCCGCCGCGGCGACCTGCGGCCGCGCACGCCCACGCAGGCGATCTACCTGGACAACATCGCCAAGCACGACATCACCTTCGGCATCGGCCCGGCCGGTACCGGCAAGACGTATCTCGCGGTGGCCTGCGCGGTCGATGCACTGGAGCGCGCGGCCGTGCAGCGCATCGTGCTGACGCGGCCGGCCGTCGAAGCCGGAGAGCGGCTGGGCTTCCTGCCCGGCGACCTGACGCAGAAGGTCGACCCGTACCTGCGCCCGCTGTACGACGCGCTCTACGACCTGATGGGCTTCGAGAAGGTGCAGAAGGCCTTCGAGCGCAACGCGCTGGAGATCGCGCCGCTGGCCTTCATGCGCGGGCGCACGCTGAACAACGCCTTCGTGATCCTCGACGAGGCGCAGAACACCACGCCGGAGCAGATGAAGATGTTCCTCACGCGCATCGGCTTCGGCGCGCGCGCGGTGGTGACGGGCGACGTGAGCCAGATCGACCTGCCGAAGAACCAGCTCAGCGGCCTGATCGACGCCGAGCGCGTGCTCAAGCGGGTGAACGGCATCGCCATGACGCACTTCACCAGCGCGGACGTGGTGCGCCACCCGCTGGTGGCGAAGATCGTCGATGCCTACGACGGCCATCGCAAGCGCGCGGGGAGCCACTGAGATGGCCGCATCGAAGCTCCCGGCGCTTTCGCTCTCGCTGCAGTTCGGCCGCTTCAAGGGCGTGGAGCGCCATCGCTCCGCGC
Organism: Variovorax sp. YR750; assembly: GCF_900109805.1. Classification (NCBI taxonomy): domain Bacteria; kingdom Pseudomonadati; phylum Pseudomonadota; class Betaproteobacteria; order Burkholderiales; family Comamonadaceae; genus Variovorax; species Variovorax sp. YR750. The sequence continues at coordinate 116,579 of NZ_FOBJ01000014.1, forward strand.
TGCCGCGCCACAGCGTGACGCGCTGGATCCGCCATGCGCTCGACATCGACGGCGAGATCACGGTGCGCATCGTCGATGCCGAGGAAGGCCAGCGCCTGAACCGCGAGTTCCGGGGCAAGGACTATGCGACCAACGTGCTGACCTTCGACTATGCGCAGGGCCCGGTCGTGATGGCCGACCTGGTGCTGTGCGCGCCGGTGGTCGCGCGCGAGGCGAAGGAAAACCGCAAGACGCTGGCCGACCACTACGCGCACCTGCTGGTGCACGGCACGCTGCACGCGCAGGGCTGGGACCACGAGACCAGCGAGGCCGACGCCGACGAGATGGAGGCGTACGAGATCGAGATCCTCGCGGGGCTGGGCATCCGCAGCCCGTACGGCAAGTAGCCGGGCAGCCGGCCGCCGCTAGGCCGTCATCTGCAGCGGGATCGTGACGGGGCCGTCGTTCAGCAGGTGCACCTGCATGTCGGCGCCGAATTCGCCGGTGGCCACCACCGGATGCGCGGCGCGGGCCCGCGCCACGAAGTATTCGTAGAGGCGCCGTCCTTCGTCGGGCGGCGCGGCCTGGGTGAAGCTGGGGCGGTTGCCCGCGCTCGCGTCGGCCGCCAGCGTGAACTGGCTCACCACGAGCAGGCCGCCGCCGATGTCCTGCACGCTGCGGTTCATCTTGCCGGCCTCGTCGGCAAAGATGCGCAGCTTGAGGATCTTGGCGAGCATGCGGTCGGCGAGCGCGTCGACGTCGCCGCGCTCGGCGCAAAGCAGCACGAGCAGGCCCGCGTCGATGGCGCCGACGGTGCGGCCGGAAATGTCGACGCGTGCATTCGCGACGCGTTGCAGAACAGCTTTCATAGGGGGTGATGTTCGCCGGCCTGGGTGGCGCGGGCTTCCATGGTGAGGGGCAGGAGCTGGATCGTGACGCGCAGGCCAGGCACGGCGTCCATCAGCGCCTGCTCGAGTTCGTCGCGCATGCTGGCGGCGTGCTGCAGGGTCCATTCGCCGGGCACGTGCATGTGCAGGTCGGCGAAGCGGCGCTGGCCGGCACTGCGCGTGGCCATGTCGTCGAAGCGCAGCCGGGCGCCGTCGGGCACGCGGGCGGCGAAGGCCTCCAGCGTGGCACGCACGATGGCGATGGTTTCGGGGTCGAGGGCCTTGTCCATCAGCCCCTGCGACGAGCGCCACACCAGCTTGACGCCCTCGCGCGCGATGTTCAGCGCGACGCCGATGGCCAGCAGCGGATCGAGCCACAACCAGCCGGTGAGCAGCACGCCGAGGATGCCGGCCAGCACCGCGGCGGAAGTCCAGACGTCGGCCATCAGGTGGCGGCCATCGGCCTCCAGGGCGATCGAGCGGTGGGCCCGCGCCGCGCGGAACAGCAGGATGGCCAGGCCGGCGTTGAAGCCCGAACTGAGCACCGACAGCGCCAGGCCCCAGCCCAGCTGCTCCAGCGGCTGGGGAGACAGCAGACGCTGCACCGAGACCCAGAGGATGGCGATGGCCGCGCCGACGATCAGGACGCCTTCGAAGCCCGAGGAGAAGTACTCTGCCTTGTGGTGGCCGTAGGGGTGGTCTTCGTCGGCGGGCCGCTCGGCGATGGTCACCATGGCGAGCGCGAACATGGCGCTCGCCAGGTTCACGAAGGACTCCATGGCGTCCGAGATCAGGCCCATGGAGTTCGTCATGTAGCCGGCCAGGCCCTTGAGCACGATCGTGATCAATGCCACGCCGATCGACACGCGAAGCAGCGTCTTAGGGGTAAACATCATGCAAAAGCCATCAGGAAAGGGGCAGGAAGCAACGCGAAAAGCGGTAAAAGGCCGCAGAAACTGCCTGAATTATCGGCCTCGTGTCCATATGTAACGCCTTCGCATTAATATTTGCGACCATTGCGCAACAGTTCTTCGCAGAGAGCCAGACGATGAAAAATCTCCTGACTGCCCTGGGCAGCCTCGCCATCGCGGGAGCCGCGCTGGCACAGACCCAGACGCAGACGCCGCCGGCAGCTCCCGCTGCGGCGCCCACGCCCGCAGCAACAGCAGCCGCACCGGCCGCACCAGTCGCGAAACCCGATCTCCAGGCCGGCTTCGTGAAATCCGTGCGCGGCAGCGTGCAGCTGCTCAACGGCGCCGGCGCCGCCCGCACCGCCAACCCGGGCGACGCGCTGGGCGCAGTCGACCGCATCGTGACCGGCCCCGACTCCTCGGCCTCCGTGGTGCTGCGCGACGACACGACGCTGGTGGTCGGCCCCTCTTCCCGGCTCGATCTCAAGGAATTCCACTTCGACGGCACCACGCGCGACGGCGGCATGCTTCTTTCGCTGCTGCGCGGCTCGATGCGCATGATCACCGGCCTGATCGGCAAGACCAACCCCGACGCGGTCCGGGTCGAGACGCAGACTGCCACCATCGGCATCCGCGGTACCGACTTCATCGTGCAAGCCGACGGCCAGCCATGACGAAGATGCAGATGCCGAAACTCCGATCCTCCCGCCTCGCCTCCCTTTTCGCGGCCACGCTGGCTGCAGCGCTGCTGGCCGCGTGCTCGACGCCCGGCACGCGGGTGGTGCTCCTGCCGCAGGCCGACGGCAAGCCCTCCGCGGTGGTGGTGCGCGCCAAGGACGGCGAGGAAGTGCTTTCCACGCCCTACCAGCGCGCCACGGCCGCAGTCGGAGCCAAGGGCGCGCCGGTGGTCGACAGCGTCGATCCGGCCAAGGTGCAGGCGGAGAACAAGTCGCTCTTCGACATGCGCCCGCCCCCGCCGCAGCGCTACACGGTGTACTTCGAGCTCGGCGGCACCACGCTGACGCCGGCGTCGCAGCAGATCATGACCGAGGCGCTGGCCGCGGCGCTGGCACGCAGCGGCGGCGACATCGTGGTCACCGGCCACACCGACACCAAGGGGAACGGCGAGCAGAACGACGAGCTGTCGCGCCGCCGGGCTCAGGAAGTGGCCCAGCTCTTCGTCGAGCGCCAGTTCCCGGCGAACCGCATCGAGGCCGTGGGCCGCGGCGAGCGCGACCTGGCGATCCCGACCGCCGACGAGGTGGACGAGCCGCGCAACCGGCGCGTCACCATCGAGGTCCGCTGATCGGGTCGAGCAGGTGACGAGCCGCCCCCCCGGCTCAGCTCAGGGTCACGCGCGCGAACTTGCGCTTGCCGACCTGCACCACGTAGCTGCCCGCGGGCAGCTTCAGCGCCTTGTCGCTGACCACGGCGGAGTCGATCCGCACGCCGCCACCGTCGATCAGGCGGTTGCCTTCCGAGGTCGAGGGCGCGAGGTTCGCCTGCTTGAGCACCTGAGCTATGCCCAGCGGGGCGCCCGACAACGACACTTCCGGGATCTCGTCGGGCACGCCGCCCTTGCTGCGGTTGATGAAATCCTGCTCGGCCGCGTCCGCCGCCGCAGCGCTGTGGAAGCGCGCCGTGATTTCCTTGGCCAGCGCGACCTTGGCGTCCTTCGGGTTGCGGCCGCCCTCGACCTCGGCCTTCAGCGCCGCGATCTGCTCGAGCGACTGGAAGCTCAGCAGCGTGTACCAGCGCCACATCAGGTCGTCGGAGATCGACAGCACCTTGGCGAACATGGTGTTGGCGTCTTCGCTGATGCCGATGTAGTTGTTCTTGCTCTTCGACATCTTCTCGACGCCGTCGAGCCCCTCCAACAGCGGCATAGTGAGTATGCACTGCGGCTCCTGGCCATATTCCTGCTGGAGATGGCGACCGACGAGCAGGTTGAACTTCTGGTCGGTGCCGCCCAGTTCCAGGTCGCTCTTCAGCGCGACCGAGTCGTAGCCCTGCATCAGCGGGTAGAGGAATTCGTGGACCGAGATCGACTGGCCGGCCTTGAAGCGCTTGTTGAAGTCGTCGCGCTCCATCATCCGGGCCACCGTGTACTTGGCGGCGAGCTGGATCATGCCGCGGGCGCCCAGGGGGTCGCTCCATTCGGAGTTGTAGCGGATCTCGGTCTTCTCGGGGTCCAGCACCAGGCTGGCCTGCTTGTAGTAGGTCTGGGCGTTGGCCTCGATCTGCTCGCGGGTGAGCGGCGGGCGGGTGCTGTTGCGGCCGGAGGGGTCGCCGATGGTGGTGGTGAAGTCGCCGATCAGGAAGATCACCCGGTGGCCCAGGTCCTGAAGCTGGCGCATCTTGTTGAGCACCACGGTGTGGCCGACGTGGATGTCCGGCGCCGTCGGGTCCAGGCCCAGCTTGATCCGCAGGGGGGTTCCGGTCGCTTCGGAGCGCTGGAGCTTGCGCACCCATTCGTCCTGCGGCAGCAGCTCGTCGGCACCCCGGAGGGAGATTTCGAGCGCGCGTCCTACACTATTCGAGAGGCTCATGGATGTAACAGATTCGGCCTTTACGGGCTTTTTTGGCTGATTTTTGGGGCGCCGAAGCTATACTCAGCCCGACTTTTCAAGCGCCGAATTCTAAGCGGCGCTTCTTTCCGCACCGTCTCCTGCCGCCCTGAACGTGACTGGGCCTTGCAGCACGGACCTGCAGAACCTGAGCTGGAATTCATAGTTTGATCAACGGCATTCTTGCCGCCGAGGAGCTACTCGCTTCTCGCGTGGCCTATACATTCCGGACGTACCCCAGGCAGATCACCGCGGTCATCGCGGCCGCCTTGCTGAGCGCCGGCACCCTCGCGGTGGCCTCCCTCGGCCCCGACGCATCCGACCTCCCGGTCCACCAGATCCTCGAAGCCACGGCGCCCGTCTCGTTCGCCGACCAGAGCGAATCGCTCGAGAACTTCAGCTTCACCCTCTTCCGCACCGACGTCACCCGCTCGAGCGACACCGCCGACGCGCTGATGAAGCGCCTGGGCATCTCCGACCCGGCCGCCACCGCCTTCGTGCGCGGCAGCGTCGAGGCCCGCAATGCACTCTTCTCTCGCGCCGGCCGCACCGTGACGGCCGAGGCCACGCAGGAAAACCAGCTCAAGAGGCTCAGCGCGCGCTGGATTCCCGACGGCGACGGCGGCTTCAAGCGCTTCGTCATCGAGCGCACGCCCACCGGCTTCGCCGGCGTGACCGAGCGCGATTCGCTCACCCCGGGCACGCGCCTGGCCAGCGGCACCATCCGCACCTCGCTGTTCGCCGCCACCGACGACTCGCGCATTCCCGACGCGGTGGCGAGCCAGCTGGCCGACATCTTCGCGGGCGACGTCGACGTGCGCAACCTGCGCAAGGGCGACCGCTTCGCCGTGGTGTACGAGACCTTCGAAGCCGACGGGCAGGCACTGCGCAGCGGCCGCGTGCTGTCGGCCGAGTTCGAGAACAACGGCAAGATCCACCAGGCCGTCTGGTTCCAGCCCCCGGGCGCGGGCCAGAAGGGCAGCTACTACCGCCCGAACGGCGACAGCCTGCGCAAGGCCTACCTGGCGACGCCGGTCGAGTTCTCGCGCGTGTCCAGCGGCTTCGCGATGCGCATGCATCCGATCCTGAACAGCTGGCGCCAGCACAACGGTATCGACTACGCAGCGCCCACCGGCACCTCGGTGCGCTCGGTCGGCGACGGCACGGTCGATTTCGCCGGCACGCAGAACGGCTACGGCAACATCGTCATCATCAACCACCGCAACAACCAGCAGACGGCGTACGCGCACCTGAGCCGCATCGACGTCAAGGCCGGCCAGGTCGTGAGCCAGGGCCAGACGGTCGGCGCGGTGGGTTCCACCGGCTGGGCCACCGGCCCGCACCTGCACTTCGAATTCCGCGTTGGCGGCGTCTATCAAGATCCGGCCTCCATCGCACAGGAAGGCGGCGCACCGATCACCGCCGCCATGCGTCCCGCCTTCGAACGCGTGGCCGTTGGCGCGCGCACCGAACTGGCTGCGGCCTTCTCCGTCATCCAGGCCAGCGCCGACTGATTCCGTCGTCGCCACGCGGCCTCCCACCGATCCAGCCATGGCGGCCGAGCTCTTCATCGGCCTGATGTCGGGCACCTCGCTCGACGGCGTCGACGGCGTGCTCGCGGACTTCTCGGGCGGCCGCATCGCGGTGCGCTCCTACGCCACGGCCGCCTTCCCCGTGGCACTGCGCGCGGAACTGCTCGCACTCAACACCCCCGGCGACAACGAACTGCACAGGGCAGCCCTTGCCGGCAACGGGCTCGCGCGGGCCTATGCCGGCGTGGTCCAGCAACTGCTCGCGGACAGCGGCACCGACGCCCGCGCCGTCACCGCCATCGGCGCACACGGCCAGACCGTGCGCCACCGGCCGCTCGAGTTCGACGAGGTCGGCTACACGCTCCAGATCAACAATCCCTCGCTGCTGGCCGAGCTGACCAGCATCGACGTGGTCGCGGATTTCCGCAGCCGCGACCTCGCGGCCGGCGGCCAGGGCGCCCCGCTGGTGCCAGCCTTTCACAGGGCACTGTTCGCAAGGCCCGACGAGACGGTCGCGGTGCTGAACATCGGCGGCATCTCCAACCTGAGCCTGCTGCCGGCCACGAACACGGCCGGCGATACCTCCGTGCTCGGCTTCGACTGCGGCCCCGGCAATGCGCTGATGGACCATTGGTGCCAGGCCCACCAGGGCCAACCCTTCGACCGCGGCGGTCAATGGGCGGCCAGCGGACAGGTGCTGCCCGGCCTGCTCGCGCAGCTTCTGGCGGATCCGTACTTCGCGCGGACGCCGCCCAAAAGCACCGGACGCGACCTGTTCAATCCGGCCTGGCTGGCTGCGCAGCTCGGCACGACGGCCATGGCGCCGGAGGACGTTCAGGCGACCCTGGCCGAGCTGACCGCTCAGGCCTGCGCGGCGGACCTCAAGAGCTATGGAAAAGATAGCAATCTGCTCATCGTCTGCGGCGGCGGCGCCCTGAACGACCACCTGCTCGACCGGTTGCGCGCCCTGCTGCCCGGAGTGACGGTCGCAGCCTCGACCGATCACGGCCTGCCGCCCCAGCAAGTCGAGGCGGCGGCATTCGCCTGGCTTGCCCGCGCCAGCGTCCGTCGCGAGGCGGGCAATCTCGCCAGCGTGACCGGTGCGCGCGGAGAACGCGTGCTCGGCGCGATCTACCCGGCCTGAATCAGCCCTGGCCGGAAACCTCCGGCTGCGCCGGGTGCGGCGCGCGCACCTCTGATGGCAGATGCCAGAAGATCAGAGCAGAAGCCACCGTGATGAGCCCCATGCTCGCAAAGGTGGCCTGGAAGGCGTCCAGCGTGTGTGCCGGCGTATCCGTGCCGAAGATGCCGTTGTAGCCTGCCAGCACGGCGCCCGCGGCGGCCACGCCCATGCTCATGGCCAGCATCTGCACCATCGACAGCAGGCTGTTGCCGCTGCTGGCCATGCTGCCGTCCAGGTCCTTCAGCGTGATGGTGTTCATGGCTGTGAACTGCAACGAATTGACCGCGCCGAAGGCCAGCAGCTGCAGCAGGTGCAGCGCCATCGGCTGGCCAGGCGCCGTGAGCCCGAAGCTCGCCATGGTGCAGCCCACGAGGATGGTGTTGACCACCAGCACCCTGCGATAGCCATGGCGGGTGATCAGCGGCGTGGCGAAGCGCTTCATGGCCATGCCGGCCAGCGCGATCGGCAACATCATCAGCCCGGCATGCACCGGCGAGTAGCCCATCGACACCTGCAGCAGCAACGGCACCAGGAACGGCATGCAACTGCTGCCCAGCCGGGAGAACAGGTTGCCGATCAGGCCGATGCTGAGTGTCGGCACATGGAAGAGCGACGGCGAGAAAAGCGGCTCGGGCGTGCGCGCGGCGCGCAACCAGTAGGCGACGATGCTGGCGAAGCCGAAGATCAGCACGACCATCACGCCGCCCTGGCGCAGGCCCACGCCGTCCAGCGCAAGCGAGATCGCCACCATGCCGAAGGCCAGCAGGGCGTAGCCCACGCTGTCGAAGCGCTTGAGCACCACGCCGCGCAAGTCGGGCATGTACCTGAGCGTGGCGATGCAGCCGGCCAGCCCCACGGGCACGTTGATCAGGAAGATCCAGTGCCAGGAGGCGTACTGCACCAGCCATCCGCCCAGCGTGGGGCCCAGCAGGGGGCCTATGAGCCCCGGAATGGCCACGAAGCTCATCGCCTGGAGGAACTCCCCGCGCGGCACCGTGCGCAGCAGCGACAGCCGCCCCACGGGCAGCAGCAGCGCCCCGCCGAGCCCCTGCACCACGCGCGCCGCCACCAGCTGGCCCAGGCTGTGCGACAGCGCGCACAGCACCGAGCCCAGCGCGAACAGCACGATGGCCGAGAAGAAGACGCGGCGCGTGCCGAAGCGGTCGGCGATCCAGCCCGAGGCGGGGATCAGCATCGCCATGGTCAGCGCATAGGCCACCACCACCGACTGCATGCGCAGCGGGCTCTCGCCGAGGCTCGCTGCCATCGCCGGCAGAGCCGTGTTGATGATGGTGGCGTCGAGCGTCTGCATGAAGAAGCCGACGGCGACCAGCCAGAGCAGGCTCTTGCGGACGGGATTGGCGGCGGCGGCTTCGGCCTCGGATGTCATTGGGGGCAGGCAGGAAAAACGGCGGGAATGAAAAAGCCGCCCGGAGGCGGCTTTTTCAGAGGGGCTGGGTGAGCAGCATTCGGCGGGAGATCAGGCCGAGAAGCTCGATCCGCAACCGCAGGTGCTGGTGGCGTTCGGGTTCTTGATCACGAACTGGGCGCCCTGCAGGTCTTCCTTGTAGTCGATCTCGGCGCCGACCAGGTACTGGTAGCTCATGGCGTCGATCAGCAGCGACACACCGTTCTTGGTCATGGTGGTGTCGTCTTCGTTGGTGATTTCGTCGAAGGTGAAACCGTACTGGAAGCCGGAGCAACCGCCGCCCTGCACGAACACGCGCAACTTGAGGTCGGGGTTGCCTTCTTCGGCGATCAGGTCGGCCACCTTGGCTGCCGCGCTGTCGGTGAAGACGATCGGCTCGGGCATCTGGGTCTGGATGTTTTCGGCTACGGCGCTCATGGACTGATAACTCCTTGGGGGGCCGGATGTGCGGCCAATGAAACGAATCCTACTGCAATGACGCAATCTCGGCAGGCCGGTACAGGCGCGCACCCCATTGCAAGTGGGGTCGGAGCGCCCACCGCCAAGGGCGTTCCAATGAAAAAGCCGCCCGAAGGCGGCTTCTTCCTCGCAATAAGCGGATCAGCGCTTGCTGAACTGCTTGCGACGACGGGCGGAGTGCAGACCGACCTTCTTACGCTCGACTTCACGTGCATCGCGCGTGACGTAGCCAGCCTGGCTCAGCACCGACTTCAGTGCTGCGTCGTAGTCGATCAGCGCACGGGTGATGCCGTGGCGCGTAGCGCCGGCTTGACCCGATTCGCCACCGCCGTGCACGTTGACCATCACGTCGAAGGTTTCGAGGTTGTTGGTCAGCGCGAGGGGTTGCTTCGCGATCATGATCGAGGTTTCGCGGCCGAAGAACTCTTGAATGTCCTTGCCGTTGACCGTGATCTTGCCCGAGCCCTTTTTCAGAAACACGCGGGCGACGCTGGATTTGCGACGGCCGGTGCCATTGTTCCATTCACCAATCATTCTCAAGGCTCCTTACAGTTCCAGCACTTTGGGCTGTTGGGCGGTATGCGGGTGCTCAGCGCCACCGTACACCTTGAGTTTCTTGATCATTGCGTAACCGAGCGGGCCCTTGGGCAGCATGCCCTTGACAGCCTTTTCCAGGGCGCGGCCCGGGTGCTTGTTCTGCATGTCGCGGAAGTTGGTCGCCGTGATGCCGCCCGGGTAGCCCGAATGACGGTAGTACACCTTGTCGATGGACTTGGCGCCGGTGACGCGCAGTTGCGATGCGTTGATGATGACGATGAAGTCACCGGTATCGACGTGAGGCGTGTAAATGGCCTTGTGTTTGCCGCGCAAACGGAGAGCAACTTCGCTGGCTACTCGTCCGAGGACCTTGTCGGTCGCGTCAATCACAAACCACTCGTGCGTCACGTCAGCGGGCTTGGCGCTGAACGTTTTGGTCATGAGTTTTCTCTTGAAAAGAGGGTTTGGCGGGCCCTTTTCCACGGTCGGCGTTCCTCTGGCGGGAATCTCTTAGGTGGGTTTGAAGTCTTCGCCGCGGGGCCACAAAAACGCTGCGAAGCCCGCGATTATATGAAGAAACGGCCAAATGGCCAATTTCCGGACCTCGGACCGTTTTCAGCGCTGGATGCGGACAAGCTCCAGGGCCTCATTCGTCGCGCTGGAGTTGCCGCGCCGATGTTCGCCCTCGAACCGAACGATCCGGCCAAGTTCGGGGCTATAGAGGGCCGAGCCAACGAAGCGCGTGCCGACGAGAGAAGCGCCGGTCCCGTAGGAGGCATAGATCCACCCCTCGTAACCGATGCGCAGCACATTGAGCTCCACGCCTCCCACCCGGAACGGGCGCTCTCCACCGACCGTCACGTCCAGTTCGTGCCGCAGCCTGTCTCCGCTTGCAGCGATGTAGTCGAGATGCCAGCGCATGCCGGGCTGCATGCCCTTCCGGGCCCATCCCCCAGGAGGCGACGAAGTGTCGAACATGCCGCCAGCCGGTGATGTGACGGACACGACTTCCCCGCCGGCCTTCTCGATGCGCCCTCCCATGTTGAACGACAGCTCATCGCCATTGACTTTGTCCAACCGATAGACCACCGGCGACCGGTTACCCGTCAACTTGTCAATCCGCACGTATTCAAGGGCGTCCCCAGGCCGCAGAGGCTCGTTCAGCGGCACTTCGACTCCGGGCACCCGCCGCACCGACGACCCGCCGGGCTCACGGGCTCGGGCCTCCAGCATCGCCTTGGCCCGCATCGGCAGCTCCGCCAGGAACTCGACCGGCATCGCGAAATTGAGGCTGCCGCCATCGCGAGCGGCAAAGCTGGTGATGCCGAGCAGGCGCCCCTCGCTGTCGAACAGCCCGCCGCCGCTCGAACCGGGCGAGATCGCCGCGGTGGTCTGCAGCAGCCGCGCTTCCGACTCGCCGCCACCGCCGCCGCGCAGGCCCGACAGCAGCCCCTCGCTGAGGGTGTTTTCCAGCCCGCGCGGGTTGCCGATGGCATACACCCGTTGCCCCACGCGCGCGCTGCCCGCAGGCGCCAGCACGACCGGAGGCGCCGTGAAATTGGCCACCTTGATCTGGCACAGGTCGCGCGCCGGGTCCGGAAACTCCAGAGTCGCCCCGAAGGTGACGTTGTCCTGCTTGACGACGAAGCTGCTCGCCTTGGCCAGCACGTGGCAGTTGGTCACGAGGCGGCCGGGCGCGATCACCACCGCGCTGCCGGCGCGCAGGGGGCGCTCCTGGGCGTCGAAGGTACGAACCGACCAGACGCTGCCCGATACCTTGTTGAACAGCGCGTCCGGCTCCAGCGCAGCGGCCGTGCCCGCCGCCAGGGCCAGGCCCAGGAACGCGGATGCCGCACGCAGCGGCCAAGCTCTCATCCGCAGACCGCTCATGGCTTGCCCGGCAGCAAGCCGTTCAGGTCGTCCATCGAAACGCGCGTTTCGGGCCTGGATTGCGACGAAGGTGGAGGGGGCGCCAGGGCCTGGCTCGGCGACGGAGCCACGGGTGCGGCAGGCGCGACCACCTTGACAGGCGCCGGTTCCGGCGCCGGCACTACAGGCACCGGGCGCGGCTCCTCAGGCGGCTTCACTGCCACGGCCTTCGGCGGCGCCACCGGCTGCGCTGCAACCATCTCGGTCGTCCCGATCCGGACACCGGCCGTCGGCCCTTCGCCCGTCTGCGCGCTACGGTCGATGCTCCGCACCTCCCCGAAAATCAGCTGGATCCAGCTCGGATAGTTGTAGCCCGCCGCCGTGCTGGCGTCGACCACGGCGCCGATCATGCCGCCGATCAGGATGTTGCCCGCCATGCCCACGTTGGCACGCGAAACGGCCTGTCCGTGGGCCGGCGCGAAGCCGGGCTGGCTGCATTCGATAGTGAGATTGGCACCCGAGCGCCGGACCGGCACGGTGTCGCCGGAGCGCATGACCAGGTCGTTGCGATCGTTGGTGATCAGGCATTTCGCGCCATCGACCACCTTGCCCGCCGCCGTCATCGTCTCGATCTTCACGTTCTGCGTGGTGCCATGCGTCACCGATGCACAGCCCGTCAGAATAGACAGAACACCCGCGCCTGCGCACAGGCCCCAAAATCGCCATCCGACTCCTCGCATCTGCACCCTCTTTTTGTAAACCGATGTTGCGGCGCGAGAGTCTAGCGTTCCAACTCTCATTCTTCAGGCACTATTTCTCATGTTCAGTTACCGCCACGCCTTCCATGCCGGCAACCACGCCGACGTGCTCAAGCACACGGTGCTGATTGCCACGCTCGACCACCTGCTCGAAAAAGAAGCAGCCCTGACGGTCGTAGACACCCATGCCGGTGCCGGCCTCTACCGGCTGGACGGCGACTACGCCGGCACCAGCGGCGAGGCGGCCGACGGCATCCTGCGCCTTCTTTCGGACAAGAAAGAGCCCGCTACTCCTGCCCCCACGGCGAAATCCGCTACCAAAAAGGTAGCAGCCGAAGCCGAGGCCCCATTGGCCGACGCCGTCGCCCGCTACCTGAGCGTGGTCCAGGACTTCAACCCCAAGGGCGGCGCCCGCGTCTATCCCGGCTCGCCGTTCATCGTGCAGCACTTGCTGCGCGACCACGACAAGCTCAAGCTGTTCGAGCTGCACCCCACCGACGCACGCACGCTGGACGCCAACATCGCCCAGCTCGAGGCCGGCCGTCAGATCACCGTCCTGCGCGAGGACGGCTTCGGCAGCGCCACCAAGTTCCTGCCGCCGCCGTCGCGCCGCGCGCTGGTGTTGATGGACCCCAGCTACGAGATGAAGACCGACTACGGCCGCGTGCTCGACTTCATGGCCGAGGCGCTCAAGCGCTTCGCCACCGGCACCTACGCGGTCTGGTATCCGATCATTCCGCGCCCCGAGGCGCACGACCTGCCGCGCCGGCTCAAGACCATGGCGACCAAGGCCGGCAAGTCGTGGCTGCATGCCACGCTGACGGTCAAGTCCAGCAAGATCACCAAGGACGCCGCCTCGGGCGAGACCCATCGGCCGGGGCTGCCGGCCAGCGGCATGTTCCTGATCAATCCGCCGTACACGCTGAAGCCGCTGCTGGCGGCCGCGCTGCCGCAACTGGTGCAGCGCCTGGGCCAGGACCGCAACGCCGCGTTCTCGCTCGATTCGGACGGCTGAGCAAGCCGCCCTCCCCGCATCTGCTTGCCTGCTTACTTGCGGCGACGGGGCGGCACAGCCGCCTTGCGCCGCGCCGGAGCCGGCGTACGCGCGCGTTGCTGCTGCGGCTCGCTCGAGGCCGCCGGTGCCGCCGCATCGCTGGCCTCGACCTGCAGGCCGCCGCAGCGCATGCCGTCGCGGTCGATCACCGTCAGCGCCACCTGCTTGATGCCCAGCCCCGTGAGGCCGATCCGGTCGGCCGCCGCGCGGCTCAGGTCGATCACACGGCCCGCCGCGTAGGGGCCGCGGTCGTTGATGCGCACCAGCACCTCGCTGCCGTTGACGAGGCTGCGAACGCACACGCGCGTGTTGAAGGGAAGGGTCTTGTGCGCCGCCGTCATGGCGGTCATGTCGAAGCGCTCGCCGCTGGCGGTCTTGCGCTGATGGAACTGGATGCCGTACCAGGAGGCTCCGCCGCGCTCGAAGATCTCGCGCGGCCCGTCGTCGGGCACGCCGTCGTCCGGGGCCTGCTCGCCGGTGCCGGAGACGGCGAGGTCATAGCGCACCGCCGGCACGCTGGAGCGCGCGGCCGCGCCCGGGGGCACCGCGATGGCGCGAGGCAGGGGCAGCAATTTCGCGTTGCCCTCGGCGTCGGTCGCAGGCGGCATCGCGCATCCCGCGAGAACGCAAGTCGCCGCGACGAGCGCCGCCCGAAGCCCCGCGCGCCCTCTCAATCGAGGCGCTCCAGCACAGCCAGCGTGGCCGCCGACTGGTTCATCGTGTAGAAGTGCAGCGCCGGGGCGCCGCCTTCCTGCAGGCGCTCGCACAGGTCGGTGACCACGTCGAGGCCGAAGGCCTTGATCGACGCCGTGTCGTCGCCGAAGCTCTGCAGCCGCAGGCGGATCCAGCGCGGGATCTCGGCGCCGCAGGCGTCCGAGAAGCGCATGAGCTGCGTCGAGCTCGTGATCGGCATGATGCCCGGCACGATCGGCGTGTCGAGCCCCAGCTTGCGCACGTCGTCGACGAAGCGGAAGTAGGCCTCTGGGCTGAAGAAGTACTGCGTGATCGCCGAATCGGCGCCCGCCTTCACCTTGGCGGCGAAGGCCTGCAGGTCGGCCTCGGGCGAACGGGCCTGCGGATGGATCTCGGGGTAGCAGGCCACCTCGATGTGGAAGTCGCGCCCCGTCTCCTCGCGGATGAAGCCCACCAGATCGCTCGCGTACTGGAACTCGCCGCCGATGCCGTAGCCGCTGGGCAGGTCGCCGCGCAGGGCCACGAGGCGCTTGACGCCCATGGCCTTCAGCTCGGCGAGCTGCTCGCGCACCGTGGCGCGCGTGGCGCCGATGCACGAGAAGTGGCTCGCGGCGTCCACGCCCTCGGACAGGATCTCCTGCACCGCACCGAAGGTGCCCTGGTGCGTGGAGCCGCCCGCGCCGTACGTGACCGAGCAGAACTGCGGCTTGCGCGCATACAGCTGCTGGCGCACCGCGCGCAGCTTGACCGCGCCTTCGGGCGTCTTGGTCGGGAAGAATTCGAAACTCAACGGAAGGCGCACCTGCGTCTCCTTAGGAACCGTTCGCGTGAACAGCGTGAACAGCGCGAACGGCGTGAATGAAAAACTCGCGGTTGCCGTCGCCCCCGGCGATCGGGCTGTCGAACCATTGCAGCACCCGCAGGCCGAGCGCCTCGCAGGCATCGCGCAGGCGCTTCTCGACCACCGCATACAGCGACTCGTCGCGCACGATGCCGCCCTTGCCGACCTGGCCGGGCTGCAGCTCGAACTGCGGCTTGACCAGCATCAGCAGGCGCCCATCGTCCGCCATGAATCCGACGACCGCCGGCAGCACCAGCGTGAGCGAGATGAACGACAGGTCGCCAACGATCAGGTCGAAGCGTGGGGCACTTTCATCGCCCTCTTCGCCCAGGTCATCGGCCGACAGCGCGCGCGCATTGACGCCCTCGATGGCGACGACGCGTTCGTCCTCGCGCAGCCGCGCGTGCAGCTGCCCATGGCCGACGTCGATGCCCACCACCTTCGCCGCGCCGCGCTGCAGCAGGCAGTCGGTGAAGCCGCCGGTCGACTGGCCCACGTCGAGGCACAGCCTGCCGGCCGGGTCGATGCCGCTCGCCGCAAGCGCGCCCTCGAGCTTGAGGCCGCCGCGCGAGACATAGCGCGCCTCGGCGGCGTCGAGCAACTCGAGCTCGGCGGATTCGGGCACGTCGTCCTTGTTCTTGACGACGGTACGCCACGCGTCGCTGGTGCCCGCGTCGCGCCAGCGCAGGCCGCCGGCAATGAGCCGCACCGCCTGCGAACGCGACGCGGCCAGGCCGCGCTCCACCAGCAACTGATCGGCGCGCACGCGCTGCTGCCTGTCGCCTGCCTGCCCGCTCAGTAGCGGTAGGTGTCCGGCTTGTACGGACCGTTCTTGTCCACGCCGATGTAGGCGGCCTGGGTGTCGGTCAGCTCGGTGAGCATGGCGCCGACCTTCTTCAGGTGCAGGCGCGCGACCTTCTCGTCGAGGTGCTTGGGCAGCACGTAGACCTTGCCGGCCTGGTAGGCGTCGGGCTTGGTGAACAGCTCGATCTGGGCGATGGTCTGGTTCGCGAACGACGACGACATCACGAAGCTCGGGTGGCCCGTGCCGCAGCCCAGGTTCACGAGGCGGCCCTTGGCCAGCAGGATGATCTTCTTGCCGTCGGGGAACTTGATGTGGTCGACCTGCGGCTTGATCTCTTCCCACTCGTACTTCTCGATCGAAGCGACGTCGATCTCGTTGTCGAAGTGGCCGATGTTGCAGACGATGGCCTGGTCCTTCATGGCGGCCATGTGCTCGTGGCGGATCACGTCGCGGTTGCCGGTGGTGGTCACGAAGATGTCGGCCTTGTCGGCGGCGTATTCCATCGTCACGACCTTGTAGCCTTCCATGGCGGCCTGCAGCGCGTTGATCGGGTCGATCTCGGTCACCCACACCTGCGCCGACAACGCGCGCAGAGCCTGGGCCGAGCCCTTGCCCACGTCGCCGTAGCCGGCCACCAGCGCCACCTTGCCGGCGATCATCACGTCGGTCGCGCGCTTGATGCCGTCCACCAGCGACTCGCGGCAGCCGTACAGGTTGTCGAACTTGCTCTTGGTGACCGAGTCGTTCACGTTGATCGCGCGGAACAGTAACGTGCCCTTGGCGGACATCTCGTTCAGGCGGTGCACGCCGGTGGTGGTTTCTTCGGTCACGCCGATGATCTCGGCCGACTTGCGGGTGTACCAGGTGCCGTCGACAGCCAGCTTGGCCTTGATGGCGGCGTAGAGGATGCGCTCTTCCTCGCTGGTCGGGTTCGCGAGCACGCTCTGGTCCTTCTCGGCGCGCTGGCCCAGGTGCATCAGCAGCGTGGCGTCGCCGCCGTCGTCCAGGATCATGTTCGGGCCTTCGCCCTTCGAGTCCTTGGGACCGAAGTCGAAGATGGCGTGGGTGTAGTCCCAGTAGTCCTTCAGCGACTCGCCCTTGATCGCGAACACCGGCGTGCCGGCGGCGGCGATGGCTGCGGCGGCGTGGTCCTGCGTCGAGAAGATGTTGCACGATGCCCAGCGCACTTGCGCGCCCAGCGCCTGCAGCGTCTCGATCAGCACGGCCGTCTGGATCGTCATGTGCAGCGAGCCGGTGATGCGCGCGCCCTTCAGCGGCTGCGACTTCGAGAACTCCTCGCGGATGGCCATCAGGCCGGGCATCTCGGTTTCGGCGATCCTGATTTCCTTGCGGCCCCAGGCGGCGAGGGACAGGTCGGCGATCGCCTGGTCGGCGGTCGAAACGGGGGTGGGCTTGAGAACAGCGCTCATGGGAACTCCAACAAAACTGGTTTGAAAGATGCCGCCGGATACGGGGAAAAAGGCTCACCGCAAGAACAGCGGGTGAGCGTCGTTGCTATATGTGGTCCGAGCCTCACGCCTGACGGCGCTGCAACGCTCCTCGGAGGGGCGGATTGTAGTCGCCGCGGCCGTCCGCGCCAATGCTGCGGGATTCGGCCGGGCATCGGCTGACATCCGCCAGCCTCGGCGTTGCATTGACCTCTGGTTACGATTTCCCACGGGCCAGGTTCAGGAGCCAGCCGGCTCGCTGCAGGGCCCGTTCTGAAAACAAGAGGGAACAACACATGAGGATGACAAGGTATCTCGCAAGCCTGAGCATGGCCGCCCTGCTGGCGGCCTGCGGAGGAGGAGGCGGCGGCAGCTCCGGCGGCCTGTCGCTGTCGGCAGGCGGCAGCTCCAAGCAGGAAGCCCAGGCCACCAAGACCCTGACCACGCCCGACGTGCGCAACGGCAGCTACCGCGTCTACGCGGCCAACGGAACACAGCAGCAGCTCTCGGTCGACTTCGACGCCGGCAGCTACACGATGACGGACAACCTCGGCGTGCCCGAGTCCGGCACCTTCGCCGAGGACTTCACCGAGCCGGGCACCTACGTGTTCGCCAGCAGCCGCATCACCACCGCGGCCAACACCTCGCGCTTCCGGGTGACGAGCGACGCCCTCGTCGGCGCGTTCCCGTTCCAGACCGCGTACTCGAGCCCCGCCGCGTATGCCGCGCAGCCCTTCGTGGCGGCGCGCGATTTCGTCACCACCGCGGCACTGCTGGACGGCACCTACAACCGCTTCAGCGTCACGCGCAGCCCCGGCGGCGCGCAGGACTCGTCGATCCTCTCGATGCGCCTGTCGGGCAGCGGCACGGTGCTGGAGTTCTGCAACGACGCGATCATCTACAAGATCGACCTCTGCCCCGCCGCCTCGAAGCGCACCTACGCGGTCACGGCCGGCACCGACGACGCCTGGGTCGCCACCAACGTTGCCAACAGCAGCGACGTCGCCAACTTCCGCGTTGCGCGCATCGGCGGCCAGAACGTGTACCTCGGCGGGGGCGTCAGCGTCTCGCCGGCCCAGCAGTTCATGCGCATCGCCCTGCCCGAGTCTTCGAGCTGGCCGACTACGCGCGGCATCGGCTCGTCGACCACGGGCAGCTGGGGCACGAACCTGATCGACACCGCGAGCTCGGTGCGCACCTCCACCGGCACGGACGACACCTACGGAACGCTGACGATGCCGGTGGACAGCACCGCCTACGCGAACCAGCCCCTGGGCATCCGCGGCGTCAACATGAGCGGCGCGAGCAAATACTTCGCGATGCAGGGCGGCGAGCTTTCGGTACTGGTCGGCGCGCGCAGCAACACCGCCACGCAGGGCTACATCCAGCTCAACCTGATCGACACCGGCGCCGCACCCGATGCACGCAACGGCCGCTACAAGGTCTACGCCACCAACGGCTCGCGGCAGACGCTGGCCCTGAACCTCGACAGCAAGCGCTACGAGATGACCGACGGCGCCGGCACCGTCGCCTCGGGCAGCTTCGCCGAGGACACGGCTGAGGCCGGCAGCTTCGTCTTCGCGAGCAGCCGCATCACGAGCACGGCGAACACGGCGCGCTTCCGCTTCGCGACGGACACGGTGGTCGGCTCGTTCCCGTTCGCGGTCGCGCAGGTCACGCCGGAGAGCTATGCCGTGCGGCCCTTCGTGGCATCGCGCGCGCTGGTGAAGACGCAGAGTGCGCTCGACGGCACCTACAACCGCCTGGGCATCAACCTGACGGCCACCGCCGGCGACTCGTCGATCACGCAGATCCAGATCGCCAGCGGCGGCACGGTGCTCTACCTGTGCAACGACAACGTGGTCTACCGCATCGACACCTGCCCGGCGGCCTCCGTGCTGACCTACACCGTATCGGCCGGCACGACCGTGGACACCTGGCGCATCGTGAACGTGGCCAATCCGTCGGACAACGGCAGCTTCGCGATCGCACGCGTCGGCAGCGAGAACATCTACCTCTCGGCCGGCATCGTGCCGTCCACGCCCACGAGGTCTGTGTTCCGCATCGGCCTGCCGGAGCGCGCGACATGGCCCACCGTCACGGCGCACGGCGGCGCCACCAGCGGCAGCTGGGGCAGCACTGGCGTCGACGCCTCCAGCTACGCGCGCACGCAGACGCTGCCCGACGGCACCAGCGCCACGCTCAACGCGAGCCTGGGCACCATGGGCACGAACGGCCCCGTCAACATGCGCGCCGCCACTTTCGCCGGCCCGGCATACCACTTCGCCAGCCAGAGCAGCAAGCTCTTCGCGATGGTCGGCTCGCGCAACCCGGCCACGGCCGGCGCGATGGAGATCGACCTGATCGACTGAAGCCGCGGGCGCCTCGCCCGCAAGGCCGCCTGCCGCGCAAGACCGCGTGGCATGCGGCCTTTTTTCTTGCTCATTCAGGCCTAAGACGGCCGCCTGCACGTTTCGCCGCCGGGACGTACATTGGCCAGCCCCACCGTCCCGAAAGCCACCATGCCGATTCCTTCGTCCAGCGCGTCCAGGACTCCCCTGCTCGCCGCCGTTGCCGCCCTTTGCCTGACAGCCGCCCTGCCGACCGTCGCCTCGGCCCAGAACGCCGAAACCGTCCGCATCCGCGGCACCCTCGTGCGCGTGGACGCCAGCACCCTCGTGGTGCAGGACCGCGGCGGCGAGGTCGTCTCGCTCGCACGTCCGGCCGACCTGGCCGTCTCCGAGGTCTACCCGATCAAGCTGTCCGCCATCAAGCGCGGCAGCTTCATCGGCACCGCCGCCATGCCACAGCCCGACGGCACGCAGAAGGCGCTCGAAGTGGTGGTGTTTCCCGAGGCGGCGCGCGGCACCGGCGAAGGGCATCGGCCCTGGGACCTGCTGCCGCAGAGCACGATGACCAACGCCACCGTCGCCGACCTGGCCGCGGCGCCGAAGTCGGTGCGCGGCGGCCAGCAGCTGCACCTGACCTACAAGGGCGGCGAGAAGACCATCATCGTGCCGCCCGACGTGCCGGTGGTCACCTTCCGCCCCGGCACCGATGCGCTGCTGGTGCCCGGCGCCCGCGTGCTAGTCAACGCGCAGGAGAAGAACGGCACGCCCACGGCGCTGCGCGTGACGGCCGGGCGCAACGGCTTCGCGCCGCCGATGTAGGCGAGGCCGCGAGCGGGAGGCCCGGCGGGCATCCAAGGGAAATCCCGCAGGCAATTTTGTCGTTGCGGCGCTCCGGCGCGGCGTATCGTGGCGAGGGATTTTTGCCGTCAGGCTTGGTCCCCGCCATCCACACGTCCAACGTCACAGGAGATTCCGCACCATGGCCACTGCCAAGAAAGCCGCCGCGAAGAAGACCACCGCCAGCAGTAGCAGCAGCACCTCCAGCGCGAAGAAGGCGGCACCGAACGCCGCGGACATGCTCAATCCGCTGAAAGGCATGGCCGACAGGCTGCAGAACCTCAACCTGACCGGCGGCGCCGGCAAGCTGCTGGAGAGCGGCCGCAAGGACCTGGCGGCGCTGATGCAGGCCAACGAGAAGTCCTACCAGGGCCTGCAGACCGTCGTGGCGCGGCAGACAGAGATGATCAAGAGCGCCATTTCCGAGTGGCAGGCCGCCGCCAAGGAAATGCCCGGCAAGGACCCGAAGGAAAACCTCGCCAAGCTCGACGAGCTCGGCCGCCAGTCGTTCCAGCGCGCGATCGACGACATCAAGGAGCTGGCCAATCTCGCGGCCAAGTCGCAGGCCGACGCCTTCGACGTGGTGCGCCAGCGCATCCAGGCCAACGTGGACGAAGTGACGAAGCTGCTGCAGCGCAAGTAAGAGCCCGCAGGCAGGAACAAGCCGGAGCCGCAAGCATGACCACGGTCGCGCCGCGCGTGGAGCGGCGCTCGCGCGCCAACGACATCGAGCTGGCCTGGGACAGCTTCGGCGACCCGGCCGGCTCGCCGCTGCTCCTGGTCATGGGCCTCGGAGCGCAGATGGTGGCGTGGGACGACGCCTTCTGCGCTCGGCTCGCCGAGGCCGGCGGGCACCGCGTGATCCGCTTCGACAACCGCGACATCGGCCACTCGACGCACCTCACGCTGCTGGGCGTGCCCGACATCCAGGCGCTGATGGTGCAGGCGATGGCCGGCCAGCCGCTGCGGACGCCCTACAACCTGCGCGACATGGCGGCCGACTGCGTCGGGCTGCTCGACGCGCTGGGCATCGAGCGGGCCCACGTCGTGGGCGCCTCGATGGGCGGCGCGATCGGGCAGGAGATGTGCATCCACCACGCGCGGCGGGTGCTGTCGTTCACCAGCATCATGTCGAGCACCGGCGCGCCGGGCCTGCCGCCGCCGACGCCCGAGGCGATGGCCGTGCTCTTCTCGCCCGCGCCGACCACCTTCGACGCCTACCAGGCGCACCACGCCAAGGTGTGGCGCATATTGCGCGGGCCGGCGAGCTTTCCGCTGGACGAGGCGCGCGACGCCGAGAAGGCGCAGCTCGTCTTCCTGCGCGGACTCAACCCGGCCGGCGTGGCGCGGCAGCTCGCCGCCATCCTGGCCTCGGGCAACCGCAAGCCCGCGCTGCGCGAAGTGCGCGTGCCGACGCTGGTGATCCACGGCGACGACGATCCGCTGGTGCCGGTGGCCTGCGGCGTGGACGTGGCCGATGCGATTCCGGGCGCGCAGCTGCTGCGCATCCCGGGCATGGGGCACGCGCTGCCGATCCCGATGTGGTCGCAGATCGTCGACGCCATCGCGGCGCACACGGCGCGGCACGCGGGCAGCTGAGACAGCAGGCACGAACGGAACAAGGCGACAGACAAGAAGGGAGCTTCCGCCATGACGAACAAGTTCTCTCCCCTCGACCCGATGGCCATGTGGCGCGAACTCACGGCCCAGTGGGAAAAGAGCACCAACGAATTCGCCAACGAGACCATGGCCTCGGACCCGTTCCGCCAGGGCATGCACGGCGGCATGAACGCCTCGCTCACCGCGCAGAAGGCGCTGGGCGACCTCATGGCGCGCTACCTCACGATGCTGAACCTGCCCACGCGCGCCGACCTGCAGGTGCTCGGCGAGCAGCTGCAGCGCATCGACGACCACCTGGCGCGCATCGCCCGCGCGGTGGAAGGCGGGAACGCGTCCTCCGCCTCGACCGCCAAGGCAGCGCCGGGGCCGCGCCGCACCCGCCAGCCACCTGCGGCCGCGCCTGCGCCGACGGCATCGAAAGCCCCCCCAGCACCGGCCCGTACGCGCAAGCCCGCCGGAAAGCGCCCGTCATGACCGCCGCGGCCGACGACACCTTCGCCCTGCCCGACATCGCCGCCGAGATCGAGCGCGCGATCCAGCGCAACATCAAGGGCCTGGATTTCCTCGCCTCGACCGCGCCCTCCGTCGGCCAGACGCTCAAGGACGAAATCCACCGCCGGGGCACGCTGAGCCTGTACCACTACAGGCCGATGGTCGACGAGATCTACCGCGTGCCGCTGCTGATCGTCATGGCGACCACCAACCGCGGCTACATCCTCGACCTCGCGCCGGGCCAGAGCATGGTCGAGCACCTGCTGCTGCGCGGCTACGACGTCTACATGATGGACTGGAACGCGCCGCGCCCGCAGGAGAAGTACCTGCGCATCGAGGACTACGTGCTCGACTTCATCCCAGACTCGATCCGGCGCGTGCAGGAGCGCTCCGGCGAGGAAGACATCACGCTCGTGGGCTACTGCATGGGCGGCGTGCTCTCCACGCTGTACGCCGCGCTGCACCCCGACGGGCCGATGAAGAACCTCGCGCTCTTCACCACGCCCGTCGACTTCAGCCGCATGAAGCTGTTCCACGCATGGTCGGACCGCCGCTACTTCGATGTCGACCGGCTCATCGACACCGTGGGCAACGTGCCGCCCGAGATGCTCTTCACTTCCTTCGACATGCTGCGCCCCGCGGGCCGAAGCGCCGGCATGGTGCAGCTGTGGGACAACATGGACAACGACGAATTCGTCAAGTCGTACCGCATGTTCGACCGCTGGGGCAACGAGATGCTGCCGCTGGCCGGCGAGTACTTCCGCCAGACCGTCAAGGAATTGATGTGGGGCAACAAGCTGCTCAAGGGCGAACTGGTGCTCGGCGGGCGCAAGGTGCAGCTGAAGAACATCAAGGTGCCGGTGCTGCACGCGCTCGCGCAGCACGATCACATCGTTCCGTACGAGGCCGGGCAGCCGCTCGTCGCCGGCATAGGCTCCACCGACAAGGAAGAGGTGGTGCTCAAGGGCGGCCACGTCAGCCTCGCCGCCGGCCCGAACGCCGTGCGCAGGCTGTGGCCCAAACTCGACGAATGGCTTGGAGTGCGATCGACATGAGCATCACCACCGTGACCGACTCGTTCTCGCGGACCTACCCGCGCACCGTGACCAGCAGCGAGGGCAGCATCGTCCTGCGCCTCATGGGCGCGGAAGACGCCGGCGCCGTGCTCGCCTTCGCGCAGGCATTGCCGGCGCACGACCTGCTCTTTTTGCCGCGCGACATCACCCAGCCCAAGGTGATGAGCGCCTGGGTGCGCGCCATCGAGCGCGGCGACATCGACAGCGTGCTCGCGGTGCGCGACGAGGCGGTGCTCGGCTGCGCGGCGGTGATCCGCGATCCGCATTCCTGGTCCAGCCACGTCGCCGAGCTTCGCGTGCTCGCCGCACCCGAGTTGCGAGGCAGCGGACTGGGCCACAAGCTCGCGCGCGAGGCCTGCGCGCTGGCCATCGAGCGCGGGGCGGAAAAGCTCGTCGCCCGCATGACCGTCGACCAGCGCGGCGCCATCGCCGTCTTCCAGGCCCTGGGCTTCAAGCCCGAGGCGCTGCTGGGCAAGCACGTGAAGGACCGCCAGGGGCTGACGCACGACCTGGTGGTGCTGAGCCAGGACGTGGCGCGGTTCGAGGCGCAGATGCGGGCGTATGGGATGGGCGAGGCGCTCGGGGGCTGAAGTGCCCCTTCGCACGGGCCGGCGGGGGCGGAAACCGCCGGCCTTTTAAAATCGCGGATTCCCCCCGCAGATTGCCCACCTTGTCTTTCGTAGCCGAAACCCGCCGCCGCCGCACCTTCGCGATCATTTCCCACCCTGACGCCGGCAAGACCACGCTGACCGAAAAGCTGCTGCTTTTCTCCGGCGCGATCCAGATCGCCGGCTCGGTGAAGGCGCGCAAGGCCTCGCGCCATGCCACCTCCGACTGGATGGAAATCGAGAAGCAGCGCGGCATTTCCGTGGCCTCGTCGGTGATGCAGATGGTCTACCGCGACCACGTCATCAACCTGCTCGACACGCCCGGCCACAAGGACTTCTCCGAAGACACCTACCGCGTGCTCACCGCCGTCGACTCGGCGCTGATGGTGATCGACGCGGCCAACGGCGTGGAAGCGCAGACGCGGCGGCTGATCGAGGTCTGCCGCCAGCGCGACACGCCCATCATCACCTTCGTCAACAAGATGGACCGCGAAGTGCGCGAGCCGCTGGACATCCTCGACGAGGTGGAGCGCGAGCTCGGCATGCCCTGCGTGCCCATGACCTGGCCCGTGGGCCAGGGCAAGAGCTTCCGCGGGATCATGAACCTGCGCACGCAGGCGATGACGGTGTTCGAGTCGGGCAGCGAGCGGCTGCCGCAGGACTTCGAGACCATCCCGCTCGCCGAGCGCGACACGCTGGTCAAACGCTTCGGCGCCGACTTCGAGACCGCCATGGAAAGCATGGAGCTCGCCACCGGCGCATCGCCCGCCTGGGACCGCGAGGCCTTCCTGGCCGGCAAGCAGACGCCCGTGTTCTTCGGCTCCGGCGTGAACAACTTCGGCGTGATGGAAGTGCTCGACGCGCTGGTCGACCTGGCGCCCTCGCCGCGCTCGCGCACCAGCACCACGCTGGTCAACCGCCAGCCGGTGGTCAAGGAGATCCAGCCCGAGGACAAGGACTTCGCGGGCGTGGTCTTCAAGGTGCAGGCCAACATGGACGCCAACCACCGCGACCGCATCGCCTTCGTGCGCATGGCTTCAGGCAAGTACACGCCGGGCATGAAGCTGAAGGTGCAGCGCACCGCCAAGGAACTGCGCCCCACCAGCGTCGTGACCTTCATGAGCCAGCGCCGCGAGGCTGTGGAAGAGGCCTACGCGGGCGACATCGTGGGCTTCACCACGCACGGCGGCGTGCAGCTGGGCGACACCATCACCGACGGCGCGAGCCTGCAGTTCACCGGCCTGCCCTTCTTCGCGCCCGAACTCTTCATGACCGTGATCCTGAAGAACCCGCTGCGCACCAAGCAGCTGCAGCAGGGCCTGGCCCAGCTCGGCGAGGAAGGCGCGATCCAAGTGTTCCGCCCCGAGATCGGCGGCCCGATGCTGCTGGGCGCGGTCGGCCAGCTGCAGTTCGAAGTGGTGCAGCACCGCCTGAAGGCCGAGTACGACGCCGACGTGAAGCTGGAGGGCTGCCAGTACACCGGCGCGCGCTGGATCACGGCCGACACGCCGGCCGAGCTGCGCGAGTTCGTCAACGCGTACCCGCAGCGCATGGCGAAGGACGCGGCCGACACGCTGGCCTTCCTGTGCACCTCGCCGTACGACGTGCGGCTGGCGCAGGAGCGCTTTCCGAAGATCCACTTCCATCCGCTGCGCGAGCATGCGGGGCTGGCGCTGCAGAGCGCGGGATAGGCGTTCGTCATGGAAACCTACATCCAGGTGGCGGGGCTCGGCGACTTGACCGAAACGATCGTCGAGCAACGCGCCGCCCTGACGATCACCGTCAAGGCATCGAAGACCGAGGTGGCACTGGCCGAAGCGACCAAGCTGCGCAACGACGCGATCCGGACGCTGAAAGAAGCCGGCCTCACGCCTGACGAGATCACCGAAGGCGGGCGCGACGCCTGGCAGCCCTGGTATCTGAAGCGCAGCGTGGGCCAGGAAGTGGCGCACCGCGTGCTGATCGCCTGCAAGGAAACGCGCCGTCTCTATCAGGCACTCGACGCGCTCGAACCGCTGTTCACGAACTCGCGCTACACCATGGGCGTCGACATGCAGCAGCCCCGCTTCGAAGCGCAGGACGGCGCGGAAGCCGAGGCACGCATGGCCGCGATCCGGCATGCGCGCAGCAAGGCGCTGATTCTTGCGAAGGAAGCGGGTGTCACGCTGGGCGCGGTCGCGCAGGTCGAGGAGCTTGGTTCGCAAGCGGACAACTCGGGTGCCTACGGCGATCGCAACTGGGGGTATGCGGGTGGTGCCGTGGCACTGGCGTCCGCCGGCCCTGGGGACGACTTCGAGGAATTGGCGGGAGCCAAGCGCACACGAACGC
This sequence comes from Variovorax sp. YR750, assembly GCF_900109805.1. NCBI lineage: Bacteria > Pseudomonadati > Pseudomonadota > Betaproteobacteria > Burkholderiales > Comamonadaceae > Variovorax > Variovorax sp. YR750. The sequence continues at coordinate 142,843 of NZ_FOBJ01000014.1, forward strand.
TGCGCTACCGCGTGCGCTTCCTGATCGGCTGAGGCCCTCTCAGCTCCCCGTCGAAGCGTAGTGGCGCAACCCGACGCGCCACACCCCGAACGCCGCCGCGAGAAACACGCCCCCCGCGAGTGGCGACACCAAGCCCACCCATGCCGGCGCACCGAGCGGATCGGCCTTCCCCAGAATCGCCAGCACCGGGTAGTAGGCCACGCAGGCCAGCGGCACGATGAAGGTCAGCACGCGCCGGAACCATCGCGCATAGAGCGCCAGCGGGTATTGCGCCGCCTGCACGCCGCCGTAGGTCAGCACGTTCGCGATCTCCAGGCTCTCGACGGTCCAGAAGGCCAGCGTGCCCTGCAGCACCAGGATGCCCAGGAAAAGCGCCACGCCGCCGGCGACGGCAAGCAGCGCGATGGCGACGGCGCCCGGTGTCCACGCAATGCCCATCTGCTGCGTCGCGAACGCAATCATCGCCAGCCCCTGCAGCAGGCGGCCCAGCCGGCTGATGCGGAAGTCGTTGCCCATGAGCTGCAGCGAGAGCGGACGCGGACGCAGCAGCAGGCGGTCGAAGGCGCCGGTGCGCAGGAACTCGGTGCCCAGCACGTCGAAGCCGCGCCCCAGCGCATCGGCCAGCGCGAACATGCAGTTCACGAGCCCGTAGAACAGCGCCACCTCGCCGATGCGCCAGCCCTGCACGTCGCCGAATCGGTGGAACAGCGCCCACACGGCGACGGCCTCGATGCCGGTGCCGAGGAACTGGCCGACCGTCGTCATCAGCGCCGAGGCCGGGTAGCGCGCCTGGCCGCCGATGGACGCGCCCACCAGCCGGAAGAAGAGCGGAATCGATCCCATCGCCCTCACCCGCCCTGCACCTGGAGGCTGCGCATCGTGCGGCCCATCGCCATGTGCCCCAGCGCCACGAGCACGGTGATCCAGAAGACCTGCAACCCGAGCCCACCGACGGCCTGCCAGCCCTGCAGCTGCCCGAAGTAGAGCCGCGCCGGAATGTCCATCAGCCCGGCCAGCGGCTGGAGCAGCAGCGCGGTCTGCCAGGCGTCCGGCAGCATCGCGAGCGGCAGCAGGTTGCCCGAGAACACGATGACCACGGGCGTGGTCACCGCGCTGATGCCGCGTTCGTTGAGCGCGGCGGTGGCCGCGACGTTCAGCAGCATCACCATAGACGTGGAGAGCAGCAGCGCGAAGACGGCCGAGAGCGCGAAGCCGAGCCCCGCCGCCGCGCCCGCCGGGAGCTGCCATGCCCACGCGCCCAGGCCGAGCAGCGGCAACGCGACCATCGCGAAGGCCGCCATCAGCGCGATGCGCGGCAGCACGCGCGCGGCGATCCAGCCGGCGCTGCGCGCGAACCACAGCGCATAGGCGTCCACGGGGCGCAGGCGGTCGTAGGCGACGGCGCCGGTGCGCACCGCCTGCGCCACTTCCGGATCGCCCAGCCAGGGCAGGAGCACGAGCAGCCCCTGCGCCAGCCATGTGTAGGTGACGGCCTGGGCGAGCGACATCGACGTGCTGGCGCCCGAGGCTGTCGCGCCGCCATAGAAGGCCGCGAACACCATCACCTTGATGCCGCCCCACCAGCACTGCGTGGCGAAACCGGCGAGCGCGGCGGTGCGGTACTGCAGCATCTGCTGGAAACGCGATGCGAAGGCCGCGATGTAGGGCCGCGCGAGATCGTGCGGGCTCATCGCCGTCATGCTTCGGCGGCTCCGTGCATGGCGTAGAAACGCGCGATCACGGCCTCGATCGCCAGGCCTTCGAGGCGGATGTCCTCCACCGCGTGCGCGGCGGCGATGCGCGCGATGAGCGCCGGTGCCGCGGTCTGCGCCGGATCGAAGTCGAGCACCAGCGTCTGGCCGTCGCGCGAATGCACCCGTGCGCCGTCCACCTGCGCGGGCAGCTCGGCGCCCTGCGCGAAATCGACGACGAGGCGGCGCTCGGCCATCACCTGCGCGCGCAGCGCCTCGACCGGGCTGTCGGCCAGCACGCGGCCGTGGCCGATGATGATCACGCGCCGCGCCAGCGCCTCGATGTCGTGCATGTCGTGCGTGGTCAGCAGCACGGTGGTGCCTCGCTCGCGGTTGGCGCGGCGCACGAAGTCGCGCACGGCCAGCTTCGAAGGCGCGTCGAGGCCGATGGTCGGCTCGTCGAGGAACAGGATGTCGGGCTCGTGCAGCAGCGCAGCAGCGATCTCGGCGCGCATGCGCTGGCCCAGCGAGAGTTGCCGCACCGGCTGCGCGAGCACGCGCTCCAGGTTCAGCAGCGCCACCAGCTCGTCGCGCGTGCGGCGGTAGCGCGCGGGGTCCACGCGGTAGATGTCGCGCAGCAGGTCGAAGCCGTCGCCCACGGGCAGGTCCCACCACAGCTGCGTGCGCTGGCCGAAGACCACGCCGATGCGCGCCACGTGGCGCTCGCGGTCGGTGAAAGGGTCGCGCCCGTCGATCTCCACGCGCCCGCCGTCGGGCCGCAGGATGCCCGAGAGGATCTTGATGGTGGTCGACTTGCCCGCGCCGTTCGGCCCGATGAAGCCCAGCAGCTCGCCGCGCTCCAGCGAGAACGACACGCCCGAGAGCGCCTCCACCGTGCGATGGCGGCGCTGCACGAGGCCGCGCAGCGCGCCCATCACGCCGGGGTCGCGTTCGGAGATGCGGTAGGTCTTGCGGAGGTCGTCGACGAGGATGTGGGGCATGGAGAGCGCCGCGCCGGCCTCGAAGGCACGGCGGGGGCGGGATGCTACACGAAAGCACCGGTACGATCGCTGCTCCTTCCGGTTCGATCGCCATGCCCCCATCGCTCCCCCAGCCTCCGCTGCCCTCCTCGCCTCACCACCTGCTGCCGCTGACCCGCTGGGAGGCTGCCGCGCGCGGCGCCCTCGTCGGAGTCTTCACCGACATCGACGACACGCTGACCCACGACGGCGCGATCACGCCCGACGCGCTGCAGGCGCTGGGCGAGCTCAAGGCGGCGGGGTTGTCGGTGGTGGCGATCACGGGCCGCCCGGTGGGCTGGAGCCTGCCCTTCGTGAACAGCTGGCCCGTCGATGCCATCGTGGCCGAGAACGGCGCGGTGGCGCTGCTGCCTTCGGCCGATGGCCGCGTGGAGAAGCGCTACCAGCAGGACGAGCCCACGCGCGTCGCCAACTTCGCGCGCATGCAGGCCGTGCTGGAGCGCATCGAACGCGAACTGCCGGGCGTGGGCCGCGCCACCGACTCGCCGGGGCGCGAGACCGACATCGCCATCGACCACAGCGAGTTCGTGCAGCTGAGCGACGCCACCATCGCGCGGGTGGTGGCGCTGATGCGCGGCGAAGGCATGCACGCCACCGTGAGCAGCATCCACATCAACGGCTGGTACGGCGACAACGACAAGCTCGAAGGCGCGCGCTGGATCGCACGCGAACTGTGGGGCCGCACGCTCGACGACGAGATGGACCGCTGGGCCTACGTGGGCGACTCCACCAACGACCAGCTGATGTTCCGCAGCTTCGCGCACAGCATCGGCGTGGCGAACGTCGCGCGCTTCGTGCCGCAGCTCGAGCACCTGCCGCGCTACGTGACGCAGGGCGAACGCGGCACGGGGTTCGCCGAGGCGGCGCGCGCGATTCTCTCGGCCCGGGCCGCCCGCCCCGAGCGCTGAGCATCTCGCTGCGCGACACGGCGCAGCGAACAAACAACACACGGACGAAAAAAAGCCCGCGCGAGGCGGGCGAAAAGGACCGGTGAAGGCTCCTTGGAGAAAGGGTTGCGTGTAGCCGCCGGGGCTCAGAAGGCGTGGCGGATGCCGAACTCGTAGCCGGTCGACGTCTTGGGCTGCAGCGCCACGCGGTTGTACGTGGCGACGTACGACGGGCCGGCACCGACCGTGTTGCCCGCGCCGTTCTTGTTGCTGACGCGAGCGACCGTGGCGTAGAGCGCGGTGCGCTTCGACAGGTTGTGCACGTAGCCCAGCGAGAACTTGTTGGACTTCGGATCGGGAGCGTTCACCGCGAAGAGAGCCGGCGTGCGGTTGAAGTCGTACTTGACCTGCGAGTACGAGGCGCGGATCTGGCCCGGGCCGATCGGCACGGTCACGCCGATCAGGTAGCCGGTCAGGTCGGTGCTGGGCACGCGGGTGAAGACGTTCAGCGGATCGCGCTGGTCCTTCGAGCGCGAGTACTCGCCGAACACCTTGGCCACGCCGAAGTCGTAGGTCGCGCCGAGATTGAAGGTCTTGATCTTGCCCGGGCGCGCCACGGCGGCCGCGCCGGTGCCGGTGGTGAAGCTGGTGTCGTTCTGCGCGTAGCTGGCGGCGACGTCGAACGGACCCGAGGCATAGCCGACGCGACCGCCGATGTGGCGGCCGGTGTTGGTGCGGTCGGCGCCGGCCAAAGTGTCGGGCGACGTGCGGGTGATTTCGTGGAAGCTGTAGCCCACGTTGCCGTAGAAGCCGCCCAGGTTGCGCGGCAGGAAGTACTGAACCATGTTGCCGGCGCGCTTGTACGTGCTGTTGCTGCCGTAGCCGGTGCCCGACACGCTGGCTTCGTTGGCGTCGATGATCAGCGAACCGCCGATGCCGGTGTCGGCGAACGGGTCGAACTGCTCGTCGTTCAGCACGGTGGCGGTCTTGTCGCGGCCCAGGCGGATTTCACCGAAGCCGCCGGCAATGCTCACCGTCGAGCGGCGGGTGAAGTTGGAGACGCCGGTGGCGCCGTCGTCGTTGGTGATCGGGGCTTCGAGCCAGAAGCTGGCCGACAGGCCGCCGCCCAGGTCTTCCACGCCGCGGAAGCCGAGACGGCTGGAGCTCAGGCCCGAATTGGCCAGTTCGCTGCGGCTGGCCTTCACGCTGTAGAAGGGGGTGAAGGGGGTAGCCGGGATCGACTCGCTCTTGTTCGACACGTTGCGGTAGGCGGCATCGACCACGCCGAACAGCGTCACGGTCGATTGCGCCGATGCGGCACCGCAGGCCGCCATGGCGGCCAGAACAAGCAGGGATTTCTTCATTCGTATCACTCCAGGATGGGGAAGTTGCCGCTCCGATTCAGATGCAGCTGTTAAGAGCCCGGGCTTTCACGCCACAAGACTGCATCGGAATGTTTCCACCGTGGAAGACAAACGAATTACATAGGGTAAACACTTGGCCGCCGAAGGGCCAAGGCTCTTGACATGAGTGTCCTGACTGTTTCCTGACCCGAAGCGCCTCGCGGCTATTCGCTCACTGGCAGCTCGCGCGAGCGCCGACGCAGGCCCGCCCACTGGTTCCAGACACCGAAGGCGGCGATCAACAGCAGCACCGCTGCATAGCCTTCGGTGGTGTTCAGCAGACCCAGCGGCGCCACCAGGAAGCCCGCCAGCATCGCCGGCAGGCTGAACGCGAGGTAGCTCACGACGAAGATCGCAGCGAACAGTTCGCCGCGCTCGTGCGACTGCGCCATCGGCGCCAGCGTCTGCACCAGCGAGGAGAACGCGCCGCCGAAGCCCAGGCCCGCCACCGCCGTGCCGACGAAGAACAGCGCGAGCGAGCGCGTTGCGAGCGAAGCCAGCAGCAGCACCAGCCCTGCGGCGATGCTCGCCATGCCGAGGATGACGGGCTTCGGCGCGGCAAAGCGCGCGAGCAAGGTGGGCGCGATCGCCCCCATGCCCGACAGCACCGCCACCGTGAGGCCGTTGACCACGCCGTTGTCGATGCCAAACACATGCAGCATCAGCGAAGGCGCCAGCGACAGGTACAGCCCGCCGAGCGCCCACACCACGACGAACACCGGCAGCCCGCGAGCGAACTCGGCCCTGGCCTGGGCGGGAATCGACACGCGCGGAACCAGCGAGGCCAGCGCACCTGCACGCGGCGTGACGGTCTCGGGCATCCACAGCACCACCGCCGCACCCAGCGCGAACACCATGGCCAGCACGCCGAACACCAGCATCACCGGCTGCACCGAGAACTTCACCGCCACGCCCGTCAGCAGCGCGCCCAGGGCCAGGCCGGCCAGCGGCGAAACGCTCGTGATCATCGCGCCCAGCCGCTTGCGCGCGGCCGGAGCGGCCTCGACCACCGCCGCGCTCAGCGCGCCGCTCGCGACGCCGGTGGCAATGCCCTGCACCACGCGCGCGGCGATCAGCCCGCCGATGCCGTTCGCGAGCAGGAAAAGCCCCATCGCCACCGCCTGCAGCACCAGCGCCGCCAGCACCACCGGCCGCCGCCCGATGTGGTCCGACAGCGAGCCCGCGATCAACAGGGAAACCAGCAGCGCGATCGCATAGACAGCGAAGGCCACCGTGAGCAGCGAGGACGAGAAGTGCCACGCATGCTGGAACACCACGAAGAGCGGCGAAGGCGCGGCAGCCGCGAAGAAGAAGGCGAACAGCACCGCGGCCAGCAGCGGAAAGGCAGCGCGTTGCGGCAGCCGCCAGGGCTTTGAACGGGCGGCGATCTCGGCGGTGGCGGATGCGAGTTCGGGGCAGGAGGACGGCATGGCGAATCCTTAATGCAACTTTTTTTGCTTTTGCGATTCTAGACCTGAGAACCTTCTAAAGCAAATATCTTTGCGTTAAAGTCCAAGCCATGACCGACATCGCCCTCCCCAACAAGCGTCCCGGTGGCCGCAGCGCCCAGGTGCAGGCATTGGTGCGCACCGCCCTCGAAGAACTGGTGGCGGAGCAGGGACGGGAGCGCGTGACGGTGCCGGCCGTGGCCGAACGCGCAGGCGTCAGCGCCTCCAGCATCTACCGGCGCTGGGGCGATCTGCAGGGCCTGCTGGCCGAAACGGCCACCCACCGGCTTGACCCGAACCGCCCGCTGCCCGACACAGGCACCCTGCGCGCCGACCTGGAAGCCTGGGCGCGCGAGCTCATCGAGCACCTGGCCAAGCCGTGCAATACCTCGTTGCTGAAAGCCGCGGCCGCGCTGGCCAACGGCAACTCCGACACCGACTGCCTGCGCAACCGCCGCAGGGAAGCGCTGACGCTGGTCGAGCAGGCGCACGCCCGGGGCGAGCGCTCGCCCGAGCCGCAGCAGGTGATCGATCATCTGATCGCGCCGATCGTGTTCCGGCTGGTTTTCGGGGGCGATGCGGTGCAGCCGGAACTGGCGTCCCGGCTGGTGGACGAGCTCTTCGTCCTCAGCTCGCTCAGTTCGTCTTGACTTCCTTCGCCAGGCCCAGCTTGTCGATGATGGCCTTCTCGCGCACCACCGTGTCCTGCGCGAACTTGGTGTAAGTCGCCGAGCTCATGTAGTTCGGCAGCATGTCGTAGCGGCCCAGCGCGGCCACGTAGCTCGGCTCTTCCATCGCCTGCTTGAAGGCGTCGTGCAGCTTCTTCACCACCTCGGGCGGCGTGCCCTTGGGCGCGCCGATGCCGAAGGGCGAGTTCTGCACCACGTCGTAGCCCAGCTCCTTCAGCGTGGGCGCGTCGGGGAACTTGGCCAGGCGCTTCTCGCCCCAGGTGTTGAGCACGCGCAGCTTGCCGGCCTCGACCTGCGGCGCGAAGCCGGTGCTGTCGGCCGCGGCCATCAGCTGGCCGCTGACCACCGCGAGCATCAGGTCGGCGCTGCCCTTGTAGGGCACGTGCTGCAGCTGGATGCCGGCCTTCTGCGCGACGATTTCTGTCGTCAGGTGCGGGCTGGTCAGCGTGCCGGTCGAGCCGTAGGTGAGCTTGCCGGGGTTGGCCTTGGCGTAGGCGACGAAGTCGGCCCAGGTCTTGAAGGGGCTGTCGGCCGGCACCACGATGCCGAAGGCGTAGCCCGTGACGTTCAGCACGTACGTGATGTCCTTCAGCGGGTCCCAGTTGATCTTGGTCGTGTAGCCCAGGCGGAACACGCCCAGCGGGATCTGCGCGACGGTGTAGCCGTCGGGCTGCGCGGTCTGCAGCGCCTGCGCGGGCAGCGTGCCGCCGGCGCCGGGCTTGTTGTCGATGATCACCGGCTGGCCGAGGATCTTGCTCGCGTTCTCTGCGAGCTGGCGCATGGTGATGTCGGTCGGGCCGCCGGCCGGGAAGGCGATCACCAGCTTGATGGGCTTGGCGGGAAAGGCCTGCGCGAGCGCCGCCATCGGGAGGGCGAGCCCGCAGCCCGCGGCGAGTGCGGCGGCGGTACGGAGGAAGGTGGAGCGGCGGAGCATGGCTGACTGGGTCCTGACTTTGAAAGCGCCGATTGGGCCCCGCCGCATCGGCGAAGGCAATCGGGGCTGCCCTGATTTCCCCGCGAAACCGGGGCGATTCGTGAGATCCGAGTCGCCTGCGCGTCAGCCGGTCAGAGCTGCCCGAACCCTTCGATCACGTTCACCGCGTTGACGCCCACCTCGGCCACCGCGTAACCGCCTTCGAACACGAACACCGTCGGCAATCCGGCGCGCGCGAGGTCCTCGCCCATGCGCAGGTAGTCGTCGCTCCTGAGCTTGAAGCCGGAGATCGGATCGCCCTCGAAGGTGTCGACGCCGAGCGAGACCACCAGCGCGCCGGCCTTCACCTCGGCGATGCGGGCCAGCGCGGTCTTCAGCGCCGCGCGCCAGGCCGTGAAGTCCGTGCCGCGCGGCAGCGGCAGGTTGTGGTTGAAGCCCTCGCCTCTTCCGGCGCCGCGCTCGTCGGCGTGGCCCAGGTAGTAGGGGTAGTCGGTCAGCGGATCGCCGTGCAGGCTCGCGAAATGCACGTCGTCGCGCTCGTAGAAGATGGCCTGCGTGCCGTTGCCGTGGTGGTAGTCGACGTCGAGCACCGCGACGCGTTCGACGCCCGCATCGCGCATCGCCTGCGCCGCCACGGCGGCGTTGTTGAGGAAGCAGTAGCCGCCGAAGAAATCGGCGCCCGCATGGTGGCCCGGTGGCCGCGTCAGCGCGAAGGCGGAGCGCTCGCCGCCGATGACGCGCCGTGCCGCGGTCCACGCGCAGGCGGCGCCGTGGCGTGCCGCCGCCCAGCTGCCGGCCATCAGCGGCGTGCCCGCGTCGAAGGAGAACAGCCCCATTCGCGCCGGAAAGCTCTTGGGCAGCACGTCGCTGCGCATGCCGCGCGTGGGCCAGTACGAAGGCAGCGCGTCGCGCGTCGCGTTGGCCGGGTCCAGCGCCACCCACTCGTCCCAGGCGTGCGCGATGAAGTCCAGGTAGCGCGGCGCATGCACCTTGGCGAGCAGCGATTCGTCGAAGGCATCGGGCGCCTGCAGCACGCCGAGGCCCCTGCGCTCCAGCTCGCTCTTCACATGATCGACGCGGGCGGGCACCTCGAAGCACGGCACGAGCTCGCCGCGAAACATCTCGACTTTGCCCTGATGGAGAACGTGCTGGTCGTTGTAGATGGTGAGCATGGAAGAGGAAAGGCAGGATCGGCGATGGTGAAGCCGCCCATCATGCCGCACGCCGCAGCACCGCCCGGCGCCGCCCCGAGGCGGTGAGCCCGAATAGGTCCTTCGGGTCGTCGAGCTCCGGCACCAGCGCGATCTGCCGCCCGATGCCGCGCTCCATGGCGATGCGCTGGATGTAGCGCAGCGCCGTGTAGTCCTCCAGCGCGAAGCCCACCGAGTCGAACAGCGTGACCTGCGCGGGGCTCTCGCGGCCGGGCACCTCGCCGAGCAGCACGCGCCAGAGCTCCTGCACCGGGAAGTCGGCGGCCACCTGCTGGATCTCGCCTTCGACGCGGGTCTGCGGCTCGTACTCGACGAACACGCGCGCCTTGCCGAGCACGCCGGGATGCAGCTCGGTCTTGCCGGGCGAATCGCCGCCCACCGCGTTGATATGCATGCCCGGCTCGATCATGTCGGGCGTGAGCACGGTCGCGCGCCCCTGGTAGGCGGTGACGGTGGTGACGATGTCCGCGCCGCGCACCGCCTCGGCCACCGAGCGCGCGCGCACGATCTCCAGCGGCGTGCAGGCCGCGAGGTGGCGCACCAGCTTGTCGGTGGCGTGCGGATCGATGTCGTACACGCGCACTTCCTCGATGCCCAGCAGCGCATGGAAGGCCAGCGCCTGGAACTCGCTCTGCGAGCCGTTGCCGATCAGCGCGAGGCTGCGCGAATCGGGCCGTGCCAGTGCCTTCGCGGCCATCGCCGAGGTGGCCGCCGTGCGCAGCGCGGTGGTGAGCGTGAGTTCGGAAAGCAGCACGGGGTAACCCGTGTCGACCTCGGCCAGCACGCCGAAGGCCATGACGGTCGGCAACCCGACCTGGGTGTTGTGCGGATGCCCGTTGACGTACTTGAAGGCGTAGGCGCCGTCGTCGGCCACCGGCATCAGCTCGATCACGCCGAGGTGCGAATGGCTGGCCACGCGCGCCTTCTTGTCGAACTCCCGCCACCGCATGAAGTCGTCGCGCAGCGCGTCGGCCAGCGCGGTGAGGAACTGCGGAACACCGGTCTCGTCCACCAGGCGGACCAGGCTGTGAACATCGATGAAGCGGGTCATGACATGGCTCCTTGCGTAGCCCCGCCGCGGCGCTTCATCCCCTCACATGTTTACTCCGCCATGGCTGATTCAGGATGCGCCTGCGCCAAGGGTTGGAGCCATTGTGCGCCTGCTTGCGGGCTATTGCGAGCCCTGTCGGTCGCGTCTTCAGTCGTGCCTGTGTTCTTCGATGTTGCGCTCCAGAAAGCGCCACAGCCGCTCGTCTTCGCTGAAGGCCACGTTGAAGCGCAGCCAGCCGGTGGGATGCGGGTTGACCAGGAACAGCTGGCCCGGGCCGAGCATGATTCCTTCCGCCGCGGCGCGGCGCGAGAGCTCGGCGCTGTCGGTAATGTCCGGGTGGCGGGCCCACAGGTACATGCCGGCCGCCGCTTCGTGGAACAGCTCGAAGCCCAGGCCGCCCAGCCGCCTCGCTACGCTGCCCTGTGCCTGCGCGAGGCGCTCGCGCAGGGCCTTGAGATGCTTGCGCCAGCGGCCGTCGGTCACGGTACCGAAGGCCAGGCGCTCGGTGATGTCGGACGAGGTGAGGCCCGAGATCATCTTGAGCTGCGCCAGGTCTTCGAGCAGCTCCGGCTGCGCGGCCACGTAGCCGACGCGGATGTTCGGCGAGATGGTCTTCGAGTAGCTGCTCACGTAGACCACGCGGCGCAGCTGCCCCAGGCTGGCGAGCGAGGGGCGCATCGATGCGTCCATCTCGGCGTAGATGTCGTTCTCGACCAGCGTGAAGTCGTGCGTCTGGGCCAATTGAAGCAGTTGCACCAGTTGCGGCAGCGAGGCCATCGAGCAGGTCGGGCTCTGCAGCCGGGGCTGGGTGAAGAAGGCCTTGGGCCGGTGCACCGCGAGCAGCGCCTCGAGCGCGGGCATGTCGTAGCCCGCAGGAGTGCGCGGCACGCCGATGATCTCCACACCCAGGAAGCGCAGCATGAACATCAGGTTCGGATAGCCCGGGTCGTCCACCAGCACCGAATCGCCCGGCTTGAGCAGACGTCGCGCGACCAGGTCCAGCGCCTGGCTCGAGCCCTGGGTCAGCAGCACCTGGGCGGCCTCGACCACGATCTGCTGCTCCGAAAGCGCCTCGGCCGTCGCCATGCGCAGCGCCATGTGGCCGAAGGGCAGGCCGTAGCCGCCGATGTCGGTGCCCTCCGAGGCCAGGTGGCGCAGGCTGCGGCGCATGCCGTCCTCGAACAGCCAGTCGTGCGGCAGCCAGCCGCAGCCGGGCTTGAGCGGCAGGTTGCGGTTCTCGAAGATCTGCTGCAGGTACCAGCGGGCGTCGAAGCGGGGGTCCGGCCGGGGTGCGATGGCAGCGCCGGCGGCACTGTCCTCGCTGCGCCGCTTGACGAAGAAACCCGCATTGGCACGCGAGACCAGCAGGCCCTGGGCCACCAGCCGGTCGTAGGCCTCGACCACCGTGAAGACACTGACGCCGTGGGCCGCTGCAAAGGCGCGGATCGACGGTAGCTTGCTGTCGGCCTTGAGCTTCTGCGAGCCGATCAGTCCGCGCAGCCCTTCAACGATCTGGCTGACCAGTGGCGTCGGCTGTTCGGGGCGAAGAATGAGCATCGGGGGTGTCTCCGGCAGACCGGCCTGCACCATATTGAGGAAAGTATGTACAGGATACAAGACCAGTACAGTCTTCCGATCGATCGCTTCCGGTGTACATGGCCGGACCGAATCGTGCGACCTAGAGTGCCGGGATTCCTTCCTCCAAGCACCAAAGCACAGGTCGTACCATGCAACGCGAACCCCACCTCAGCAATGCCGTCCTCATGGCCCGCCGCAGCGCGGCAGTCGCCCGCGGCGTCGGCCAGGCCCATGAAATCTTCGTCAGCCGGGCCGCCAACGCCGAACTCTGGGACGTGGAGGGCCGCCGCTATATCGATTTCGCCGGCGGCATCGCGGTGCTCAACACCGGCCACTGCCACCCGGAGATCACGGCCGCCGTCAAGGCGCAGGCAGACCTCTATTCGCACACCTGCTTCCAGGTGCTGGCCTACGAGCCCTACGTGGAGCTGGCCGAGCGCCTGAATGCGCTGGCACCGGGCCAGTTCGCGAAGAAGTCCGTCTTCCTGAGCACTGGCGCCGAGGCGGTGGAGAACGCGGTCAAGATCGCCCGCGCCCACACCCGGCGCCCTGGCGTCATCGCCTTCACCGGCGGCTACCACGGCCGCACGATGATGACCCTCGGCCTGACCGGCAAGGTGGCGCCCTACAAGGTCGGCTTCGGCCCGTTCCCGGGCGAGGTGTTCCACGCGCTGTACCCGAACGCGCTGCACGGCGTGAGCGTGGACGATGCGCTGCATTCGGTCGAGCTGCTGTTCAAGAACGACATCGAGCCCGAGCGCGTGGCAGCCTTCATCCTGGAGCCGGTGCAGGGCGAAGGCGGCTTCTACGTGGCTCCCAACGATTTCGTCGAGGGCCTGCGCGCGCTGGCGGACCGCCACGGCATCCTCATCATTGCCGACGAGGTGCAGACCGGCGCGGGCCGCACCGGCACCTGGTTCGCCAGCGAGCAGTGGCCCGTGGCGCCCGACCTGATCACCACCGCCAAGTCGATGGCGGGCGGCTTCCCGATTTCCGGCGTGGTGGGCCGCGCCGAGGTGATGGACGCTCCCGCGCCCGGTGGCCTGGGCGGCACCTATGCCGGCAGCCCCATCGGCTGCGCCGCGGCGCTCGCGGTGCTGAAGGTGTTCGACGACGAGCAGCTGCTGGCGCGCAGCCGTGCGCTGGGCGAGCGGCTCACGGCCGGCCTGCGCCGCATCGCCGCCGACGTGCCGGCCATCGGCGACGTGCGGGGGCTCGGCGCCATGGTGGCCATCGAGCTGTTCGAGGAGGGCGACACCGCGCGACCTGACGCCGCACTGACCCGCAAGGTGGTCGCGGAGGCGGCGCGGCGCGGGTTAATCCTGCTGTCATGCGGCACCTACGGCAATGTAATTCGCGTGCTGGTGCCGCTCACGGCATCCGACTTGCTTGTGGACGAAGGCCTGGCGCTTCTCGCGGACAGCTTCGCCGCGCTGCGCTGATCGAACGATCCTTTCCTGAAATCCTCCATGACAGCTGAACCCTTGGTGCGCTTCCAGCGTGTCCAGAAAACCTACGACGGCGAGCACCTGGTGGTGCGCCAGCTCGATCTGGACATTCATCGCGGCGAGTTCCTTAGCCTGCTCGGGCCTTCGGGATCGGGCAAGACCACCACGCTGATGATGCTGGCGGGCTTCGAGTCGCCGACCTCGGGCGAGATCCTGCTCGACGGCAAGCCGATCACCCGCACGCCGCCGCACAAGCGCAACTTCGGCATGGTCTTCCAGAACTACGCGCTGTTCCCGCACCTGAGCGTGGGCCAGAACGTGGCCTATCCGCTGACCGTGCGCAAGGTACCGAAGGACGAGCAGCAGCGCCGCGTGCAGCGCGCGCTCGACATGGTGCAGCTGCGCGGCATGACCGACCGCCTGCCCGGCCAGCTCTCGGGCGGCCAGCAGCAGCGCGTGGCGCTGGCGCGCGCACTGGTGTTCGAGCCGCAGCTGGTGCTGATGGACGAGCCGCTCGGCGCGCTCGACAAGCAGCTGCGCGAGCACATGCAGATCGAGCTCAAGGACCTGCACCGCCAGCTCGGCGTGACCTTCGTGTACGTGACGCACGACCAGGGCGAGGCGCTCACCATGAGCGACCGCGTGGCGGTGTTCAACGAAGGCGTGATCCAGCAGCTGGACACGGTCGACCGGCTCTACGAGACGCCCTCCAACCGCTTCGTGGCCGGCTTCGTCGGCGACAACACGGTGCTCAAGGGACAGCTCGGCCAGCAACAGGGCCATGGCGGTGAGCACGCGGAGATGAAGCTGCCCGACGGCCGCGTGCTGCACGGGCTCAACGTCAGCGGCGCGGCAGCGGGCGCGACCGTCGAGGCCTGCATCCGCCCCGAGCGGGTGGTGCTGCATCGCCGGCCCGACGCGCAGCGCGCCAACATGCTCGACGCCGAGGTGGCGCGGGTCATCTACTTCGGCGATCACCTGCGGCTGCTGTGCAGCGTCGGCGGGGGCCAGGCCGAGGCCACCGTGAAGCTGCCGCTGAACGGCCTCGACGGCGCCGCCGCGCCGCAGGCCGGCGAAGCGGTGGTGCTCGAGTTTCCGACGGCGCATGCGCGCATCTACGCCCCCTGAACCCGGCCGGTTGTTGTTCCCTCGTTTCCCTTCTCCCCTTCTCCATCACCCAGGAAGACTTCCACCATGAAAAAGACTCTCCTCGCCTGCACCGTCGCCGCCAGCTTCGCCCTGCCGGCCTTCGCCCAGCAGCAGCTCACCGTGGTCAACTTCGGCGGCGCCAACGCCAATGCCCAGAAGAAGGCCTACTACGAGCCCTACGAGAAGACCGGCACCAAGATCATTCCGGTCGAATACAACGGCGAGCAGGCCAAGATCAAGGCCATGGTCGAGACGAAGAAGGTCACCTGGGACGTGGTCGAGGTCGAGTCGCCCGACGCCGCGCGCGGCTGCGACGAGGGCCTGTTCGAGAAGCTCGACTACTCCAAGATCGGCAGCAAGGCCGACTTCCTGCCGGCCGCCGTCACCGACTGCGGCGTGGGCCTGTTCGTGTGGTCGACCGTGATGGCCTACAACGGCGAGAAGCTCAAGACCGCGCCCAGCAGCTGGGCCGACTTCTGGGACGTGAAGAAGATCCCCGGCAAGCGCGGCATGCGCAAGGGCGCTCGCTACAACCTCGAGTTCGCGCTCATGGCCGACGGCGTGAAGCCGGCCGACGTCTACAAGGTGCTCGGCACCAAGGAAGGCGCCGACCGCGCGTTCAAGAAGCTCACCGAGCTCAAGCCGAACATCCAGTGGTGGGAAGCCGGCGCGCAGCCGCCGCAGTTCCTGGTGGCCGGCGACGTGGTGCTGACCACCGTCTACAACGGCCGCATCGACGCGGCCAACCGCGAAGGCCGCGACCTCAAGATCTACTGGCCGGGCGGCATCTACGACCTCGACTACCTGGTGATCCCGAAGGGCGCGCCGAACAAGGAAGCCTCGCTGAAGTACATCCAGTTCGCGATGCAGCCGGCCAACCAGGCGGTCTATGCCCAGAACATCGCCTACGGCCCCACCAACACCAAGGCGCTGACCTCGCTCAGCCCCAAGGTGCTGGCCGACCTGCCGACCTCGTCGACCAACGCCAAGGATGCGCTGCAGTTCAACGTCGGCTTCTGGGCCGACCAGGGCGAGGCGCTCGAGAAGCGCTTCGCGGCCTGGGCCACGCAGTAACCAGACAGACGAACCAACCAACGAGCGAGCGCGAAAGAGGCCATGCACGCGGCAACGTCTGTCCCCCCGGTTCCAACGCAGGCACCGCCCGGCGAGCTGCGGCGTGCGCTCGCGCGCGCCGAAGCCCGCCGCAAGTGGCGCGCCTTCGCGCTCACGGCGCCGCTGCTGGTGTTCCTGCTGCTGACGCTGCTGGTGCCCATCGTGGCGCTGCTGCAGCGGGCGGTCGAGAACCCCGAAGTGGCCAACGCGCTGCCGCGCACCGTGCGCGCGCTCGACGGCTGGAACCGCAAGGAGGCGCCCGCGCCCGCGGCCTATGCAGCCATGGCGGCCGATCTGGGCCAGCTGCCCGACAGCTCCGACGCGGGCGCCCTGGCGCGCCGCCTCAACACCGAGATCGCCGGCGCCCGCTCGCTGGTGATGGGCGCCTTCAGGGCATTGCCCATCACCGGCACGCCGGAAGAGATCAAGGCGCGCATGCTGGAGCTCGATCCGCGCTGGGGCGAGGCGCCGTACTGGCAGGCCATCGCCAAGAACGGCTCGCGCTGGACGCCCGACTACCTGCTCGCCTCGGTCGACCTGCGGCGCGACGTGGCCGGCGAGGTGGAGCGCATGCCAGCCGACCAGCGCGCCTTTGCCGGCATCCTGCTGCGCACCTTCCAGATCAGCGCCGTGGTCACCTTCTTCTGCCTGCTGCTGGCCTATCCGCTGGCGTGGTGGCTGTCGACGCTGCCTGCGCGCAAGGCCAACGTGCTGATGATCCTGGTGCTGGTGCCGTTCTGGACTTCCATCCTGGTGCGCGTGGCCGCATGGATCGTGCTTCTGCAGTCCGAGGGGCTGGTCAACCGCGGCCTCATGGGCATCGGCCTGATCGACCAGCCGCTGGCGCTGCTGTTCAACCGCACCGGCGTGATCATCGCGATGGTGCACATCCTGCTGCCCTTCATGATCCTGCCGCTGTACAGCGTCATGAAGAGCGTGCCGCCCACCTACCTGCGCGCGGCCGTCTCGCTGGGCAGCTCGCCGCTGGCGGCCTTCTTCCGCGTGTACGTGCCGCAGACCTACCCGGGCATCGGCGCCGGCGCGCTGCTGGTCTTCATCCTGGCGATCGGCTACTACGTGACGCCCGCGCTGCTCGGCGGCGCGGACGACCAGATGCTGAGCTACTACATCGCACGCTACACCAACGTCGAGATCAACTGGGGCATGGCCTGCGCTCTGGGCGCCGTGCTGCTGGTCGCAACGCTGGTGCTCTATGCCGTGTACCGCCGCATCGGCAAGGCCGAGCTGAGCCTCGGCTGAGCGACACGAGAAGCTGTACGAAAGACGGACAAGCATGCTGAAGCTCCCTCAATTCCCGGCCTACGCCACCTTCGCCGACAAGCTCGGCTGGTGGCTCGTGCGCATCGGCTGCGTCGCGGTGCTGGCCTTCCTGCTGGCGCCGATCCTGGTGGTGATCCCGCTGTCGTTCTCCGACAGCTCGTTCCTGGCGTATCCGATCCCGGGCTGGTCGCTGCGCTGGTATCGCAACCTCTTCGATTCGCCAGAGTGGGCGCGCGCGGCGCGCAACAGCTTCATCGTCGCGCCGGCCGCCACGGTGCTGGCCACCGTGCTGGGCACGCTGGCGGCGGTGGGGCTGTCGCGCACGAACTTCGCCTTCAAGGGCCTGCTCATGAGCGTGCTGATCTCGCCGATGGTGGTGCCGATCGTGGTGGTGGGCGTCGCCACGTACCTCTACTTCGCGCCCATCGGCTTGGCCGACACCTACTTCGGGCTGATCGTGGTGCATGCGGCTCTGGGCGCGCCCTTCGTGCTGACCACGGTGCTCGCCACGCTGGCCGGGTTCAACCAGAACCTTGTGCGCGCGTCGCTGAGCCTGGGCGAGACGCCGTTCAGGACCTTCATGCGCGTCACGCTGCCGGTGATCGCGCCGGGCGTGATCTCGGGCGCGCTGTTCGCCTTCGCCACTTCGTTCGACGAGGTGGTGGTCACGCTGTTCCTCGCGGGGCCGGACCAGGTCACGCTGCCGCGGCAGATGTTCACCGGCATCCGCGAGAACATCTCGCCCACCATCGCCGCGGTGGCGACGCTGCTGATCGTCTTCACCACCACGCTGCTGCTCGCGCTCGAATGGCTGCGCGGGCGGCGGCGCTGAATACACACACGATGCCTACCACTCCGAACCAGCCGCTCGGCGGCAACACCATGCCGCGCTTCGCCGGACCCGGCACGATGATGCGGCTGCCCGCTGCAACGTCTCCAGAAGGGCTGAATGCGGCATTCATCGGCGTGCCGCTGGACATCGGCACTTCCAACCGACCGGGAGCGCGCTTCGGACCGCGCCAGATCCGCGCAGAGTCGGCATTGCTGCGGCCCTACAACATGGCCACCGGCGCGGCGCCCTTCGACAAGCTGAACGTGGCCGACCTGGGCGACGTGCCGATCAACACCTATTCGCTCGACAAGTCGCTGGCCATCATCTCGGCCTTCTACGACACGGTGCTGGCCGCCGGCTGCGCGCCGCTGACGCTCGGCGGCGACCACACCATCGCGCTGCCGATCCTGCGCGCGGTGGCGCGCAGGCACGGCCCGGTCGCGCTGGTGCACGTCGACGCCCATGCGGACGTGAACGACGACATGTTCGGCGAGCGCATCGCCCACGGCACGCCGTTCCGGCGCGCCGTCGAAGAAGGGCTGCTGGCCTGCGACAAGGTCTGGCAGATCGGCCTGCGCGGCACCGGCTATGCGGCGAACGATTTCGACTGGCCGCGCGAGCAGGGCTTCACCGTGGTGCAGGCGCACGAGGTCTGGTACCAGTCGCTCGCGCCGATGATGGCGCAGGTTCGCGAGCGCATCGGGCCGACTCATCCGGTCTACATCAGCTTCGACATCGACGGCATCGACCCTTCGTTCGCCGGCGGCACGGGCACGCCCGAGATCGGCGGGCTCACCGTGCCGCAGGCGCTGGAGATCGTGCGCGGCTGCCGCGGGCTGAACGTGGTGGGCGCCGACCTGGTGGAGGTCAGCCCGCCCTACGACACGAGCGGGAACACCGCGCTGCTCGGGGCCAATCTGCTCTACGAAATGCTCTGCGTGCTCCCGGGCGTTCCTTTCCGCTGACACCGGGTGCCTGCACCGGTTATTCAATTCCTTCGAGACAACACGACACCATGGATACGAAGACATCCCCCCTCGCACTGCTGAACGACCCGACCCTGCTCAAGACCGACGCACTGATCGCCGGCAAATGGGTCGCCGGCGCCAGCCGCTTCGACGTGAACGACCCGGCCACCGGCCGCAAGCTGGTCGACGTCGCCAACCTCACGCGTGCGGACGCCGCGCATGCCATTGCCGCCGCCAACGAGGCGCTCGCCGCCTGGCGCGGCAAGACCGGCAAGGAACGCAGCATCGTGCTGCGCAAGTGGTTCGACCTGCTGGTCGCCAACACCGAAGACCTGGGCCGCCTGATGACCGCCGAGCAGGGCAAGCCCTTTGCCGAGGCCAAGGGCGAGGTCGCCTACGGCGCGAGCTTCATCGAGTGGTTTGCCGAAGAAGCCAAGCGCGTGAATGGCGAGGTGCTGCCGCAGTTCGACAACAACCGCCGCCTGTTGGTGATGAAGCAGCCCATCGGCGTGTGCGCGGCGATCACGCCGTGGAATTTTCCGCTGGCCATGATCACCCGCAAGGTGGCGCCGGCGCTGGCCGCGGGCTGCACGGTCGTCATCAAGCCGGCCGAACTCACGCCGCTGACCGCGCTTGCCGCAGCGGAACTGGCCGTGCGCGCCGGCATTCCGGCGGGCGTGCTCAACGTGCTCACGGCCGACAGCCAGAACAGCATCGCGATCGGCAAGGAGCTGTGCGAGAGCGACGTCGTGCGCCACCTGAGCTTCACGGGCTCCACGGAAGTGGGCCGCATCCTGATGAGCCAGTGCGCACCCACGGTCAAGAAGCTGTCGCTGGAGCTGGGCGGCAACGCGCCCTTCCTGGTGTTCGACGACGCCGATCTCGATTCGGCGGTCGAGGGCGCCATCGCGAGCAAGTACCGCAACGCCGGCCAGACCTGCGTGTGCGCGAACCGGCTCTATGTGCAGGAAGGCATCTATGACGCGTTCGTCGAGAAGTTCGCCGCCAGGGTCAGGGCGCTCAAGGTCGGCAACGGCTTCGACGACGGCGTGGTGCAGGGCCCGCTGATCGAGGATGCCGCCCTCGACAAGGTGCAGCGCCACGTCGACGACGCCGTCGCCAAGGGCGGCAAGGTGCTGGCGGGCGGCCACAGGATGCAGGGCCAGTTCTTCGAGCCGACCGTCATCGCCGAGGCCACGCCCGACATGCTGTGCGCGCGCGAGGAAACCTTCGGCCCCTTCGCGCCCGTGTTCCGCTTCAGGACCGAGCAGGACGGCATCGACGCGGCGAACAACACCGAGTTCGGCCTGGCGAGCTACTTCTACACACGCGACGTGGGCCGGATCTTCCGCGTGGCGGAGGCGCTGGAATACGGCATGGTCGGCATCAATGCCGGCGTGATCGCCACCGAGCATGTGCCCTTCGGCGGCGTGAAGCAGTCGGGCCTGGGGCGCGAAGGCTCGCACCACGGCATGGACGACTACGTCGAGATCAAGTACCTCTGCCTGGGCGACATCCAGAAGTAAGAGGAGCAGGAAAGGAGCGGGGGCGAGCCCCGCCCTGCCCTATCGCGCCAGCACCGGCGCCAGGGCCACGCCGGTGTGCGTGCCCAGCCGCACCACTTCTTCAGGCGGCGCCGCCGCGACGATGCGCCCGCCCGCGTTGCCGCCCTCGGGCCCGAGGTCGAGGATCCAGTCGGCCTCGGCGATCAGGTCGAGGTCGTGCTCGATCACCACCACGCTGTGGCCGCCGTTCACCAGCCGGTGCAGCACGTGGATCAGCTTCTCGACGTCGGCCATGTGCAGGCCCACGGTCGGCTCGTCGAGCACGTACAGCGTGTGCGGCGCCTTCTGGCCGCGGCGGGTGATGTCGTCGCGCACCTTGCTCAGCTCGGTCACCAGCTTGATGCGCTGCGCCTCGCCGCCCGAGAGCGTGGGCGAGGGCTGCCCCAGCGTGAGGTAGCCCAGCCCCACGTCCTTCAGCAGCTGCAGCGGATGGCTGATGTTGGGCATGCTCGCGAAGAACTCGACGGCCTCGTCGACTTCCATCTTCAGCACGTCGCCGATGCTCTTGCCGCGCCAGCTCACGGCCAGCGTCTCGGGGTTGAAGCGCGCGCCGTGGCAGACCTCGCAGGGCACCTTCACGTCGGGCAGGAAGCTCATCTCGATGGTGCGCACGCCCGCGCCCTCGCAGCCCGGGCAGCGGCCTTCGCCGGTGTTGAAGCTGAAGCGCGCCGGGCCGTAGCCGCGCGCCTTGGCCTCCAGCGTGTCGGCGAAGAGCTTGCGGATGGTGTCCCAGAAGCCGATGTAGGTGGCCGGGCAGCTGCGCGGCGTCTTGCCGATGGGCGTCTGGTCGACCTCGAGCACGCGGTCGATGGTCTCGTAGCCTTCGACGCTGCGGCAGCCCGCCCATGCCGGGCGCTTGCCCGCGGCGTCCGAGTCGCGGCCCGCCTTGGTCATGCGCTGCGTCACGATGGCCTGCACGTTGGCCAGCAGCACGTCGCGCGCCAGCGTGGACTTGCCCGAGCCGCTGACGCCCGTGACGACCACCAGGCGCTGCAGCGGCAGCGTGGCGGTCACGTCCTGCAGGTTGTGCAGGTCGGCGCCGTGCACGGTGAGCCACTCGCCGCTCTTCCCGGCCTTGGGGTCGGGCGAGGGCACCAGGCGGCGCGCCTGCAGCGGGTGCCTGATGGCGTCGCGCAGGTAGCGGCCGGTCTGCGAGTCGTCGGCCTTCTGGATGTCGGCCACCGTGCCTTCGGCCACCAGCCTGCCGCCGCGCTTGCCGGCGCTCGGGCCGATGTCGATGATGTGGTCGGCGCGGCGGATGGTGTCCTCGTCGTGCTCCACCACCACCAGCGTGTTGCCCTTGTCGCCGAGCTTGTGCAGGGCGTCGAGCAGGATCTGGTTGTCGCGCGCGTGCAGGCCGATGGTCGGCTCGTCGAGCACGTAGCACACGCCCTGCAGGTTGCTGCCGAGCTGCGCCGCCAGGCGGATGCGCTGCGCCTCGCCGCCCGAGAGCGTGGGCGCGCCGCGGTCGAGCGTGAGGTAGCCCAGGCCCACTTCTTCCAGGAACTCGAGCCGGCTCCTGATTTCCGGCACCAGGTCGCGCGCGATCTCGGCTTCGCGGCCGGTGAGCGTCAGCCCGTCGAACCACTGCCGCACCTCGGTCACGCTCATGCGCGCGAGCTCGGTGATGCCGATGCCGCCCGAGCCGTCGGCCGCGGTGCCGAAGCTCACGGCGCGCGCCGTGGCGTTCAGGCGCGTGCCCTCGCAGGTCGGGCAGGCCACGTCGGCCAGGTCTTCCACCTCGGGCTCGGCGAAGGTCTGCTCGCGGCCCTTGTCGTCGCCGGCCAGCACGGAGTCGTCGAACACCTTGCGCTGGTCCTTGCTGAGCTTGACGCCGGTGCCCACGCAGTCGGGGCACCAGCCGTGCTTGCTGTTGTAGCTGAACAGGCGCGGATCGAGCTCTGCGTAGCTGGTGCTGCACACCGGGCAGGCGCGCAGCGTGGAGAACACGTTGAGGCGGCCGATGCCGGCCGCGGACACGCCCGCCATCATCGCGGCGCGCAGCCCGTCGAGCTCGCTCAGCACGTGCACCACGCCCTTGCCGTGCTCCAGCGCCTTGGCCAGCGCCTCGCGCAGCTCGTTCTCCTTCGAGGGCAGCACGTCGAGGCTGGCCACCGGCAGCTCGATGCTGTGCTCCTTGAAGCGGTCGATGCGCGGGAAGCCGGTGGTCGGCAGGAAGTCGCCGTCCACGCGCAGATGCGTGAAGCCGCGCGGGCGCGCCCAGTCGGCCAGCTCGGTGTACACGCCCTTGCGGTTGGTCACCAGGGGCGCGAGCAGGCCGATGTGCTTGCCCTTGAAGTTGCGCATGAGCTGCGCGGCGATGCTGTCGGGCGTCTGCGGCTGCACGGCCGCGCCGTCGTGCACGCAATGCTGGATGCCCAGCTTCACGTACAAGAGGCGCAGGAAGTGCCACACCTCGGTGGTGGTGCCCACCGTGCTCTTGCGGCCGCCGCGCGACAGGCGCTGCTCGATGGCCACGGTCGGCGGAATGCCGTACACCGCGTCCACCTCGGGCCGGCCGGCCGGCTGCACGATGCTGCGCGCATAGGCGTTGAGCGATTCCAGGTAGCGGCGCTGCCCTTCGTTGAACAGGATGTCGAAGGCCAGCGTCGACTTGCCCGATCCGCTCACGCCCGTCACCACGCTGAACTTGCCGCGCGGGATGTCGACGCTCAGGTTCTTCAGGTTGTGCTCGCGCGCATTGACGATCTCCACCGCATCGGCGCCCGGCGCCTTCTTGGCATTGGCGATGTAGCGGCGCGCGGCGCGCTCGGCCACCTTGTAGGCGTCGGGGCCGATGGCCAGTTCGTAGTCGGCCAGCGCGGCGCCGGTGAGCGAGGCGCGGTTCTCGCGCAGCTGCTCGGGCGTGCCTTCGGCCACCACCTGGCCGCCGCCCTCGCCGCCTTCGGGGCCGAGGTCGATGAGCCAGTCGCTGGCGCGGATCACGTCGAGGTTGTGCTCGATCACGATCAGCGAATGGCCGGCGTCCAGCAGCTTGCGCAGCGCGCGCATGAGCCGCGCGATGTCGTCGAAGTGCAGGCCGGTGGTCGGCTCGTCGAACAGGAAGAGCGTGCCCTTGCGCGCCACCGACTGCTTGCTGGCGGTGGCGTTCTTCGCGGCCTCGGCCAGGAAGCCCGCGAGCTTCAGCCGCTGCGCCTCGCCGCCGCTGAGCGTGGGCACGGGCTGGCCGAGCTTGACGTAGTCCAGGCCCACGTCGGAAATCGGCTGCAGCACGCGCAGCACGTCGCGGTCGGCCTCGAACACCGCCGCCGCCTCGGCCACGGTGAGTTCGAGCACGTCGGCCACGTTGTAGCTCTTGCCCTTGCGTTCCACGCGCACTTCGAGGATCTCGGGGCGGTAGCGCTTGCCGTCGCAGTCGGGGCAGCGCAGGTAGACGTCGGACAGGAACTGCATCTCGACGTGCTCGAAGCCCGAGCCGCCGCAGGTCGGGCAGCGCCCGTCGCCGGAGTTGAAGCTGAACTTGCTCGCGGTGTAGCCGCGCTGGCGCGAGAGCGTGGCGGTGGCGAAGATCTCGCGGATGGCGTCCCAGGCGCCCACGTAGCTCGCCGGGTTGGAGCGCGCGGTCTTGCCGATGGGCGACTGGTCGACGAACACCACGTCGCCGAGGTGGTCGGCACCCAGCAGGCGGTCGTGCGCGCCCGGGCTCTCGGTGGCCTTGCCGAAGTGGCGCATGAGCGCCGGCGCCAGCACGTCCTGTATGAGCGTGGACTTGCCCGAGCCGCTCACGCCGGTAACGCATACCAGCCGCGCCAGCGGAAATTCGACCGTCACGTTCTTCAGGTTGTGCTCGCGCACGCCCTCGAGGATGAGCCGGTGCGTGTTCTCGCTCACGAGGCGCTTGAAGCCCATGCCGATCTTCTTGCGCCCGCCCAGGTACAGGCCGGTGAGCGTCTCGGCGTCGCGCAGCTGGTCGGTGGTGCCGTCGAACACCACCTGCCCGCCGCGCGCGCCGGGCCCCGGGCCCATGTCGATCACGCGATCGGCGGCCAGCATCACGGCCGGGTCGTGCTCGACCACCACCAGCGTGTTGCCCGCATCGCGCAGGCGCAGCATGGCCTCGGTGATGCGGTTCATGTCGCGCGGGTGCAGACCGATGCTGGGCTCGTCGAGCACGAACAGCGTGTTGACCAGCGAGGTGCCGAGCGCGGTCGTGAGGTTGATGCGCTGCACCTCGCCGCCGCTGAGCGTGCGGCTCTGGCGGTCGAGCGTGAGGTAGCCGATGCCGACGTCGTGCAGGTAGCGCAGGCGCGTGGTGATTTCCTCGAACAGCAGCTTCAGCGCCTGCAGCTCGCCTTCGCTCGCCGTGTGGCCGTTGCTGCGGTGCTCGATGCGGTCGAAGAGCTGGCGCAGCCGCTCGATGGGCAGCAGCATCAGGTCGTGCAGGCACAGGCCGGGCAGCGCCTCGAGCTGCGCGCGCGTCCACCTGGCGCCGGTGGGCATGAAGCGCTTTTCGGGCGGCAGCACCGCGTCGGCGTCTTCCTTGCTGCCGATGCGCCACAGCAGGCTGTCGAGCTTCAGGCGCGCGCCGCTGCAGGTGGGGCACGGCGTGTAGCTGCGGTACTTGGACAAGAGCACGCGGATGTGCATCTTGTACGCCTTGCTCTCCAGGTAGCCGAAGAAGCGGCGCACGCCGTACCACTGCTTGTTCCAGTTGCCTTCCTTGTAGTTGGGCGTGCCCTCGATCACCCAGTGCTTCTGCTCCTCGGTGAGCTTGTTCCAGGGCGTGTCGCGCGGAATGCCGGCCGCCTCGGCGTGACGCATGAGGTCGTCCTGCGCTTCCTTCCAGGCGGGCGTCTGGATGGTCTTGATGGCGCCGGCGCGCAGCGTGAGCTTGTCGTTCGGGATCACCAGCCCCAGGTCGACGCCGATCACGCGGCCGAAGCCGCGGCAGGTCTCGCAGGCGCCGACGGCGGAGTTGAACGAGAACATCGACGGAATGGGGTCGGCGTAGCGGATGTCGCTCTCGGGGCAGTGCAGGCCGGTCGAGAACTTCCACACGTCGGTGGACGCGTTTTCCTCGGAACCCGTGGCATGCACCGTGACGCGCCCGCTGCCCCGCTTGAGCGCAACCTCGATGGCTTCCACCACGCGCGAGCGCTCGGCGCTCGATGCGCGGAAGCGGTCGGCCACCACGTCGAGCACCTTGCGCGGCCCGGTGGGCGTGGCCACCTCGCGCTCGGCCTGCACGCGCGTGAAGCCGCTGGCCGACAGCCATTGCGTGACCTCCTCGGCCGTGGTGCTCGCCGGCAGCTCGACCGGGAAGGTGACCACGAGGCGCGGATCGCCCGCCGCGGCCGCGCGCTCGACGATCTGCGCGTAGATGCTGTCGGGCGAGTCGTGGCGCACCGGCAGCGCGGTCTCGCGGTCGAACAGGTTGGCCGCGCGCGCGAAGAGCAGCTTCAGGTGGTCGTTCAGCTCGGTCATCGTGCCGACCGTGGAGCGCGATGAGCGCACCGGGTTGGTCTGGTCGATGGCGATGGCGGGCGGCACTCCTTCCACCTTGTCGACGGCCGGCTTGTCCATGCGGTCCAGGAACTGGCGCGCATAGGCGGAGAAGGTCTCCACGTAGCGCCGCTGGCCTTCGGCATAGAGGGTGTCGAAAACGAGGCTCGACTTGCCCGAGCCGCTGGGCCCGGTGACCACCGTCATTTCGCCGGTGCGGATGTCGAGATCGAGGTTCTGGAGGTTGTGCTGGCGCGCGCCGCGAATCCGGATGGAGCCCTGTGTCATGAGTGCCTTGGGGGGTGGGGCAAACATTCTAGGGAGTGCTCCGTGACGGGTTTGCGCACTAGGTCACAAGGTCGGGGGTTGCGCAGGGGTTTGTCCTGATGGAATTCACGACACTTTCAGAAACAAATACCACATTTGTTTTCATGGCAGCCCGAACCGGGCACCCGCATTGCCTCGAAAGGTTTCCATGACGAAAACGCGCATGCTCTGCGCCACCGCACTGCTGGCCTTCAGCGCGCTCGGCGCGTCGGCCCAGATCCTGATCGGGCAGACCGCCGGCATGACCGGCTCGGTGGCGGCGAGCGTGAACGAGACCATCGGCGGCGCGCAGCTGGTGATCGACGCGGCCAACGCCCAGGGCGGCATCCACGGCGAGAAGATCGAGGTGCTGCGCATGGACGACGGCTTCGACGTGAAGCGCGCCAGCGAGAACGCACGCGTGCTGATCGAGGACAAGAAGGTGCTGGCGCTCTTCATGAGCCGCGGCACGCCGCACTCGCAGGCGATCATCCCCTGGCTCGACAAGTACGACGTGGCGCTCATCGGCCCCTCCACCGGCGCGATGGCGCTGCACAAGCCGCTGCAGAAGCACGTGTTCAACGTTCGCGCCACCTACCAGCGCGAGGCCGAGAAGGCGGTGCAGCACCTGCTGACCATCGGCCTCACGCGCATCGCGGTGGTGTACGTGACCGACTCCTTCGGCTCCGACGCCCTCGAAGGCGCGATGACCGGCTTCGCCAAGGGCAACGCGAAGCCGACCGTGACCATCCCGGCCGACCGCGACAAGCCCGACTACAAGGCCATCGTGCCGGCCATCAAGGATGCCAATGCGCAAGCCGTGGTGTGGATCGGCTCCGGCGTGGCGGTGGTCGACGGCATCAAGGCGCTGCGTGCGGCGGGTTCGGCAGCGCAGGTGGTCACGCTGTCGAACAACGCCTCGTCGGGCTTCATCAAGCAGCTGGGCGACGCGAGCAAGGGCGTGATCGTGACGCAGGTGTTTCCCAACGAGCGTTCGCTCGGCCAGCCGATGGTGAAGGAAGCCCTGGCTCTCGCGCAGGCCAAGGGCCAGGCCGAGCTGTCGCCGGCCGCGCTCGAGGGCTTCGCCTCGGCCAAGGTGCTGGTGGAGGCCCTGCGCCGCGCCGGCCCCAAGCCCACGCGCGCAAGGATGGTGGCGGCGCTCGAAAGCCTGCGCGGCTACGACCTGGGCGGCGGGCTGGAGGTGAGCTATTCGCCGACCGACCACAGCGGCATCGATTTCGCGGACCTGTCGATCATCAGCGACGGGCGCTTCAAGCGTTGAGTCCCCGCCCCCAGAGGGCGTTTCCACAGGCCCGCCGGTGCGAACCGGCGGGCTTTTTTTTCGCCTGAAAACCTTGGTCTGACAGGGTTTGCGCGAGCTAGCGATCTGTGACGTTCAGCAACACATTACACACCTGTTGACAGAAGCACCCCGCTTCGTGGAAAGGCTTTGCTCGATGAAGAAGACGTTCACGTCCTGCGCCGTTGCGCTGCTCCTGGCCATGGCGGCGCCGGGGGCTTCGGCCCAGATCCTGATCGGCCAGTCCGCCGACCTCTCGGGCCCGGTGGCGGCCAGCGTCAAGGAAACCATCATGGGCTCGCAGCTGGTCATCGACCAGGTCAACGCCCAGGGCGGCATCAACGGCGAGCAGATCGAGATGATCCGCATGGACGACGGCCTCGACGCCAAGCGCTCGCTGGAGAACACGCGCGTGCTCATCGAGGACAAGAAGGTGCTCGCGCTGCTGCTCAACCGCGGCACGCCCAACACGCTCGCGGTGATCCCGCTGCTCGACAAGTACGGCGTGGCGCTGGTCGGCCCCTCGACGGGCGCGATGGCGCTGCACAAGCCGCTGCAGAAGAACATCTTCAACGTGCGCTCGACCTACCAGCGCGAGGCCGAGAAGGCGGTGCAGCACCTGCAGACCACGGGCATCCAGCGCATCGCCGTCGTGCAGGCCGACGACTCCTTCGGCAAGGACGCGATGGAAGGCGCGAACAAGGGCTTCGAGAAGGCCAACCTGAAGCCGGCCGTGGTGGCGCTGGCCGACCGCAACAAGCCCGACTACGCGACCATCGTGCCGCAGCTCACCAAGGCGAACGCGCAGGCGGTGCTGTGGATCGGCTCGGGCACGGCCGTCACCGACGGCGTGAAGGCGCTGCGCGCCGCGGGCTCGGCGGCGCAGATCATCACGCTGTCGAACAACGCGGCCTCGGGCTTCATCAAGGAGCTGGGCTCGGCGAGCGCGGGCGTGATCGTCACGCAGGTGCTGCCCTACGAGCGCTCGTTCGGCCATCCGCTCATCAAGGAAGCGCTGGCGCTGGCCAAGGCCAAGGGCCAGAACGAGCTGTCGCCCGCGCTGCTCGAAGGCTTCGTCGCCACCAAGGTGATGGTGGAGGCGCTGCGCCGCACCGGCCCGAAGCCCACGCGCGCGAAGCTCATCGCCACGCTGAACGCCTTCCAGTACGACGTGGGAGGCGGACTCGACATCAGCTACTCGCCGACCGACCACACAGGCATCGACTACGTCGACCTGTCGATCGTGAGCGACGGCCGCTTCAAGAGGTAGGGCTCGCCCTCAGGCTGCGCGCACCTCGTGCGCTTCGCCGACCCTCTGCCGGGGGCAACACCTGCGGCCCGGCAAAGCCGGTTCCGCGGTGTTCCGCATGAATCTTCGGGATTACTTCGGCGCGGCGGCGGGCGCCGGCTCGTGCGTGGTGGTGTCGCCACCGTGCTTCTCGCCCGACATGTCGACCTTGTCACCGGCCTTCGAGATCACGTACAGGGCAATGGCGGCGAAGATGACGAAGCCGACGACGAGTTTCCACATGGGTTTTGTCTCCTGGATGGTTCAAGAAAAAGGCCTCATGCGGTCGGCATGAAGCCTCTTTGTTGAACGGAGGGCGCGGCGCCCTCCTCTTTTCTCTGCTCTTGTTCGCGACGATCAGTCGTTCGCGTAGATGTCCACGTCCTTGGTTTCGCGGATGAAGAGCGTGCCCACCACCAGCGTGATGCCGGCGATGATGATCGGATACCACAGGCCGTTGAACATGTTGCCGGTGGAGGCAACGATGGCGAAGGCGGTGGTCGGCAGCAGGCCGCCGAACCAGCCGTTGCCGATGTGGTACGGCAGGCTCATCGAGGTGTAGCGGATGCGCGTGGGGAACAGCTCGACCAGCATTGCGGCGATCGGGCCGTAGACCATGGTCACCAGCAGCACCAGCCAGAACAGCAGCACGATGGTCAGCACCTTGTTGATCTTGGCGGGGTCGGCCTTGGCCGGATAGCCCGCGACCTTCAGGTCTTCGGCAACGCCCTTCTTGAACGCGGCGATCTCCTTGACGGAGTTCTCGTCGAACTTGGAGTTCACGACAGTACCCACGGGCGCCTCGACCGTCTTGTCGCCGATCTTCACGACGGCCTTCGAGCCCGGCGCACCGGCCACGTTCTCATAGCTCACCGAGTTCTGCACGAGGTAGCGCTTGGCGATGTCGCACGAGCTGCGGAAGTCGATCTCGCGGGCCACCGGGTTGCCCTGGAACGAGCAGGTCGCCGGGTCGGCCGTCACCGTCACGCCGGCCGTGGCCTGTGCGCGGGCGAGGTCGGGGTTGGCGGCTTCGGTCAGCATCTTGAAGACCGGGAAGTAGGTGACCACGGCCAGCAGGCAGCCGGCCATGATGATGGGCTTGCGGCCGATCTTGTCCGACAGCGTGCCGAACACCACGAAGAAGGGCGTGCCCAGCAGCAGTGCCGCGGCGATCATCAGGTTGGCCGTGGTCGCGTCGACCTTCAGCTGTGCCGTCAGGAAGAACAGCGCGTAGAACTGGCCCGAATACCAGACCACCGCCTGGCCGGCCGTCAGGCCCACCAGCGCCAGGATCACGATCTTCAGGTTCTTCCACTGGCCGAAGGACTCGGACAGCGGCGCCTTCGAGGTCTTGCCCTCTGCCTTCATCTTCTGGAAGGCGGGCGACTCCGACAGCGTCAGGCGGATCCACACCGAGATGCCCAGCAGCAGGATCGACACCAGGAACGGAATGCGCCAGCCCCAGTCGTTGAATGCCGCTTCACCCATGAACTCGCGCACGCCCAGGATCACCAGCAGGCTCAGGAACAGGCCGAGCGTGGCGGTGGTCTGGATCCACGAGGTGTAGGCGCCGCGCTTGCCGTGCGGCGAGTGCTCGGCCACGTAGGTGGCGGCACCGCCGTACTCGCCGCCGAGCGCGAGGCCCTGCAGCATGCGCAGCGCGATCAGGATCACCGGTGCCGCGACGCCGATGGTCGCGTAGCTCGGCAGCAGGCCGACGATGAAGGTCGACAGGCCCATGATCAGGATCGTCACCAGGAAGGTGTACTTGCGCCCGATCATGTCGCCCAGGCGGCCGAACACGATGGCGCCGAACGGACGCACCAGGAAGCCGGCGGCGAAGGCCAGCAGCGCGAAGATGAAGGCGGCGCCGGCATCCAGGCCGCTGAAGAACTGCTTCGCGATGATCGCGGCCAGCGAGCCGTAGAGATAGAAGTCGTACCACTCGAACACGGTGCCGAGCGAGGAGGCGAAGATGACTTTCTTCTCCTCCGAGGACATGGGCCGGGGGGCCGGATGCGGCACTCCCCTCGAATCTAGTGTGGCTGCCATTGGTCGTCTCCTGTGTATGCGTACATTCGTTCCCGGCATTCGGGACCGTGAGGCATTCTTGGAGGCGCGACTGACCCGAGCCTTTCGCGAAACTGAACCGGTGCTTACGGATTAGGGTGAAACCCGCGGGGCGCGTTTCAGCTTGTAAGAAATCGGACCCTTGCGCGGGTTTGTACTCAGGCCGGTTTGCTGCCGCGCAGCAAGGCCGGGCGCTGGTCCGCCGAGGCCCATTGCGGACCGTCGAACCAGGCATCGCCCTTCAGGTATGCGCGCAGCATCTGCAGGCCGTCGAAGCCCCAGAACAGGCGGCCGTCGACCACGTAGGAAGGCGTGCCGAACACGCCCTGCTGCAGCGCTTCGTCGGTGTTGCGCTTGAGCAGGGCCTTGCTCTCGTCGCTGTTCGCGTCGCGCTTCGGCTTGAGCTGTGCGGCGAGCGCGGCAAGGCGCGCGGCATCGCCCGCATCCTCGCCGCCGCGCCACACGTGGCGGAAGATGGTCTCGGCCGCGAGGCGGCTGATGCTGCCGTCGTCGCCCGTGGACACCGCGAGCCGCAGGTGCGGCAGCGGGTTGTAGGGATGCGAGGCCGGCATCTGGATCTCGATGCCGTGCGTGTGGCCCAGCCAGAGCACGTGGCGGTAGGTCCAGCTGCGCTTCGACGGGATCTCGGCCGGGCCGAGCTGGCCGTGCTGCTTGAGCAGCGCGCCCAGCAGCACCGGCTTGTAGGCCACGCTGTAGCTCAGGCCTTCCAGCGCCTCGGGCAGGTGCTCGAAGGCGAGGTGCGCGTAGGGCGAGATGAAGTCCAGATGGAAGTCGATGTGCTTCATGCGTGCCTGTCTCCTGTGTCGCTTGTGCCGTCTGGAGCCCGCCAGATGCCGGCCTTGGCCCGCAACTCTATCGCGCGCCACACGTGGCGCCGGGTTTCGTCTTCCATCCTGCTCCAGCCCACGATCTCGGGAATGGTGCGCAGGCAGCCTTCGCAGAAGCCGCTCAGGCGGTCCATGCGACAGACCGACGAGCACGGCGAGGGCACGTCTTCCACCATGGCCTGCACGGCCACGGCGCGTTCGGCAAGCGTCTCGGCTTCCGCGAAATTCACACCACGTCGGCCACCGGCGCGCCGGTGAGCTTCTCGAGGTCGTGCGGGCGAAGCTGGAACACCGCATGCGGATGGCCGGCCGCGGCCCAGATTTCCTCGAAGCGGAACAGCTCGCGGTCGATCAGCACCACGGGCGGCGTCACATGACCCACGGGCGACACGCCGCCGATGGTGAAGCCGGTGCGCGCCTTCACGAAGTCGGCGTCGGCGCGGCCGGTCTTGCCGACCAGCGCGTCGACCTTCTTCTCGTCCACGCGCTTGTCGCCCGAGGTGATGACGAGCACCGCCACTTCATCGCTCTTGCGCCGGAAGATGATGCTCTTGGCGATCTGGCCGACCGAGATGCCGAGCGCGTCGGCCGCCTGCTGCGCGGTGCGGCAGGCGTCGTCGAGCATGCGTGGGGAATGGGGATGGCCGGCATCCTGCAGCGCGCGGGAAACGCGCCGGACGCCTTCGGGGAGGGATTGGAGTTCAGAACCGCACATGGATTCGAATCTATCAGGCTGTCGCCAGACTGGCGGTAGAGCGTCGTCGAGCGCCGCTCAGGCGCTGCGCTTGAACATGAACAGGAACGCGCCCATCGCCATCAGCACGCCGCCGAAGACGCGGTTCTGCGCGCGCCGTGCGCGCACGCTGCGAAGCATGCCCTGCAGCCGCGCCGCCAGCCAGGCATAGCCGTGCATCACGGTCACGTCGACCATCACCGTCGTGGCCAGCAGCACCAGCAGTTGCAGCCACAGGGGCCGCGTCGGCTGGATGAACTGCGGCAGCACGGCCGCCATGAAGACGATGCCCTTGGGGTTGGTCACGTTGGTCAGGAAGCCGCGCAGCACGCGCTGCGAGGCCGTGAGGTCGGGCTCGGCCGACGCCTCCTGCGCATTGCCTTCAGCCTTCGCGACGGGCGCGCGCCACTGGCGCCAGCCCAGCCACAGCAGGTAGCACGCGCCGACCACCTTGATGACCGTGAAGGCCGTGGCCGAGGCGGTGAGCACCGCGCCCACGCCGAGGCCGGCCACCAGCAGGATCACGGCGAGCCCCAGCTGGAGCCCGACGATGGTCGCCGTGGTGCGGCGCACACCGTAGCTGAGGCCATGGCTCATGCTGAGCACGGCGCCCGAGCCGGGCGACACGGCGATGACGCAGCTCGCCACCAGGAATGCGAGCCAGACATGCAGGTCCACGCTTGTTCCTCTTCTTTCTTCCTTTGGTTTGCGATGCGCTTCAGCCGGCGCGCTTGGTGCGGATGGCCTTCGAGGCGCGCGAGTTCGGCTCGCGGCCCAGTGCCTCGCTGATGTAGACGCCCGCGTCGATCAGCCTGTCGAGGTCGATGCCGGTCTCGATGCCCATGCCGTGCAGCATGTAGACCACGTCTTCCGTCGCCACGTTGCCCGTCGCGCCCTTGGCGTAGGGGCAGCCGCCCAGGCCGGCCGAGGACGACTGGAAGTTCCACACGCCCAGCTCGAGCGCCGCCAGCGTGTTGGCCAGCGCCTGCCCGTAGGTGTCGTGGAAGTGGCCGGAGATGGCGTCGACATCGAAGTGCGCCAGCGTGGCCTCCATGGCCGCCTGCACCTTGCGCGGCGTGCCCACGCCGATGGTGTCGGCCACGTCCACGCGCTGCACGCCGATGCCCTTCATCAGCTGCGCGAGGTAGCCGACCTTGGCCGGCGCGATCTCGCCCTCATAAGGGCAGCCGACCGTGCACGACATGGCGCCGCGCACCTGGATGCCCTTCTCGAGCGCCGCGGCCACCACGGGCGCGAAGCGCTCGATGCTCTCGGCGATGGAGCAGTTGATGTTCTTCTGGCTGAAGGCCTCGCTCGCGGCGCCGAACACCACGATCTCGTCGGGCCATTCCTCGCGCGGTGCGGCGATGGCCGCCTCGAAGCCCTTCATGTTGGGCGTGAGCACCGAGTAGCGCACGCCGGGCTTGCGCCGGATGCCGTGCATCACCTCGGCGTTGTCGGCCATCTGCGGCACCCACTTGGGACTCACGAAGCTGGTGACCTCGATCTCCTTGAGGCCCGCGTCCTGCAGGCGGTGCACGAGGCCGATCTTCACTTCGGCGGAGACGGGCTGCTTTTCGTTCTGCAGGCCGTCGCGCGGGCCGACGTCGACGAGGCTGACTTTGGTGGGGAGTTTCATGGGATGTCTCTTGTATCGCAGGAGGATGGAAGACCGCCTCCGATTGTCGGCCACATGGAAATACCCTGCCTGGTACACAAGCGGCGGAAGGTAGCAATGCGTGCCTGTGGCGTTGCAAATGGTGCCAGCCGCGCGGCACCGGCGGCTGGAAGAGCCGGCTAAACGGTTTCGCGCTGCTCGAAGCCTTCGGGCAGGTCGTCCGCCGGCCTGGCGCCGACCATGTCGCCCAGGTCCACGGCATCGACGCGCGCACCGTCCGGCCCCTGATGCGCCCAGCGCACCAAAGCCTCCACTGCGCCGGCCTCGCCTGCGGCAAGCGCCTCCACGCTGCCGTCGCGCCGGTTGCGCACCCAGCCGCGCACGCCGAGCCGCCGCGCGGCCTGCACCATCGACCAGCGGTAGCCCACGCCCTGCACGAGGCCGCGGATCACGAGATGGCGGGTGACGGTGTTCATGGCTCGAGAGGAAGAGATCAGTACGACTTGGGCAGCCCCAGCGCCTTCTCGGCGATGAAGTTCAGGATCATCTGCGGGCTTACCGGCGCGATGCGCGGGATGTAGCTCTCGCGCAGCAGCCGCTCCACATGGTATTCCTTCGCATAGCCCATGCCGCCGAGCGTGAGCACCGCGTTCTGGCAGGCATCGTGCGCCGCCTCGGCCGCGAGGTACTTGGCGGCGTTGGCCTCGATGCCGCAAGGCTCGCCCGCGTCGTAGAGCGTGGCGGCCTTGAGCATCATCAGGTCCGCCGCTTCCAGATTGGCCCAGGCACGCGCCAGCGGATGCGCCACGCCCTGGTTCTGGCCGATGGGCCGGCCGAACACGACGCGCTCCTGCGCGTACTGCGAGGCGATGCGCAGCGCCGCACGGCCGATGCCGATGGCTTCCGCCGCGATCAATATGCGCTCGGGGTTGAGCCCGTGCAGGATGTACTCGAAGCCGCGCCCTTCCTCGCCGATGCGGTCTTCCTCCGGCACGTGGAGCCCGTCGATGAAGAGCATGTTGGAGTCCACCGCCGCGCGGCCGAGCTTGTGGATCTCGCGCACCTCGACCTTGCTGCGGTCCAGCGGCGTGTAGAACAGCGTGAGGCCCTGCGTGGGCTTCTTCACCTGGTCGAGCGGCGTGGTGCGCGTGAGGATCAGCATGCGGTCGGCCACCTGCGCGGTCGAGATCCAGATCTTGCGGCCGTGCAGCCGATAACCGCCATCGGGCTGGCGCACGGCCTGCGTCTTCAGGCTGGTGGTGTCGAGCCCCGCATCGGGCTCGGTCACGGCGAAGCAGGCCTTCTCGGTGCCGGCGATCAACGGCGGCAGGAAGCGCTGGCGCTGCTCTTCGCTGCCGAACACCACCACCGGGTTGAGCCCGAAGATGTTCATGTGCACCGACGACGCGCCCGACATGCCCGCGCCCGACGCGCTGATGGCGCGCATCATCAGCGCCGCCTCGGTGATGCCCAGCCCCGCGCCGCCCTGCGCCTCGGGCATTGCGATGCCGAGCCAGCCGCTCTCGGCCACGGCGCGGTGGAACTCGTGCGGGAACACGGCGCGGTCGTCGTGGTCGCGCCAGTAGTCGATGGGAAAGTCCTCGCAGAGGCGTTCGATGGCGGCGACCAGCGAGCGCTGGTCTTCGTTCAGGGAAAAGTCCATTTCAGTCCTTGGCTGTGTCGGGTTGCAGCGTCACGCCGCGTTCGAGCATGCGCTCGATGGCCTCGTCGCTGTAGCCCGCCTCGCGCAGCAGCTCCACGCTCTGCTCGCCGATGCGCGGCGCCGGGCGGCGAATGGCGGCCGGCGTGGCGCTGTAGCGGCCGACCGGCGCGAGGGTGCGGATGCGGCCCTCGCTCGGGTGGTCGAGCTCGGGATAGAAACCGACGGCGCGCAGGTGCGGGTCGTCGAGCAGGGATTCGGTGCTGTGCAGGCGCGCGACCGGGATGTCGGCGGCAGACAGCGCGGCGAACCACTCGTCGCTGCCGCGCGTGGCCATCACCTCGGCCACGAACGCGTAGACCGCGCCGATGTTCGCGGCGCGCGCCGTGTGCGTGCCGAACATCGGCGAGCTGCGCAGCTCCGGCCGGCCGATCACGTCGAAGAAGGCCTGCCAGTGCTTGTCGTTGTAGATGAGCACGCTGAGGTAGCCGTCGGCCGTGGCGTACGGCTTGCGATGCGGCGCGAGCAGGCGCGCATAGCCGGTGGGGCCGAGCGGCGGCTCGAAGCTGTGCCCGCCGAGATGGTCGCCCATGACGAACTGCGACAGCGCCTCGAACATCGGCACCTCGACGGCCTGCCCCTTGCCGGTGCGCTGGGCATGCAGCACGGCGGCCAGCAGCGCGATGGCGGCCTGCAGCCCCACCGCGCGGTCGGCCAGCGTGACGGGCGCGTAGCGCGGCGCGCCGCCGCTTTGCTGCGCGAACAGCGAGGCGACGCCGGCCGCGCCCTGAATCAGGTCGTCGTACGCCGGCTTGCCCGCATAGGGCCCTTGCTCGCCGTAGCCGAAGGCGCCGAGGTAGACGATCTTCGGGTTCGCCGCCGACACCGCCTCGTAGCCGAGCCCGAGCCGCGCCATCGCCTGCGGCCGCGTGTTGTAGATGAGCGCATCGCTGCCCGCCGCCAGCCGCAGGCAGGCTTCGCGGCCCTCGGGCTGCTTGAGGTCGAGCACGATCGAGCGCTTGTTGCGGTTGAGGTGCATCGCCATCGCGCCCA
Organism: Variovorax sp. YR750; assembly: GCF_900109805.1. NCBI lineage: Bacteria > Pseudomonadati > Pseudomonadota > Betaproteobacteria > Burkholderiales > Comamonadaceae > Variovorax > Variovorax sp. YR750. Next base: position 179,470 of record NZ_FOBJ01000014.1, read on the forward strand.
TGCCCGGGTTGCGCATCGGGCCGACGGCACGCAGGTTGTCGCCGCCGGGCGGCTCGACCTTGATGACGTCGGCGCCGAGGTCGCCCAGCGTCTGCGTCGCATACGGCCCCATCACCACGGCCGTGAGGTCGAGGATGCGGATGCCTTCGAGAGGTCCAGGAGTATTCATGTCTTCGCTCCTTCCCCCTCTGGGGGAAGGCTGGGATGGGGGCAGGCAGGGCGCCCGATGGAGACGCCGCATGCCCCCACCCCTGCCCTCCCCCAACGGGGGAGGGAGAAATGCAGATTCAAGGCAGCGCTCATTCGGGCTGGATCCCCGCGGCCTGGATCAGCTTCTTCCACTTCGCCAGTTCCGACACGGTGAATGCGCCCAGCTCTTCCGGCGTGCTGCCGAAGGCGTCGAAGCCCAGCTTCGCCACGCGCTCGCGGAAGACCGGGCCGTTCGCCATCTCGGCGAGCGCCTTGTTGAGCTTCAGCACGATGTCGCGCGGCGTGCCGGCCGGCGCGAACACGCCGTTCCACGAGGTGATGTCGAAGCCCTTGAGCTCCGGCGTGTCGGCCAGTGGCGGCAATTCGGGAAAGAGCTTGGTGCGCTCCTGCGTGGTGACGGCGATCGCGCGCATCTTGCCGGCCTTCACCGTGGCGAGGCCCGCCGCGAGGTCGACCACCATCATCGACACCTGCCCGCCGATCAGGTCGGCAATGGCCGGCGGCGTGCTCTTGTAGGGCACGTGCAGCATCGGCACGCCGCTCATGCGCGAGAGCGTGGCGCCGCTCACGATGCCGGTGCTGTTGCCGCTCGCATAGGTGAGCTTGCCCGGGTGGGCGCGGCCCCAGGCGAGCAGCTCGGCCACGCTCTTCACCGGCAGGTCGTTGTTCACCACCAGCATGAAGGGCAGGTTGCCCATGCGGCTCACCGGCGCGAAGTCTTTCACGGGGTCGTAGGGCAGCGACTTCATCAGGCTCGGATTGGCCGAATGCGTGGTGTTGGTCGTCATGAACAGCGTGTAGCCGTCCGGCGCCGCCTTGGCGACGTACTCGGCCGCGATCACGCCGTTGGCGCCCGCCCGGTTGTCGATGATCACCGAGGCCTTGAGCGCCTCGCCCAGCATCTGCCCGGTGATGCGCGCCACCGCGTCGGTGCCGCTGCCGGCGGCGAAGGGCACGACGATGCGTATCGGCTGCTTCGGGTAGCCGTCCTGCGCGAAGGCCCAGGGCATGGCGCCCGCGAGGCCCGCGGCCGCGCCGATGGAAATGAAACGGCGACGGTTCGCCATCGCGGCCGGTTGCCCGGTCGCGTTCTTCGTTGTCTGCATGGTTTGTCTCCGGTTGTTGTGCTGTCGGTTCTCAGGGCCGGATCACGCGCTCCGGCGATTCCTCGTACGGCGGGCTGTAGATCACCAGCACGCGCACCGGCTCGTCGCTCACCACGGTGAAGGTGTGCATCGCGTCGACGGGAAAGAAGCAGCTGTCGCCCGGGTGCAGCTCCTGCCGCTGGCCGCCCACCTCGGCGACCGCGCGGCCCTCGAGCATGTAGCAGACCTGCTCGATGCCCGGGTGGGCGTGAGGCAGCGCGCCCTTGCCCTTCTGGATGTGGCCGACCAGCACCTCGAGCTGCTTCGCGCCCACGGTCTCGGGGCCGATCAGGCGCTTGTTCAGCGTGCCGGTGTGGTTCGCGGGGTGGTAGCCGGCGATCTCGGCCTCGCGGACGAAATAGCGGGGGGCTGCGGCGGTCGTCGTTGTCATCTGGGGCTTTCGTTCTTGGGTTCGATGGCGAGGCAGGCGGAGCGCAGCATCGCGGCGATCTCCTCGATGCGCGCCTCCATGCGGTAGCGCGGGCCGGCGACGGAGATGGCATAGGCCTCGCCGCCGATGCGCAGCGGCCAGGCCAGGCCGATCAGGTCGGGAATGCTCTCGCCGAGGTTGCCGTACCAGCCACGCGTGGCGGAGCGCTGCAGCTCGGCCTCGATGGCGTCGGCGGTGGTGAGCGTGGCGTCGGTCAGCGGCGCGAGCGTGGCGCCTTCGAGCAGCTTGCGGCGCTCGTCGGGGGCCAGCGTGGACAGCAGCGCGCGGCCGATGGAGTTGGCGTAGGCCGGGCGCGTCTCGCCCGACTCGGCGGTGTAGCGGATGCTCTGCGGCGCGCTCAGCACCTCCAGGTACACCACCTGCCCCGCGTCGCGGAACTTGCCGAAGACCACCGTCTCGCGCGCCGCGTCGCGCAATTCTTCGAGCGTGGCCTTCACCCGGTCGAGCACCGGGTCGTGGGCGGCGATGACCTGTGCCATCGCAAGCAGCCTGCCCGTCGGGTAGTAGCCCTGGCGGCGGCCGGTCTCGTACATGTAGCCCTGCTCTTCGAGCGTGCGGATCAGGCCCAGGCAGCTCGACACCGGCATGTCAAGCAGCCGCGCCATCTCGGAAAGAGCCAGCGGCTGCTTCTCCCGGGCGAAGAGCTCGACGATCTCGATCACCCGAAACGCAGTTTTCACAGTCATGAAAAGATTTTCATACTTGTGAAAAACATGTGTTTCAGGGTTTCCCCTGCCCGCGATGCATTCCGGCGGGACCGGAAGGAGGACGCGCTCCCGTCAGTAGCCGCGTGCCGGATCGACCACGCCGGCGATCGGCAGCCCCTTCTCCATCGCGCGGATCTTCCCGGCGATCTGGGCGATGGACTCCTCGCGCAGCGTGCGCGCCGAGCCGTGCGGCGTCACGGTGATCTTCGGATGGCGCCAGAAGGCGTGGTCGGAAGGCAGCGGCTCGACCTGGAACACGTCGAGCGTCGCGCCCGCGAGTCGGCCGGCGTCGAGCAGCGGGATCAGGTCGTCTTCAACCAAGTGGCCGCCGCGCGCGATGCTGATGAGATAGCCCTCGGGCTTCAGCTTGCCGAGCGTGTCGCGGTTGAGGATGCCGCGCGTCGCCTCGGTCAACGGCAGCAGGTTGACCAGCACGCGCGTGGACGACAGGAACTCGTCGAACTGCGCCTCGCCGCTGAACACGCGCACGCCTTCGATCTCCTTCGGCGAGCGGCTCCAGCCCAGCACCGGGAACTCGAACTGCGCCACGGCCTTCGCCACGCGCTCGCCGAGCACGCCCAGGCCCATGATGCCGACGGGGAAGTCGCGCCGCAGCTTCGGCTTGCGATAGCTCCACTTGCCCTCGCGCGCATCGGCCTCGTAGGCGTCGAACTCGCGGAAGTGGCGGATGAGCGTGTGGCAGACGTACTCGGCCATCTGCACCGACATGCCCGCGTCGTCGAGCCGCACGATGCGCGTGTGCGCCGGCACCTTCAGCTTGAGCAGTGCATCGACGCCCGCGCCGATGTTGAAGATGCCGCGCAGCTTGGGCTGCTCGTCGAGGAACTCCTGCGGCGGTGCCCAGACCACGGCATGGTCGGCCTGGGGAGCGCCGGGCTTCCAGGCTTCGATGACGGCATCGGGGAGTTCGGCCTTCAGGCCTTCGATCCAGGGTTCCGGGCGGTTGTCGGTGAGGTAGACGGTGATTCGCATGGGCACGCATCTTAGGGGCCGCCCGCGCGACACGCAGAGTCGCGCCCGGCTCGCCCTCGGCTTGTGCGGGCACTGGCCATCTCCTATCCTCGAACGCTCACCTCAGGAGCCACCTTCAATGATCAAGTTCAGCGTGATGTACCCCCACACCCCCGGCGCACGGTTCGATCACGACTACTACCGCGACAAGCACATGCCCCTGCTCGCGGCCCGCATGGGCGACGCATGCCTCTCCTACACCATCGACAAGGGCCTGGGCGGCGGCGCGCCGGGCTCCGCGCCCACCTACGTAGCCATGTGCCACGTGTTCGCCGAATCCGTCGAATCCTTCCAGAAGGCCTTCGGCCCGCACGCGAAGGAGATCAGGGACGACGTGAAGAACTACACCGACATCGTGCCGGCGACGCAGATCAGCGAAGTGGTGGTGGGCTGACGGGCTTCAGCTGATCCAGGCTTGCTCGGTGGCAAGTACACGCCACACGCCGAGAGGCCGATGCAGCAGCACAAAATAGCCCGTGCCGCGCAGGCCACCATAGCTGAGCGACATGAAGAAGAGTGCCTGCGAAGCGGCCTCGTCGATGCCTGCGCGCGAGATACGAACAAGACCCGCAGCGTCGGGGTACGCCTTGTAGAAGCTCTCCCAAGACAGGCCGAGGTTTTTTGTCGCGTCGAAAAGACGGTCGATATCTTCCACCTGGACCATCTGGAAACGGACATTCCGGCGCACCAAGTGCGAGGGAATCTGCAGCGGAGATGCTTTGGCAAGCACGCGAAGAAAATCGTCTATCACTCGTTCTGTCGCTTGCGGCATCTCTTTCCTGAGAGTTTCACGCTCAGCCCCGTCCACTCCGACGAACGCGAAGCCGGTGTCCGCCGTGACTTCCTCGATGATCAATTTCTTCGGCGACATCACGCCCGGGTCAAGCGTGTTCAGATAGGCGGCAATGGCTTCGCGTTCGACCGGCCGCATCGGCTCGCCGCTGAACGCCAATGTCGGCACAAGCGCACCCGCCAGTGCCGCCAATGCGGCACGCCGGTTCAGCACATGCGCAGACAACATGAGTCTCAGCGCGGCGGCCGCTCCAGCGCCACCCAGCGCTGCACCGAGGGCCGCTGCCACTGGCGGTCGGCGTAGGAGGCCAGCCGCTGCGGCACGGCATCGCCGTTCATGACCAGGCGGTTGAGCATCAGTGCCAGGTCGACGTCGGCGATGGACCATTCGCCGAACAGGTTCTCGGCGTCGTCCGCGAGCAGCGCCTGCGCCACCTGGAAGAGCGTCTTCGCCGCCCGGTGGGCAACGGCCGAGAGCGGCACGCCGGCCGGGCCGTAGAAGATCACCTCGGTGGGGCGCTCCTGCCTGATCGGCATCAGATCGCTGCGCAGCCAGGCCTGCAGCTGGCGCGCCCGGGCCCGGTTGCGCGGCTCGGCGGGATACAGCGCCGGCCCTTCCGTGAAGGTCTCGTCGATGTACTCGGTGATGGCGGAAGACTCCGACAGGGCGAAGTCGCCGTGCACCAGCGTCGGCACGCGCTGCGTGAGCGACAACTGCGAGAAGCCGGCCGCCCGGTGCTCCAGCGCGCCCAGGTCGACGGGCGACATGTCGAAGCCGAGCTGCTTCTCGTGCAGCGCCACGAACACCGACATGGCATAGGGACTGGCGTACTGGGCATCCACGTAGAGACGCAGCGGATCCGGCATCGGAAAAGGCTCCTGGGGTAAGAAAAAGGGCCTAGAACAGAGCCCTCCCCGATCTTACTTACTCGGCCGCGTCATTTGGTTGCGGCGCGGCGGCGGCGCCACAGCACGCGCACCAGCCAGCCCACCGGCAGCACCACCAGCACCAGCCACGGCAGCACCGCCGCGATGAAGGTGATGAGCGAGCCCACGCTTTCCGCCAGCACCGAGCCGGCGTTGCGCAGCGCATGCCGCATCGGGCTGTAGCCGTCGCCGCTGCTCACCAGCGCGCGCTTGGCCGAGAACTGGATCTGGATGTGCTGCTTGCTGGTCTGCTGGGCCAGCACCTTGCGCTGCGTGGTGATGGCGTCGAGCTCGGCCTGCGTGTCCGACAGCGTGCGCTGGATGGCCAGCAGGTCGGTCATGGTGCGCTTGGTGACAGTGTCGCGCAGCATCGTGCGCAGGCTGTCGCGGAACTCGGTGCGGTTCTTGATGCGGGCCTCGACGTCGATCACCTCGGCGGTCTTGTCCTCGCTGGTGGTGGTGTGCGAGACCACGTTCGCCACGCCAGCCAGGCCGCCGAGCAGCTTGTCGACGTCGGCGGGCTCCACGCGCATCTCGAGCATGGCGTTGCCGGGCTGCTGCGGCGTCTCGCGCAGCAGGGAGGACGACAACAGCTCGCACTTCAGCGTGCCGCACAGGTCGCGCACCTTGCCCCAGGCATCGGCCAGCTGCTCGGCCGGCACCTCGACGTTCAGGTCCTGCCGCACGGCCAGGAAGCGCTGCAGGGGCGTGCCGTCCTGCTGCGAGTCGGTGGCGGAAGGCGCGGAGGCCGGCTCCGCCGAGCGCATGCGCTGCTCCTTCATGGCCATGCCGCCGCCGTAGCCGGCCGCTGCCTGCACCGGCGCGGGCGGCGGAGCCGATTCGGCGAGCACGTCGGCTTCGCCGCTGTTGCGGTTGCAGCCGGCCAGCGACAGCGCGGCCGCCAGGGCCAGCAGGGCGATGCCCGCATGGCGACGGGCAGAGAGACGGGACAAAAGGGGCAAACGGGGCAGGCGATAGGTCATGGAACGATTCCCTCGAGTGATGACTACCGCAGCTCATACGGGCGAGCGCCCGCAACGGGGTTAACTTTTTTTGGTCAAGCCGCCACCGCCGCGCTCATCCGAAGCAGTTCGTCGCCCTCTGCCACCTGCTCGCCCGGCGCGAACATCAGCTCCTCCACCGTGCCGTCGGCCGGCGCGGCGATGGTGTGCTCCATCTTCATGGCCTCCATCACCGCCAGCGGCTGGCCGCGGCTGACCTTGTCGCCGGCCTTGACCGCGAAGGACACGACCTTGCCCGGCATCGGCGCGGTGAGCCGGCCGCCTTCGGCATGGGTGTCGCCGGCGTGGGCCAGGCGATCGATGGCGGTGATCTTCGTGGCGCCCTTCGATGCGAAGACGTGCTCGGTGGCTCCGTCGAGGTGCACGTCGAGCGTCTGGCGCGTGCCGGCGAACTCCACCTCGAACTCGCCGGTCGGGAACTGGCCGATCACCAGCGGCCCTGCTGCGCCGCCGGCCTCGAGCCACAGGCTGCCGTCGCGCTTGTAGGTCAGCACGGCAGTCTGCTCCGCGCCGCGGAACTCGAAGTCGAAGTGGCGCCGGTACTCGCCCAGCGAGCGCCAGCCGTCGCGGCGCGCGAACGGATCGGGCATCTTCGCGGGCCATTCGGTGATCAGCGTGCGCGTGATGGCCGCGGCAGCCGCCAGCGGCAGGCCCAGCGGCTCGCGGTCGAACAGCACGGCTCGCTCGCGCTCGATCAGCGCGGTGTCGAGGTTGGCCTTCGAGAACGACTGCGTCGCCAGGATGCCGCGCAGGAACTGCACGTTGGTGGCCACGCCCACGATCTGTACCTGCGCCAGCGCCGCATCGAGCCGGGCCAGCGCCTCTTCGCGCGTGGAGCCGTGCACGATCAGCTTGGCGATCATCGAGTCGTAGAACGGCGAGATCTCGCCGCCCTCGCGCACACCGTCGTCGATGCGCACGCGGCTGCGCTGGAAGGCGGTGGCCTGCGGCTTGCGGTATACGCGCAGCGTGCCGGTGGCGGGCAGGAAGTTGTTGTCGGGGTTCTCGGCGCAGATGCGCGCCTCGATGGCATGGCCGTGGATCTGCAGCTCCGACTGCTTCGCGGGCAGCGTCTCGCCCGAAGCCACGCGCAGCTGCCATTCGACGAGGTCCTGCCCCGTGATGGCCTCGGTCACGGGGTGTTCCACCTGCAGCCGCGTGTTCATCTCCATGAAGAAGAAGTTCATCTCGCCGCCCTCGCGCTGCTCGACGATGAACTCGACCGTGCCCGCGCCCACGTAGTTCACCGCGCGCGCGGCGGCCACGGCGGCCTCGCCCATCTGCTTGCGCATGGCCTCGGTCATGCCGGGCGCGGGGGCTTCTTCAAGAACCTTCTGGTGGCGCCGCTGCACCGAGCAATCGCGCTCGAACAGGTAGACGTAGTTGCCGTGCGTATCGCCGAACACCTGGATCTCGATGTGGCGCGGGCGCTGCACGTACTTCTCGATCAGCACCGCATCGTCGCCGAAGCTGTTGATGGCCTCGCGCTGGCACGAGGCGAGCGCGGCGGCGAAGTCTTCCGCCTTGTCCACCGCGCGCATGCCTTTGCCGCCGCCGCCGGCGCTGGCCTTGATGAGCACCGGGTAGCCGATGCGGTCGGCCTCGCGCTGCAGCAGCTGCGGGTTCTGGTCGTGGCCGTGGTAGCCGGGCACCAGCGGCACGCCGGCCTTTTCCATCAGCTGCTTCGACTCGGCCTTCAGGCCCATCGCCTTGATGGCCGAGGGCGGCGGGCCGATGAAGACCAGGCCCGCGTCGGCGCAGGCCTGCGCGAACTCCTCGTTCTCGCTCAGGAAGCCGTAGCCCGGATGAACCGCCTCTGCGCCCGTGGCCTTGGCGGCTTCGAGGATCTTTTCCCAGCGCAGGTAGCTGTCCTTCGGCGCGCTGCCGCCGAGGTGTACCGACTCGTCGCAGGCGCGCACGTGATTGGCGTGCGCATCGGCATCGGAATACACGGCGACGGTGCGGATCGCCATGCGGCGGGCAGTCGCGGCAACTCGGCAAGCAATCTCGCCACGGTTCGCAATGAGGATCTTCTTAAACATTCGGAGTGTCTCCCGGAGGATTCTTTTTCAGTTGAAACGCGGGCACCACGCCCGGATCGGGCCGGCCGCTGAAGATGCGGGCCACGCGGGCGAACAGCGCCTTGAGGAAACGCCAGCTCTTGCGGATGAGCCACACGCTCGCCACAAGCACCAGCACGAACAGCACGAGGAAGACGAACGGATGCGCCACCGCGAGCCATAGCCCCGTGGGCACCATGGCGTCTTCCGCCAGCGAGGCGCCGACGTTCGAGAACGGCTCGGGCGATGTGTTGATGGCCGCGCGCGTCGTGGCCTTGGCCGCGTGCGCTGTGGCCGCGAAGCTGCCGCCGAGCAGCGCCGCGACGATCGCCATCACGCCATGGTCGACGCCGAAAACGCTGGCCGCGAGCGCCGCGCCGGCCGGAATGCGGATGGCGGTGTGCACCACGTCCCACAGCGAATCGAGGCCGGGAATCTTGTCGGCGAAGAACTCGATGAACACCATGAAGCCGCTGGCCGCGATCACCACCGGATGCGCCAGCATCTGCAGCCCGCCCGGCAGCGGCACCCATCCGAAGTAGCCAGCCAGGCCCGTCAGCAGCACGACCAGGTAGAGCCGCACGCCGCTGGCCCAGCCGATGGCGGCGGCCAGCGCGAGCAGCTGCGGCATGTCGAGGCTGGTGTTCATGGCGGGCCCCTTCTCTCTTCAGTCGAATTCGACGGTGCCGGCTTCCATGGAAGCCACGAGTTCGGCGAGCCATGCCTCGACCGACGCATGCTCGACGGGACGGTCTTCATCGGCCTTCCAGAAGCCGAGGAGCTGCCCCGGCCGGCCGCCGCCTTGCGCATCGATGTCCAAGCACAGATGGCTGCCGCCGCCATTCGACAGGAATGGCACCCAGCCGCGACGCCACGTGGCCGGGTCTTCGAAGTCGAAGCCGATCATGTCGTCGAGCATCTCCTTGGTGTCGGCGATGTCCTCGAGCGCGCTGAACATGCGGTTGCCCTGCAGGCTGTCGAAGCTGCTGTTCGGCTGGCCATTGCGCCAGCGGTAGAGCGCGCGGAAGGCCTCGGGCAGCTTCAGCGAGAACTTCGCCTCGAAGGCGTCGAGCGCACCGTCGTCCACGCCGGGCTGCAGCAACGCGTGGTAGTCCGGTCGACGGACGGCCAGCCACGCGTCCATGCGCCCGATGAGTTCGCGATGCTGCGCCATGTCGCTCAGGCCTTGTTCGCTTCCAGCCACGAGGGCTTGCGCTTCTGCAGGAAGGCCTGCACGCCCTCGCGGCCTTCGTCGCTCGCGCGGATGTCGGCAATGCCCTCGACCGTCTTCGCGATCAGCGCATCGTCGATCTCGCGGCCGGCCACGTCGGCGATCAACTGCTTGCAGGCGCGCACCGCGGCTGGGCTCGCGCCGGTCAGCGCCTTCACCAGCTCGTCGACCTTGGCATCGAGCGCATCGGCGGCCACCACCTCGTGCACGAAGCCGATGCGGTGCGCCTCGGCCGCCGTGAAGCGCTCGGCCGTCAGGAAGTAGCGCTGCGAGGCGCGCGTGCCCATCGCGCGCAGCACGTAGGGGCTGATGGTCGCGGGCACGAGGCCGATCTTCACTTCGCTCAGGCAGTACCAGGCACTGTCCACGCTCACGGCCATGTCGCAGGCCGCCACCAGCCCCATGCCGCCTGCGTACACGTCGCCCTGCACGCGCGCGATGGTGGGCCTGGGGCACTCGGCGATGGTGCGCAGCATGGCGGCCAGCTTGCCCGCGTCGGCGATGTTCTCGTCGCGCGTGTAGTCGGCCATGCGGCGCATCCAGTTGAGGTTTGCGCCCGCGCAGAAGGCCGGGCCGTTCGCGCCGAGCACGATGGCCTTGACCTGCGGCGCGGCGCCGGCTTCGGTGAAGGCCCGCGTCAGTTCGGCGATGACGATGTCGTCGAAGGCATTGCGCGCGTCGGGCTGGTCGAGCCAGATGCGGGCGATCGCGCCGTCGAAGCTCAGCTGGAGTTTGGTGTATTCGCTCATGTCGGTTGTCTTGTCGTCATTGCGGGTGCCGGGGCAAGCCCAGCTTCGCGAGGAACTGGTCCACCATGGGTACCCAGATCGCGGCGTTGTCGCGGCCCTCGAAGAAGGCGTGACCGTCGTTGCCGTAGGGCGGCACGCGCTCGAAACGCACGTCCACGCCCTTGGCCTTGTAGGCCTCCAGCAGCCGGCTCGCCAGTGCGGGGCCGAAGAAATGGTCGTTCTCCGAATAGACCCACAGCATCGGCACCCTGGTGGTCGATGCGTAGCGGCCGAAGGCATCGACCAGCTTCGCTTCGTTGCACACGTCGTCCGGCCCGCGCGAGCCGCGGCCGCCCGCAAAGTTGATGGTGCCGACCACGCCCTCGGGGTTCAGGCTCGACAACGCCAGCACACCGAAGCCACCTGCAGACTTGCCGAGCAGCACCATGTGCTGCGCGTCCGCATACGGCAGCGTGCGCGCGTAATCGAGCGCGGCGCTGATGTCCTTCGCGCTTTCGAGGCCGGCCTGCACGTAGTCGGGGTTGGCACAGCTGAAGTAGTTCTCGGCCCACGGCCCGTCGGACTTGCCGTAGCCGCGCCGCAGCGGGTTGAGGACCAGGAAGCCGTGCTTCGCGAACATCTCGGCCTGCCGCGCGTAGCGGTCCTGCATCTTCGGAATGTCGGCGGACGAACGCGGCGTGCCGTGGTTGATCACCAGCACCGGGAACGGCCCGTCGCCCTCGGGCCTGTATTCGGTGGCGGCCAGCTTGATGTGCGACTCGCCGAAGAAGCCCCTGACCGTCATCGGAATTTCTATGTCGCGGCGCGCCACACTCTGCGCGTGCGCGCCCAGCGCCGCGCAGAGCAAGGCGGCGATGAGCGTGAGCCGGCGCAGCGTCATGAGAGCGACTCCGTCCCTCGCCCTACATCCGGAAGATGCCGAACTTCGGCTCCGGCACCGGCGCATTGCGCGCAGCCGCAAGCCCCAGCGCCAGCACGCGGCGCGTGTCGGCCGGATCGATGATGCCGTCGTCCCACAGCCGCGCGGTGGCGTAGTAGGGGTGGCCCTGGTCTTCGTACTGCTGGCGGATCGGCGCCTTGAAAGCCTCTTCCTCTTCCTTGCTCCAGCTGCCGCCCTTGAGCTCGATGCCGTCGCGCTTCACGGTGGCCAGCACGCTCGCGGCCTGCTCGCCGCCCATCACGCTGATGCGCGCGTTGGGCCACATCCAGAGGAAGCGCGGGCTGTACGCGCGACCGCACATGCCGTAGTTGCCGGCACCGAAGCTGCCACCGATGATGATCGTGAACTTGGGCACGTTGGCGGTGGCCACCGCCGTCACCATCTTGGCGCCGTGACGCGCGATGCCTTCGTTCTCGTACTTGCGGCCCACCATGAAGCCGGTGATGTTCTGCAAAAACACCAGCGGGATCTTGCGCTGGCAGCACAGCTCGATGAAGTGCGCGCCCTTCTGCGCCGATTCGGAAAACAGGATGCCGTTGTTGGCCACGATGCCCACCGGCATGCCCTCGATCTCGGCGAAGCCGCACACCAGCGTGGCGCCGAAGCGCGCCTTGAACTCGTGGAACTCGCTGCCGTCGACGATGCGCGCGATGATCTCGCGCACGTCGAATGGCTTGCGCGTGTCGGTGGGAATCACGCCGTAGAGCTCTTCGCGCGGGAATGCTGGCTCGCGCACCGCGGCTTTCGCCGGGGCCTCGGCCGCCTTGGCGTTGAGGTTCGCCACCGCCGAGCGCGCGAGCGCCAGCGCGTGCAGGTCGTTCTGCGCGAGGTGGTCGACCACGCCCGACAGGCGCGTGTGCACGTCGCCGCCGCCCAGATCCTCGGCCGTCACCACCTCGCCGGTGGCCGCCTTCACCAGCGGCGGGCCGCCCAGGAAGATGGTGCCCTGGTTCTTCACGATGATCGATTCGTCGCTCATCGCAGGCACGTATGCGCCGCCGGCCGTGCAAGAGCCCATCACCACCGCGATCTGCGGGATGCCCTGGGCGCTCATGTTGGCCTGGTTGTAGAAGATGCGGCCGAAGTGCTCGCGATCGGGAAATACCTCGTCCTGGTTCGGCAGGTTCGCGCCGCCCGAGTCGACGAGGTAGATGCACGGCAGGCGGTTCTGCTCGGCGATCTCCTGCGCGCGCAGGTGCTTCTTCACCGTCATCGGGTAGTAGGTGCCGCCCTTCACCGTGGCGTCGTTGCACACGATCATGCAGTCCACGCCGTTGACGCGGCCGATGCCCGCGATGATGCCGGCGCCCGGCGCCGACTCGGCGCCCTTGCCGTCGAGGTACATCGCATGCGCGGCCAGCGGCGCGATCTCGAGGAATGGCGTGCCCGGGTCGAGCAGCTCGGCCACGCGGTCGCGCGGCAGCAGCTTGCCGCGCGCCGTGTGCTTGGCGCGCGCGGCCTCGCCGCCGCCCTGCTCCACTTTCGCGAACTGCGTGCGAAGGTCGTCGACCAGCGCACGCATGGCTGCGGCGTTGGCCTGGAAGTCCGCCGAGCGGGCGTTCAGTTTGGTCTCGAGTTGGCTCATGCTGTCTTTTCCTGGCTCAGGCCGAGCTGCTCGGTCATCGCGTCGCGGATCTTGAATTTCTGGATCTTGCCGGTCACCGTCATCGGAAACTCGCTCACGAAGCGGATGTACTTCGGCACCTTGTAGTGCGCGATCTGGCCCTTGCAGAACTCGCGGATGTCTTCCTCGGTGGCGCTCTGTCCCGGCTTGACGATGATCCAGGCGCACAGTTCCTCGCCGTACTTGCGGTCGGGCAGGCCGACGACCTGCACGTCCTGCACCTTCGGATGGCGGTACAGGAACTCCTCGATCTCGCGCGGGTAGATGTTCTCGCCGCCGCGGATCACCATGTCCTTGATGCGCCCGACGATGTTGACGTAGCCCTCGGCGTCCATGGTGGCGAGGTCGCCGGTGTGCATCCAGTGCTCGGCGTCGATGGCCTCGCGGGTCTTGGCTTCGTCGTCCCAGTAGCCGTGCATCACCGAGTAGCCGCGCGTGCACAGCTCGCCCGACTTGCCCGGCGGCATCACGGCGCCGGTCTCGGGGTCGACGATCTTCACCTCCAGGTGCGGCTGCACCGTGCCCACGGTCGACACGCGGCGGTCGAGCGGCGTGTCGGTGCTGCTCTGGCAGCTCACGGGGCTGGTCTCGGTCATGCCGTAGGCGATGGTGATCTCGCTCAGGTGCATCTCGCTGACCACGCGCTTCATCACCTCGATGGGGCACGGCGAGCCGGCCATGATGCCGGTGCGCAGCGTCGACAGGTCGAACTCCCTGAAGCGCGGATGGTCGAGCTCGGCGATGAACATCGTCGGCACGCCGTGCAGCCCGGTGCACTTCTCGGCCTGCACCGTCTCCAGCACGGTGAGCGGATCGAAGCCGTCGTTCGGGTACACGATGGCCGAGCCGTGCGTGAGGCAGGCCAGGTTGCCCAGCACCATGCCGAAGCAGTGGTACAGAGGCACCGGAATGCACAGCCTGTCGACCGGCGAGAGCTTCATGCACTCGCCGATGAAGAAGCCGTTGTTCAGGATGTTGCGGTGCGTGAGCGTCGCGCCCTTGGGAAAACCCGTGGTGCCGCTGGTGAACTGGATGTTGATCGGGTCGGTGGCCTTCAGCGTCTTCTGCACCTGCGCGACGCGCGGGTCGTTGGCATCGCCGCTCGCAAGAAGCTGCGAGAAGCGCTGTATGCCGGGCTGCTCGGCGCCCTCGCCCGGCTTCGCATCGATCCAGAAGGTGTGGGCCAGCTGCGGCAGGCGCTTCGGGCCCAGCTCGCGCAGCATGCCGAGGTAGTCGCTGGTCTTGAACTGCGCCATCGTCACCAGCGCCTTGCAGCCGACCTTGTTGAGCGCGTATTCGAGCTCGGAGGTGCGATACGCCGGGTTGATGTTGACGAGGATCAGGCCGACCTTCGCGGTGGCGATCTGCATCAGCACCCACGGCACGTTGTTGTGCGACCAGATGCCCACGCGGTCGCCGGGCACGAGGCCCAGCTTCAGCAGCGCGCTGGCGAGGCGGTTCGATTCGGCCTGCAGCTCGCGGTAGGTGTAGCGCCTGCCTTCATGGCGGCTGACGAGCGCCTCGCGGTCCGGCTGCTTCGCGACCATGTCGTCGAAGAAGTCGCCGATGGGTTGTTCGATGAGGGGGACGTCGGTGGCGCCCTTGCCGTAGCTCTCGGTCAACGAAGCAGTCATGCTCATTTCCTTCCTTGTCTCCGTTCGCTCTCTTCGCTTTTCTTCCCTGCCCGGTTCGTGCCGGGGCAGGGAGAGAACATCCTATGCCGTCTCTGCGAAAAGCTCGCGGCCGATCAGCATGCGGCGGATCTCGCTGGTGCCCGCGCCGATCTCGTACAGCTTCGCGTCGCGCCACAGGCGCTCGACCGGAAACTCCTTGGTGTAGCCCACGCCGCCCAGCGTCTGGATCGCCTCGCCGGCCATCCACGTCGCCTTCTCGGCCGAGTAAAGAATGGCGCCGGCCGCGTCCTTGCGGAAGGTGCGCGCATGGTCGTTGCGGTCGCAGGCCTTGCCCACGGCGTACACGTAGGCGCGCGTGGCCTGCCAGGTGGAATACATGTCGGCCAGCTTGCCCTGCATGAGCTGGAACTCGCCGATGCTCTGGCCGAACTGCTTGCGCTCGTGGATGAAGGGCAGCACCGCGTCCATGCACGCGGCCATGATGCCCAGCGGGCCGCCCGAGAGCACGGCGCGCTCGTAGTCGAGGCCGCTCATCAGCACCTTGGCGCCCATGCCTTCACCGCCGAGCACGTTCTCTTCGGGCACTTCGCAGTTGTCGAAGAACAGCGGGAAGGTGTTGGAGCCGCGCATGCCGAGCTTGTCGAGCTTGGTGCCGGCCGAAAAGCCTTTGAAATTCTTTTCCACGATGAAGGCCGTCATGCCGCGCGCGCCCATCTCGGGCTCGGTCTTGGCGTAGATCACCAGCGTGTCGGCGTCGCCGCCGTTGGTGATCCACATCTTGCCGCCGTTGAGCACGTAGTAGCCGTCCTTCTTCTGGGCCTTGAGCTTCATGCTCACCACGTCGGAGCCGGCGTTGGGCTCGCTCATGGCCAGCGCGCCCACGTGCTCGCCGCTCACCAGCTTGGGCAGGTATTTCTTCTTCTGCGCCTCGCTGCCGTTGCGGTGGATCTGGTTCACGCACAGGTTGGAGTGCGCGCCGTACGACAGGCCCACCGAGGCCGATGCGCGCGAAACCTCCTCCATGGCCACGATGTGGGCCAGGTAGCCCAGCTCGGTGCCGCCGTACTCTTCCTTCACCGTCATGCCGTGCAGTCCGAGGTCGCCGAGCTTCTTCCAGAGGTCGTGCGGGAACAGGTTCTCGCGGTCGATGTCGGCGGCTCGGGGAGCGATCTCGTTCGCGGCGAAGTCCTGGATCGCGCTGCGCAGCGAGTCGATGGTCTCGCCCAGGTCGAAGTTCAGGCCGGGATCGTGCATGGGGTTTGTCTCCTCTGAGGGGTCGGCGCGCAGGGCTACCCGCGCGGGATGGCGCTTGCTTGAAAGACCGCAGCTTACGCTTCACGGTGCCTCAATTGGCGCCACAATGGTTGCAAATCGCGCCACGACCGAATCGCCGAACCATGTCGCCTCCCTCGTTCCTCCGACCCGCCCGCGCCGTCACGCCCATGGCCTTCGTGAGAGCCATCGTGCAGGCCTACGAACGCTACGGCATGGACCCCGCCGAGGCCCTGAAGGCGGCACAGATCACGCCGCGCGAACTGGCCCGGCCGGGCGCGCGCGTGACGGCCGCGCAGTTCGAGGCTCTGTCCGGCCACGCCATGCAGGAACTCGACGACGAAACCCTGGGCTGGTTCACGCGGCGCCTGCCCTGGGGCAGCTACGGCATGCTGTGCCGCGCCTCGCTGACATCGCCCGACCTGGGCGTGGCCCTCAAGCGATGGTGCCGCCACCACCGGCTGCTGACCGAAGACATCGGCCTCTCGCTCGACGTGGCCGGCGGCGTGGCCACGCTGCGCATCGCCGAGAACCGCCCGCTCGACGACACCTTCCGCGAGTTCTGCCTGGTGACCACGCTGCGCTTCGTGCACGGCTACATGTGCTGGGCCATCGACTCGCGCATCTCGCTGCGCCATGCGAGCTTTCCGTTCGCCGCGCCGCCGCACAGCGACGCCTACCCGCTGATGTTCACGCCCGACGTGCGCTTCGGCGCGCCGCAGGCCGGCATCGCCTTCGACGAGCGCTATCTCGCCCTGCCGCTGCAGCGCGACGAGCGCGCGCTGCGCACCATGCTCAAGCGCGCGCTGCCGCTCACCATCCTGCAGTACCGGCGCGACCGCCTGCTGGGCCAGCGCGTACGCGAACTGCTGCGCTCGCGCGCCAGCGAGGCCACCACCGCCGAGGCGCTGGCCGCCCTGCTCAACGTGTCGGGCCGCACGCTGCACCGGCAGCTGCACGAGGAAGGCACTTCGCTGCAGATGCTGAAGAACGAGGTGCGTCACGAGATGGCCGTCGACCAGCTGCGCCGCACCACGCGGCCGATCAAGCAGGTGGCGCTGGCGGTGGGCTTTCGCAACGAGAAGAGCTTTTCGCGCGCCTTCCTGCAATGGACGGGGCAGGCGCCGCGCGACTTCCGGCAGCAGGGCAAGTGAACAGATCAGGCGGTCTGTTCGCGATCCCGCAGCAGGCCCTCGAATGCGGAGACCTGCCACGTGAACTCTTCTGCGAAGGCGTCGGGATCGGTGATCGCGTAGGCGCCATAGGCGTAGACCATGGCGTAGGCCGCGTACTCCGCCGCCTGCAGCGCGCGGCCGGCCACCGCCTGGTAGACGGCATAGGTCGCGGACACCGCTGCATGGGCCGTTCCGTCGATGGAGCGCGAGCCCGGATGGCTGCCCGCCACCACCGCCATGCGCTGTTGCGCCGATGCCAGCGTGGCAGCATCGGCATGGCCATCGACAAAGGCTCCGAGCGTGTCGAGGCCGCTCACCGCTTCGGGTGACTCCAGCAGGTGCCTCACGCGCTGTGCGCACATGAAGCCGAAGCGAAACCGCAACGGGGCATGGGCCTCCGCATCGAGATCTGCGGTCCTGGCGAGCCGCTGGAGTTCCGTATTCATGTCAGGCGCCCTTTCTCGGTGGATAGAGCATCGCCTGCTGTGCCTCAGGCAGGTGCGTCGATCAGTGCCAACGCGTCGGCGATCGACTGACTGTCTTCGGGCCGCACCAGCTTCGCGACCTGCTTGCCGTCGCGCATGAACACCAATGTGGGCCAGAGCCGCACGTTGAACGAGCGACCCAGTGGACGGCCGCTGCCGTCTTCCACCTTGATTCGGCGCACGTTCGGATACTTCGCGAAGGCCTCGGTGATGTTCGGCTGCGCGGCCTTGCAGATGCCGCACCAGTTGGTGCCGAACTCGACGACGGCGGGACCGGAGAGCGCGTCGATCTCGCTGCGCTCGGGTTGCTCGGTTTTGTATTCGGAGGTCATGGGGGTGCTTGCTTCCTGCGGCTGGGGAGTGGGCTGTGCTCCCTCGCATTCCAACAGAAACTCAGGCCGCCTGCAGCCCGTAGCCCGAAAGCAGCGCCGGGAGTTCGGCCATGTCGCTGAACACCTTCACCGCGCCCACGCTCAGCAACGGGCCGGTGCCGCTGTGGCCCGACTCGCCCGTGCTGTAGCCGAACACCGTCGCGCCCGCGGCCACGCCGGCCATCGCGCCGGTGACCGTGTCTTCCACGATGGCGCAGCGCCTGGGGTCGACGCCCAGCGCTTCGGCTGCGGCGAGGTACACGTCGGGATGCGGCTTGGAGCGCGGCATCTCGTGGCCGCTGAAGATGCGGCCCCGGAAACAGTCGAGCAGGCCGACCTTGGCGAGCTGCAGCTCGACCTTGTGGCGATCGGCACCCGATGCGCAGGCGATGCGGCCCTTGAGCCTGGAGTGGATCTCGCGGATCGCGGCAGGGGCATGGGGGATGGCCGTGAGGTCGCGCTCCAGTGCCTCGTTGCGGCGGGCACGGAAGGTCTTGAGCCAGTCGTCGGTGATCTTGAAGCCTGTCTTCGATTCGATCAGGGCGGCTTCGTCCTTCACGGCTTTGCCTGTGAAGGTGTTCATGGATTCTTCCGTGGTGATTTGCCAGCCTAGTTCGCCGAGCATTTCGGCGAGGACTCGGTTGGTGATGGGTTCGGAGTCGACCAGGACGCCGTCGCAGTCGAAGAGGACTGCGGAGAAGGGGAAGGGGGTCATTGGGATTGGGGCCTGACTTTCGGATTGCCTTGATGGTAGCAACCGGCTTTGGAATTGCTGGTCCGGGGCCGGGTCTCGGCCCGGCGGCCGACCTACTTTTCTTTGCTTCGCCAAAGAAAAGTAGGCAAAAGAAAGGCGACCCTACTGTCTGCGTCCCTTCGCTTCGCTACGGGCAACCTGCGGTGCTCGACGTAGGAGGGGGTCCGCAGAACTCGCTTCGCTCAAACAGCTGCGGCCCTTGTCCCTCCTACGTCTGCGCTCCTCGGCGCAGCCAGAAGGGAGTTGGAGACCGAGCAGGCCATCGCTGCGCTCGGCCTTCTGAACAGCCTGGATTGGCCTTCGCTTCGCTTGGCCCGGAATCTCAAGCCAATCGCGACAACTTCACTCACCCCAATGCCTCGTTCCAAGCACAGCAAGCGCGAAGCGTTTGCTGTGCCTTGGGGGCCGAGCGAAGCAAAGGCCCGCACATCTCCCCTCCCCTCTGGCTGCGCCGAGGAGCGCAGCGTTTCGCGGATCAGGGATCGCAGCTGTTTGAGCGAAGCGAGTTCTGCGAGACCCCGCGAAACGCGAGCACCGCAGGTTGCCCCTTCGCACAGCGAAGGGGTCGCAGACAGTGGGGTCGCCTTTCTTTTGCCTACTTTTCTTTGGCGAAGCAAAGAAAAGTAGGTCGCCCGCCGGGGCGAGTCCCGGCCCCGAAAAGC
This sequence comes from Variovorax sp. YR750, assembly GCF_900109805.1. Classification (NCBI taxonomy): domain Bacteria; kingdom Pseudomonadati; phylum Pseudomonadota; class Betaproteobacteria; order Burkholderiales; family Comamonadaceae; genus Variovorax; species Variovorax sp. YR750. The sequence continues at coordinate 198,713 of NZ_FOBJ01000014.1, forward strand.
AATCTCAAGACACGGCCCGGATGGGGATATACATCTCGCCCCCGCCCGCCATGAACTCCTTCGATTTCTCTTCCATGCCCTCCGCCACGGCGGCAGTCTCGGCCACGCCCTTCTTCGCCGCGTACTCCCGCACTTCCTGAGTAATCTTCATCGAGCAGAACTTGGGCCCGCACATCGAACAGAAGTGCGCCACCTTGCTCGAATCCTTTGGCAAGGTCTCATCGTGGAATTCCCGCGCAGTGTCGGGGTCAAGCCCCAGGTTGAACTGGTCCTGCCAACGAAACTCGAACCGCGCCTTGCTCAGCGCATCATCCCGCGACCGAGCCCCCGGATGCCCCTTCGCCACATCCGCAGCATGCGCCGCGATCTTGTACGCAATGATCCCCTGCTTCACATCGTCCCGATCAGGCAGCCCCAGGTGCTCCTTCGGCGTCACGTAGCAGAGCATCGCAGTCCCCGCCCAACCGATCATCGCCGCGCCGATCGCACTGGCGATGTGGTCGTAGCCCGGCGCGATGTCGATGGTCAGCGGCCCGAGCGTGTAGAACGGCGCCTCGTGGCAGTGCTTGAGCTGCTCGTCCATGTTCGACTGGATCATGTGCATCGGCACATGGCCCGGCCCTTCGATCATGGTCTGCACGTCGTGCTTCCATGCGATCTGCGTGAGTTCGCCCAGCGTGCGCAGTTCGGCGAACTGGGCTTCGTCGTTGGCATCGGCGCCCGAGCCGGGGCGCAGGCCGTCGCCGAGCGAGAAGCTCACGTCGTAGGCCTTCATGATGTCGCAGATGTCCTCGAAGTGCGTGTAGAGGAAGCTCTCCTTGTGGTGCGCGATGCACCACTTGGCCATGATCGAGCCGCCGCGCGACACGATGCCCGTCATGCGGTCGGCCGTGAGGTGGATGAACGGCAGGCGCAGGCCGGCGTGGATGGTGAAGTAGTCGACGCCCTGCTCAGCCTGCTCGATGAGCGTGTCGCGGTAGATCTCCCAGGTGAGGTCCTCGGCCACGCCCCCCACCTTCTCGAGCGCCTGATAGATGGGCACGGTGCCGATCGGCACGGGGCTGTTGCGCACGATCCAGTCGCGCGTGGTGTGGATGTTCTTGCCGGTGGAAAGATCCATCACGTTGTCCGCGCCCCAGCGGATGGCCCACACCAGCTTCTCGACCTCTTCCTCGATGCTCGAGGTGACTGCCGAGTTGCCGATGTTGGCGTTGATCTTCACCTTGAAGTTGCGACCGATGGCCATCGGCTCGACTTCGGGGTGGTTGATGTTGGCCGGAATGATCGCGCGGCCGCGCGCCACTTCGTCGCGCACGAACTCGGGCGTGATGATGCGCGGAATGCTCGCGCCCATCGGGTTGCCCGCCACGCGCTTCGCGCGCTCTTCGTTGGCGAGGTATTCGGCCATCCACTCGCGCTTGCCGTTCTCGCGCAGGGCCACGTATTCCATCTCGGGCGTGACGATGCCGCGGCGCGCGTAGTGCATCTGCGTGACGTTGGCACCCGACTTCGCGCGGCGCGGCGTGCGCTGCAGCGCCGAGGCACCGGCGCGCAGTTCGGCCAGGCGCTGGGCGTCGCGGTCTTCGTTCTTCGCGCCGTCGTCCAGCGCATGGTGCATGCGGCCCTCGTAGCTCTCGGTGTCGTTGCGCTCCGCGATCCACGCGCCGCGCACGTCCGGCAGGCCGCGGCGCACGTCGATCTCGACCTTCGGATCGGTGTACGGGCCCGAGGTGTCATAGAGCGACACGGTCTCGCCGTTGGTCAGCTGCACGTCTCGCACGGGCACGAACAGATCGGGCCGGCTGCCCGGAATCACGCACTTGTGCGACGCGGGAAAGGGCTCGCGCGTCAGCGAAAGCAGCGAGGTGAACTTGTCGGGGGCATTCATCGGAGGCACTCCTTGTTGAGGGAAAGGGTGCTCCGCAATCGCTCGGTGGACTTCGGGATGCCCGTCACGGAAGGGGGGGTGACGGACCGGAGTCAGGGAGTGCAGCTCTTCTTACGCCGGTATGACCCGGATCAAGTTCGCGGGTCGGCAGCTTTGCCATCTCAGCACGCCACATGCGTGCACCCCGGAGCGGGGCCGATTGTGCGAGCCCCGGCCCGGCGCGTCAACCCGGGGTTGTTACTGCAGGTCGCCGTCGACGTAGAACCAGCGCCCGTCCTCGCGCACGAAGCGGCTGCGCTCGTGCAGACGCGTGGCGGCGCCGGAAGGGCCGCGCTGGCGCGCGACGAACTCGACTTCGGCATGGTCCGCGTCGAGCACGGAGCGCGAGCGGACGTCGAGCCCCAGCCACTTGACGCCCGGCTCGAACTCGATGGAAGCCGGACGTTTCGACGCGTGCCAGGTGGCGAGCAGGTACTCGCCTCGCTCCAGCACGAAGGCCGAATAGCGCGAACGCATCAGCGATTCGGCATCCGGCGCGGGCGTGTTCGAGAAATCGTCGAGATAGCGGCCGCAGCACATGGCGTAGGCCACGGGCTTGTCGCGGCGGTCGGTTCGGCCGCAGGGGCAAGGCCCGGTAGGGGGATCGATGGAACTCATGAAGACCGCTATTGGAACACCTTGCGGACCTGCTGCCGACAGGGCAAGCCCCGAGGCTATGAAGACCGGCTCGCGGAGATGGCCTCCTGCAGCGCCTGCGCGTCGGCCGGCTTGTAGATCAGCGCATAGCCCGCGCGCTCGACCTCGGTCCGCGTCGCATGCGCGGTCTCGCCGGTGAGGATGACCACGTTGCGCGCCTTGCCGACGGCCTGCAGGGCCTGCGCCGCCGCCAGGCCCGAGAGGCCGCTGCCCAGCCGCAGGTCGCTCAGCATCAGGTCGAACACGCCGCCGTGCTGCAGCGCCTCGCGCGGATTCGAGGCCAGCGCGACCTCGTGGCCCCAGTCGGTCAGCAGCGAGCGCATGGCTTCGCGCACAGGCTCCTCGTCATCGAGCACGAGGATGCGGATCGGCGCCAGGGCCGCTCCCGCAACGGGTACGGCCGCCGCTTCGCCGTCCTGCTGCGCCGCCGCGCCGGCGGACGCGGCCGCTTCCTCCAGCACCAGCGAGAAGGTGCTGCCGCGCCCCGGCGCGGTACGTACCTGGATGCGCGAGCCCATGGCCTGGGCCATGCTCGCCACCAGCGACAGGCCCAACCCGAGGCCCCGGCTGCGGTCGCGCCCCGGGTTGTCGACCTGGAAGAACTCCTCGAACACATGCGCCTGGTGCCGCGCCTCGATGCCCACGCCGGAGTCGCGCACCTCGATGCGCCATGCGGGCAGGCCATCGGCAGAACGATGCAGCCGGCGCGCGAAGACGAAGACCGTGCCCCCGGGCGTGTACTTGATGGCGTTGTCCACGAGGTTGCCCAAAAGCCGCGCCAGCATGCGCGCGTCGGCGCGCACCACGGACTCGGTCGGGCGGATGCGCAGCGCGAGGCCCTTGGCATCTGCCAGCGCGGCGAAGCGGCCGTTCAGCGCCTCGAAGACGGGATCGAGCTGCACGGCCTCCAGCCGCACCGGGGCCACGCCGCCGTCGAGCTGCGCGATGTCGAGCAGGGCATCGACCGAACCGCGCAGCGCATCGACGCTGTCGCGCATGAAGCGCAGGTTGTCGGCGTTCGGCGCGTCGCGGGTGTTGAGCGCATCGACGAAGATCGCCAGCGCATGCATCGGCTGGCGCAGGTCGTGGTTGGCGGCCGCGAAGATACGCGCGCGCTGCGCCGCGAGCTGGGCCACGTGGTCGAGCTGGCGCGCGAGCGCATCGGCCAGCCGCGCGTTCTCGAAGCCGTGCTCGATGGAGCGCACGATCAGCCGGTTCTGCTTGCGCGCGTAGTAGAGCGCCGCGAACATCTGCGACACCACCAGGCAGCCCATGAGGATGGTCACGCTGCCCGGCTCCACCACCAGCCGCAGCGCCATGCCGAGGAACATCGGCACGCTGAAGCACAGCGCGGCCAGCCACCATTGCGCGAGCGCCGCGATGACGACGCCGGAGACGCCGCTGATGAAGAAATACATCAGCAGGATCAGCGTGAGGTTGTCGTGCGGAAAGAAGAGCCACGGCGCCAGCCCCCAGATCAGCCCCGGCACCAGCATGCGCACTTCGAGCCGGCGGCGCATGCTTACCGCGTTGCCCGCGTCGATGCCGGCGGGATCGAAGCGGCGCAGGTAGCGATGCCGTTGCCACTGCGAGGTGTGCACCAGCAGCCCCCACGCCAGCGCGCCCAGGTTGTGCGTGAGCACGAGAAAGGTGATCCAGAAGATGGCGGCGACGCTGGCCGCCATGAGCGGCGTGTCGTAGGTGTCGTCCAGGTAGGCCCGTGCGAGGCTCTGGTCGACCAGCGGATTGGGGTTTGGCGCCTCGACCCAGTAGTCGCGCAGGCGCCGCAGCAGCGGCGCCGGAAAGGGCGCGCGGGGGGAGCTGGGGGAGGACGGCTGCATGGAGGGACAGGTAACCGGCGCCCGATTTTGCGCGCTTTGCAGGGCGTTCGCGCGGGCCCCGCGGGCATCCACTCTTGGCGCGGCGCTTGCTAAACGTTAGCGTTACAACGCCTTCGAGAAAGCACGCGATGTACCTCACAGCTCCTGAACAGCAGGCCCTGCGCGGCGTTTTCGCGCTGCTGGCCGAAGACGACCGCGACGAACGCGAGATCCGCGAGCGCCTGGGCCGGGCGCTGCTCGACCTGCTGCATGCGGACCAGTTCGCCTCGTTCGTGTGGGACGCCGCAAGCGGCAGCTTCGGCTCGCGCGTGGCGCTGCACATGGACCCTGCCAACCTCGACAGCTACGCGCGGTGGCACCAGCACCACGACCCGATCACCTTCGTGCTGCAGTCGCGCCGCCGCGCCACGCGCGTGACCGAGGTGATGCCGCAGCGCGAGCTTATGCGCACGCCCTTCTTCAACGACTTCCTCGCGCGCGACGGGCTGCACTGGGGCATGAACCTTCATGCCTTCGAGGGCAATCGTGCGCTGGGCGATCTGCGAATCTGGCGCCGCAAGGGGCGCGGCGATTTCGGCGATCACGAGAAGGCGCTGCTGGACCTGATCGAGCCGGCATTCATCGGGGCCCTGCAGCGGGCGCAGCGCGTGGCGGCGACTGCATCGCCCTCGCCGTCCGGCGCGCAGGACGCCGCCTGGGCCTTGCTGAGCGCACGCGAGCAGGAAGTGGCGCGCTGCGTGCGCGAAGGGCTCACCGACAAGGAGATCGCGCGGCGCATGGCGGTGAGCGTGCCCACGGTGCGCACCTACCTGCGTCGCATCTTCGACAAGCTGGGCATCGAGCGCCGCTCGGCGCTGGCGGGCCGGACCATGCCGACCGCGCGCTGACGACGGCGCCCGCCTATCGGCCGGCCGTCATCACTTCGGCGCCGGCAGGCGGCCCAGCACCTGCTCCACCGCGAGCCCCAGGGCCAGCAGCCTGCGGTCGCTGCCGGTCGGTCCGTCGAGCTCCAGCCCCACCGGCAGGCCCGTCGTCGCGCCGAGGCCCGAGGGCAGCTGCACGCCCGGAATGCCGGCGTTGCTGCCGGGGTCGGTGTTCTGGATCAGCGCGCCGAAGTTCTCGGGACTGCTGGCCTCGGGCGCGGCTGCCAGCGCCACGCGCGGCACAGTCGGGAACACCAGCGCGTCGAGCCTGTTCTTCGTGAAGGTGTCGCGGTAGAGCTTCTGCAGCGCGGGGCGCGCGACGCGCATCGCGTTGTCGTAGACCGGCTTCGCATCGACCACGCCGTTCGGCGCCGGCAGCTTGCGCGGGATGACGAAGGCCTCGAAGGTGCCCTTGACGTCGGGGCTGGCGATGCCGGCCGTGAGCTGCGCGATGTCGATGCCGGTGCGGTACTTCGCGAGATAGGCCACCATGTCGTCGTTCGCCTCGTAGAGCGCCAGCGGAAAGCCGACCGCCCCGTTGAGCTCCATCAGCTTCGGCATCTCCACATCCACCAGCGTGACGCCGGCCGCGCGCAGCTTGGCGAGCGCGGCGTCGGTGGCGGCGCGCGTGTCGGCATCGAGGTTGGCGAGAAAGGCCGGCACCACGCCGAGGCGCACGCGCTTCAGGTCGGCAGGCCTGGAGGGCTTGCCGCCGGCGATGACGCTGTCGAGCAGCGCGACGTCGGCCATCGACTGGGCCATCGGCCCGGCGGTGTCGCGCGTGTGCGAGATCGGCGCGATGCCCTGCTGCGGGTAGCGCCCCACCGTCGGACGCAGCGACGCGCAGCCGTTGAACGCGCAGGGAATGCGCACCGAGCCGCCCGTGTCGGTGCCCAGCGCGGCCGGCACCATGCGCGCGCCTAGCGCCGTGCCGTTGCCCGAGGACGAGCCGCCGGCGATGCGGGTCGCGTCGTAGGCATTGCGCACGCCCACGTCGGGCCCGCTGTGGAAGCCGGGGTTGTAGCCGGTGACGCCGAAGGCCAGCTCGTGCATGTTCGTCTTGCCGAGGATGACGGCGCCGGCGGCGCGCAGCTTCGCCACCACCGGCGCGTCGGCCGCGGGCACGAAGCCCTTGAGCGCGGGCGAGCCAGCCGTCGCGGGCAGGCCCTGCACCTGGATGTTGTCCTTGATGGCCACCGGCAGCCCCGCCAGCGGCTTGCATGCGCCGCCGCGCTTGCGCAGTGCGTCGGCCGCGCGCGCCTGCTTCAGCGCGCCGGCCTCGTCGAGGGTGATGAATGCGTTGAGGTTCGCCTTCGCCTTGGCCTGCGCGATGTAGGCCTCAGTCAGCTGCTCGCTGGTGACCGTGCCCGCGCACAGCTGCCGCATGGCCTCCGTCGCTGTCAGCGTTGCGATGTCGGGTGCCGCCGGCTGGGCCCGGGCGGAAAAGGCGAGCGCGACGGCGAACGGCAGGATCGCCAGCCGCGCGGCAAGGGGAATGGGTTTCTGAACGGTCATGGCAAGGGCCTCCGGGAAAGAGGCGGCCATGGTGCGCCGGCGCGCGGCGCCTGTCTGTCATCCAAACCGATGACAGGCAGGAACGGGTCGCCGCCGCCCTACCTGAACATCACCCACTCGGGCCGCATGTTGAAGCGCACCGGCAGGATGCTCACGCCGAGCCCGCTGGTCACGTACATGCGCCGGCCCTTGTGGGCGATCCAGCCGTAGGCCCACTCGCGCGGGGCCGCTCCCGGCACGATCAGCGCCCCGAGCCCCGGCAGGCTGACCTGTCCGCCATGCGTGTGCGAAGCCACCACCAGCCCCCGCGTGCGCGGCATGGTCGCGAAGCTGAAGGGGTCGTGCATCATGACCAGCGTCGCCGCGCCGGGCGGCACGCCGGCCAGCGCCCGCATGGGCTCCGAATGGCCGGTCGAGTGGTCACCGATGCCAACCACCCAGACGTCGTGGCCGGGCAGCCGCACCGAGGCGTTCTCCAGCACGCGGATGCCATGCGCGGCCAGTGCCTGGGCGGTGCGCGGCCCGTCATGCCACCAGTCGTGATTGCCGAGCACCGCGTACACACCCTGCGGCGCCGCGAGCCGGCCCAGCACGGCGGCCATCTCCTCGATGGAGAGCGCCTCGTCGTCGCCCGAGCCGGCGAGGAAGTCGCCGGGCAGCAGCACCACGTCGGGCTGCGCGGCATTGATCTCGTCGACGAGGCGCGCGGCCCGCTCCACGCTCGTGATGCGCCACGCGGAACGCGTGGTGAGGTGCCAGTCGCCCGCCACCGCCACCTTGAGGCCTGCCGGCGCGGTCCACTCCGTCGAGCTCAAGGGCTCGACACGCGCCGCCACCCAGCGCGGCTCGATGACGAAGCCCCAGATTGCCGGCGCCGCCAGCAGGAGCGCCGCGGCGATGCGGCTCCAGCGGCGACCGCGGCGTTCTTTCACGCCAGCGCGCGTTGGATCAGCAGCTTCTGGATGTCCGAAGTGCCTTCGTAGATCTGGCACACGCGCACGTCGCGGTAGATGCGCTCGAGCGGGAAGTCGTTGACGTAGCCGTAGCCGCCCAGCGTCTGGATGGCCGCGCTGCACACGCGCTCGGCCATCTCGCTGGCGAACAGCTTGGCCATGGCGGCCTCCTTCAGGCAGGGCAGGCCGGCATCGCGCAGGCTGGCCGCATGCCAGATGAGCTGGCGCGCAGCCTCGAGCTGCGTCGCGCATTCGGCAAGGCGGAAGCCCACGGCCTGCTGGTCGAAGATCGAGCCGCCGAAGGCCTGGCGCTCCTTGGCATAGGCCAGCGCCACGTCGAAGGCGCTGCGCGCCATGCCCACGCTCTGCGCGGCGATGCCGATGCGCCCGCCTTCCAGCGCGCCGAGCGCGATCTTGTAGCCCTCGCCCTCAGCACCGATCAGGTTCTCGCGCGGGATGCGGCAGCCGTCGAAGTTGATCTGCGCGGTGTCGCTGCTGTGCTGGCCCAGCTTGTCTTCCAGGCGCGCCACGGCGTAGCCGGGCGTGTCGGTGGGCACGATGAACGCGCTCATGCCGCGCTTGCCTGCGCCCTTGTCGGTCACGGCGATCACGATGGCCACCTGTCCGTTCTTGCCGCTGGTGATGAACTGCTTCACGCCGTCGATCACGTAGCCGTCGCCGTCCTTGCGCGCCGTGGTGCGCAGGCTCGATGCATCGCTGCCGGCCTGCGGCTCGGTGAGGCAGAAGGCGCCGAGCATCTGCCCCTGCGCCAGCGGCTCCAGCCATTGCTTCTTCTGCTGCGCGTTGCCGTAGCGCATGAGGATGGCGTTGACCGGGCAGTTGGTCACGCTGATGGCGGTGCTGGTGCCGCCGTCGCCGGCCGCGATTTCCTCCAGCACCAGCGCGAGCGTGAGGTAGTCGAGGCCGGCGCCGCCATGCTCCTCGGGCACGCAGATGCCGTAGGCGCCCAGCGCCGCGAGGCCCTGGTGGGCTTCCTTCGGAAAGCTGTGCTCGCGGTCCCACTTCGGCGCGTTGGGCCAGAGTTCGGCTTGCGAGAAATCGCGTACCGCGTCGCGGATGGCTTCCTGGTCGGCGCTGAGCAGCATGGCGTTGTCTCCTGTCTTTCTTTCTCGTTCGTGCTTCTTGCTTCTGCTTACTTGCCGGCGCCCAGGTCCATGATCAGGCGGGCGGCCATGTACAGGCGACGCGGAATGGAGCTGATGTCCACGTACTCGGCCTTGTCGCTGTGATAGCCGAAGCCCGGCAGGCCCAGGCTCTCGATCACGGGCTTGCCCGAGAGAGCTGCATAGGCCGCGTCGGTGCCGCCGCCGGTGCGTTCTTCCACGCCCAGCGTGCCGCCGGCTTCCTTGTAGTAGGCCACGGCCTTGTCAACCAGCTTCTTGCCGCCTTCGCCGGCATTGAAGGCCGGACGGCCGCGCGTGACGATCACCTTCACGTCGGCCTCGGGCAGCTTCTTCTGCTGTGCGCGCTCTTCCAGCGTCTTCATGGCGGCGTCGAAGTCCTCGTTGCGCGCGTAGCGAACGTCGGCGTTCAGCGTGGCGCTCGCGGGGATGATGTTCGAGACGTTGCCGGCCTTGGCGATGGTCCAGTTGAAGCGCAGGTTCTTCGACTTGTCGTCGATGTTCATCGTGCGCAGCACCAGGTCGGAGGCCTCGACCAGCGCATTCACGCCCAGCTCGGGCGCCGCGCCTGCGTGCGAGGCCTTGCCGGTGATGTTGACCTGCACGTAGGCGATGCCCGAGGTGCCCAGCGAGAGCTTCTCGTCGCCGGCGCTGGTGGGCTCGAAGGAGAGCACGTAGTCGGCCAGCTTGGCTTCTTCCTGGATCAGGTCGCGCGAGCCGAAGGAGCCTTTCTCTTCGTCGGTGTTGAACAGCACGGTGATGGTGCCGTAGTCGCGTACGCCGTAGTCCTTCAGCAGCTTGAGCGTGTGCAGGATGACCGCGTTGCCGCCCTTGTCGTCGGCGATGCCGGGGCCGTAGGCCTTGTCGCCTTCCACGCGGAACGGCGCCTTCGCGAGGATGCCCTTCAGGTAGACCGTGTCCATGTGCGACATCAGCAGCAGGTTCTTGCCGCCGCGGCCCTTGATCTTGCCCACGATGTTGTCGCCCACCACGAGGCCGGCCGACTTGCTGCGCGTGACGGTGAAGCCCAGGTTCTTGAGTTCGCCCTCGAGGTAGTTGCCGGCGGCGGCGATGCCCTCGGCGTCTCCGGTGCCGGTTTCGATGTTGACCAGCTTTTCCAGCGTCTTGATCACGGCCGGCTGCTCGTCGGTGGCGGCCTGGAACAGCACGTTGTCGCGCTTCTGGGCCCAGGCAGCCGGCGCCAGGAAAATCAGGGCGGCCAATGCGGCGACGGTGTGACGGGGAATGGCCGAATACATGAGCGAAGTCTCCTGGTGACAAATAGATAGGCGAAGCTGCCATTCTAGGCACCGCTCTAGGGAGAAAACGCTCTCAGCGAGCCCCGAGTTCGACGCACTGCTGCAGTGAAAAGGCGGTTCCCCCGAGCTGATTCGCAAGGCCCTGCAGCCGCTCCGATCCGAGGCGATGCGCATCGGCACGCAGAAGCTTCAGCATGTGCAGCTGTGCGTCTGTGAGCCGCGACTGCGCATCGATCGAGAGCCAGCAATAAAGTCTCGTGAGATCTATGGGGTCGGTCGACCATCGCTGCTGGAAATACGCGACCAGCCCATCCGTATCGTGCGCGTATCCGGCCCGGCGCGCTGCGAACTCCAGCTCCAGGCCACGCGCCGCATCCTTGGTCATGCCATCGATGCCCAGAAGCAGGCGGCGCCCCAGCTGCAGACGGCACTCCGGATGTCCGCGTTCAGCGCCCCGGAGCAGCCAATGCCTGGCGATGTCGGCATGCCCGGAGGACAGCCGTCCGCGCTTGACCTGGCTCACAAGGCCCGTCATCAGGCACATCGCTGCAGCGTCACCGCCCTTCGCCATTTCCTCCAATCGACTCATTGGCCGTTCGAGCGGATACACGAAGCCTCCATCCGGCTGCAGCACCTGCAGCGCGAGGTGCGCCAGCTCGAAGCCTTCGGCCGCCAGTTGCCTCCAACGCCTCTCGCGCTGAATGAGGCCCTCCTTTGTCGCGTAGCGGCGGCTGGGTCGATTCCATTGGGACAACTCGCTGAAGAGCTCCCGCTCGTGAATGGTCCGCTGCTCGAAGCTCAGCCGGGCGGCGTGTCGCAAGTCGAAAGCGGGCAGGTCCCTGCGAGGGAAATGCTCGCGAGTCGACTCGAACAGCAGCATGGCGCAGGCGGCGAAAAAGAGCACCCCCGCGGATGCCGCCAGCCAAGGCAGCGGTCGACGATTCTGCGCGGCCATTCAACGGCTGGCCGCAACGATTTCCACATCGGCGGGACACGAGCGACCTGGCTCCCGCCATCCGATGACTGTTCTTGTGCGTGCGTCGCGCACAAGCTCATAGCCATGATCGTAGATGCCCGACTCGTCCAGCGTGGCCAGCCGAGGCTGGAGACGACGGCCGATTAGGCGCTGCGCGCGCGCAGAATCGGTGTCGCAAAAACGATGGCCCGAAACCCGCAGCTGGAGCCTGCAGATGGTGCTGCCATCTGACTGGAATTTCGAATAGCTGCCCAAAACAGCCTGCCCCGGCATTTCCGTGAAATTCGAAAAATTGCTGGCAGAGCCTTTATTCAGGTAATTTCCGTCAATTCGAACGGAGAGTCGCCGCTCGATGCTTTGAGGATCGCACAATACGGCGGCGCCTTCCCGACCCAATGCCGTCAGCCTCAAAAGTATTTCATCGGCTTCGGCAAAAACGAGACTGGCAGACGGCTCCCGCAAGGCAAGGAGTGCTAGAAAAATCGCCCCGATTGATACCAATGCTGGCAATTTCAGGGCATCGAGCAATGACCGCGGAAATTGCCCACAAATCGCCGGATGGCCTGCAGCCAATACGAGCCCCATCCCTCTCTTCTCGTTCATTATGAATTCCATTCCACGCGCCTTGTCGCCACGCCTTGGCGATCTTTGGCGCGCGGATGGTATCAGAGAAGCAGAAAATTAAATGCCGATTTACATTATTTTTTCAATGACGTCATTAATGACCAAAAATGACGAAATATATAAATCGTTAACGACAAATAAATTAAATCAGTTCGAGTGCCACGGCCGTACCTTCACCCCCACCGATGCACAGCGTGGCCACGCCGCGCGTCTTGCCGCGCGCCTTCAGCGCGTGGATCAGCGTGACCATGATGCGCGCGCCGCTGGCGCCGATCGGGTGGCCCAGCGCGCAGGCGCCGCCATGCACGTTGACGATGTCGTGCGACACGTCGAGCTCGTGCATCAGCGCCATCGGCACCACGGCGAAGGCTTCGTTCACTTCCCACAGGTCGACGTCGCGCGCCTTCCAGCCGGTCTTGGCGAAGAGCTTCTGCACCGCACCGACCGGTGCGGTGGAGAACCACTCGGGCTGCTGCGCGTGCGTGGCATGGCCGACGATGCGGGCGATGGGCTTCGCGCCGATCTTCTTCGCGTGCGACTCGGTCATCATCACCAGCGCGGCGGCGCCGTCGTTGATCGACGAGCTCGATGCGGCGGTGATGGTGCCGTTCTCCTTCTTGAATGCGGGCTTGAGCGTGGGGATCTTGTCGAGCTTGACCTTGCCCGGGCCTTCGTCGACCGAGATCACGGTGTCGCCGCCGCGGCCCTTGACCGTGACGGGCACGATCTCGTCCTTGAAGAGGCCAGTGTCGGTGGCCTTCTTGGCGCGCTCGACGCTGGCGATGGCGAAGGCGTCCTGCTGCTCGCGGGTGAACTTGTACTTGGCGGCGCAGTCCTCGCCGAAGGTGCCCATCGAGCGGCCGGGCTGGTAGGCGTCTTCCAGGCCGTCGAGCATCATGTGGTCGAAGATGCGGTCGTGGCCCATGCGGTAGCCGCCGCGGCCCTTGAGCATGAGGTAGGGCGCGTTGGTCATGCTCTCCATGCCGCCGGCCACCATCACCTCGTGCGTGCCGGCCAGCAGCAGGTCGTGCGCGAGCATCGCGGCCTTCATTGCCGAGCCGCACATCTTGCTGAGCGTGACCGCACCCGCGCTGTCGGGCAGGCCGCCCTTGTAGGCGGCCTGGCGTGCCGGCGCCTGGCCCTGGCCGGCCATCAGGCAGTTGCCGAAGAGCACCTCGCCCACGCTGTCGGGCGCGATGCCGGAGCGCTCGACGGCGGCCTTGATGGCCGCGCCGCCGAGGTCGTGCGCGGAGAGGGAGGCGAAGTCGCCCTGGAAGCCGCCCATGGGGGTGCGTGCGGCGCCGACGATGACGATGGATTCGGACATGGAGGTCTCCTTCAGTTCAGTAATGCGAAAGCGGAATCACGAAAGCGAGATCACGAAAGCGGAATAGGGAACGATCGGTCAGAAGTGCGTCGCGTGCCCCTCGTGCTGGAAGCGCTGCGACTCTTCGTAAGGGAACACATCCAGCATCTGGCCGGCCTGGATGCGCTCCTTGTGGTGCTGCCAGAAGGCGGCGTCGAGCAGGTCGGCGTGGTGCGCCATGAAGGCCTCGCGCACGTCCTTGTTGCCGAGCAGGAAGGGTTCGAAGGTCTCGGGAAACACGTCCTTCGGGCCCACCGAGTACCAGACCTCACCGCTCATCTCGTCTTCCTCGTTGCGCGGCGCGGGCACCTTGCGGAACTTGCAGTCAGTGACGTATTCGATCTCGTCGTAGTCGTAGAACACGACCTTGCCGCCGCGCGTGACGCCGAAGTTCTTCCACAGCATGTCGCCGGGGAAGATGTTGGCGGCCACCATGTCCTTGATGGCATTGCCGTACTCGATGACCGCGCGCTCCAACTGCTCCTTCGCGCGCTTGGCGTGCGCCGGGCTCTCGGGGTTGGCCAGTGCGTCGAAGGCTTCCTGCAGGTAGATGTTGAGCGGGATCATGCGCCGCTCGATGTAGACGTGCTTGACCACGACTTCCATTTCCCCGTTGCCGTCGCGGTCGCCGATCTCGAGCTGGCTGGGCGCGAACTTGCGGATCTCCTCGATCAGCTCGGGCTCGAAGCGGTCGAGCGGGAAGCCCACGTCGCTGTACTCCAGCGTATCGGCCATGCGGCCCACGCGGTCGTGCTGCTTCACGAGCATGTACTTGCCCTTGATCTGCTCGCGCGTGGTGTCCTTCTGCGGCGGATAGAAGTCCTTGATGACCTTGAACACGAACGGGAACGACGGCAGGTCGAACACCAGCATGACCATGCCCTTGATGCCGGGCGCGATGCGGAAGCGGTCGCTCGAGTAGTTCAGGTGCGAGAGGAAGTCGCGGTAGAAGAGCGTCTTGCCCTGCTTGGCCAGGCCCAGCGCGTTGTAGATCTCGGCGCGCGGCTTGCGCGGCATGAGCGAGCGCAGGAACTGCACCCAGGCCGAGGGCACTTCCATGTCGACCATGAAGTACGCGCGCGCGAAGCTGAAGAGCATCTGCAGGTCGTCTTCGCCGAAGAGCGCCGCGTCGATGTAGAACCGGCCGTGGCTGTCGTGCAGTATGGGCAGCGAGAACGGCAGCTCGGTGAAGCCGTTCATGATCTTGCCGACCACGTACGCGCCCTTGTTGCGGAAGAACAGGCCCGACAGCACCTGCAGCTGGAAGTTGGCGCGCAGCTTGACCTGGTGGAAGCGGTTCAGGATGACGTGAGCCACGCGCTCCGCGTCGCGGCGCTTGTTGGCGAAGCTGCCGAGCAGGGCGAAGTCGTCGAGCATCTGCTCGATGGTGTCGGCCAGCGTGTCGGGCGCGGGGTAGTAGGGGCGGTAGGTGGGTGCGCCGCGCGGCTCGATGTACTCGGTGCTGATGGCCGGGCGCACGAAGATGAAGTCGTTCTGGAAGTACGCGCGGTGCAGGATCTTCGTGGTGACCGAGTTGAAGAAGCTCTCGGCCAGCTCGGGCTGGTGGTGGTCCACCAGCAGGCCGATGTAGTGCAGCTTGATCTGGTGCCACACGTCCATGGGCTGCTCGCCGGCCTTGAACTCCTTCTCGAGCCGGGCCACGGCCTCGCTCACGCGCAGGTCGTAGAACTCGATGCGCTCGCGCTGCGCGCGCTGCTGGCCGTGCCAGTCGGCGGTTTCGAAGCGGTGCTTGGCGCGCGCCGACTCGGCCCTGAACAACCGGTAGTGCCGGTTGAAGCCGTCCATCATCGCCTTCGCGATGTCGTAGGCCAGCGGCGAATCGAGGCGCTGCGGGAACATGACGGGGCGAAGGCGCGGCTGGACGGGAAGGCGGCGGGCCGCTCGGTGTCAGGCCTGGTCGGTGCCTTCGGCCTTGGGCTGCGTGCCCTGCGCCCCGACCGACCGCACCACCTCGCCCGGCTTGCTCCACTTGTGGCGGATGCGCTGCACCGTGGCCTTGTAGGCGGCGTCGAGCGGCTGGGTGCCGTCCACGCTCAGGCCCAGGTCCTGCAGCAGGCCGTCGTGCACGCCGAAGGTCCAGCCGTGGATCTTGACCTTCTGGCCGCGCGCCCAGGCATCGACCATCACGGTGCTGACGGCCACGTTCACCACCTGCTCTGCGACGTTGAGCTCGCACAGTGCGTCGACGCGCGCGTCCTCGTCGGGCAGGCTCTCGAGCATCACGTGGTGGCGGTCGCGCACGTCCTGGATGTGGCGGATCCAGTTGTCGGCCAGGCCGATGCGCTTGCCGCTGAGCGCGGCCTTCACGCCCGCGCAGCCGTAGTGGCCCACCACCATGATGTGCTCGACCTTCAGGTGCTCGACCGCGAACTGGATCGCCGAGAGCGCGTTGAGGTCGGAGTGCACCACGATGTTGGCGACGTTGCGGTGCACGAACACTTCGCCCGGCTCCAGGCCGGTGATCTGGTTGGCGGGCACTCGGCTGTCGGAACAGCCGATCCACATGTAGCGCGGCGTCTGCTGCTTCACCAGGCTGGTGAAGAAGCCGGGCCGGTCGCGCTCCATCTGGGCGGACCAGGCGCGGTTGTGGGCGAAGAGGTCGTCGAGGGTATCGGATTTGTCGGACATAGTCGGCTATTGTCGATGAGTCGTGTATCAGGCCTTGGCTTCGGCCGGTCTGGGGGCCTTGCCGGCCTTCTGCGCCTTGGCGAGCGTCGCCCGCCCCTTCTTCTCGTGCTCCTTCACTTCCGCGAGGTTGGCCTGCAATTCGGCCAGCTGCGCCTCGAGCTGGGCCCTGTGGGTACCCAGCACGCCGAGAAACTTCTCCAGCTGCGCGACGGTGTCGCGCGGGCTGTCGTACATGTCGAGGATATCTTTTGCCTCCGTCAGGCTCAGGCCGAGGCGCTTGGCGCGCAGCGTGAGCGTGAGCCGGGCGCGGTCGCGCGTGCTGTAGATGCGCTGCAGGCCGGCGCGCTCGGGGGCCAGCAGGCCCATGTCCTCGTAGAAGCGGATGGCCCGCGTCGTGAGGTCGAACTCCTTCGCGAGCTGGCTGATGGTGAAGGTCTGCGCGGGCATGACGACGATGGCGGCTGGCGGGAAAAGGGCCTTGGCTGGGGGCGTTACGGGCGCGACAGCAGGTTTGCGCCGCGATCCCTACAATGGTGCCCTTGACTCATGACGTTTACGTAAACGTCAATCTTACATGAACCTCCTCGAACGCGAACTCCACTACCCCCTCGGCGACACGCTCCCCGAGCCCGGCCAGACTCTGGAAGTGGCACCCGGCGTGCGCTGGATCCGCATGCGACTGCCCTTCGCGCTCGACCACATCAACCTCTGGCTGCTGCGCGACAGCATCGACGGCGTCGAGGGCTGGACGGTGGTCGACTGCTGCATCGCCCGCGACGAGGCACGCGCCCAGTGGGAACAGGTGTTCGAGACGCAGCTGCAGGGCATGCCGATCCTGCGCGTCATCGTCACGCACATGCACCCCGACCACATCGGCCTGGCCGACTGGCTGTGCAAGCGCTGGAACGCCCCCCTGTGGATCAGCTCGACCGACTACCACGTGGCCCGCGTGCTCAGCACCGCCGGCGACACCCTGGCGGGCGGCGAGCAGGCCGCTCGCTTCTTCGCCTCTCACGGCCTGACCGATCCCGAGTCCGTCGCGAAGATCCGTGCGCGCACCAACTACTACGCGAACATGGTGCCCTCGGTGCCCGACAGCTTCGTGCGCATGCTCGACGGCGACATAGTGAACATCGGCGGCCACGCCTGGCGCTGCATCAGCGGCTATGGCCATGCGCCCGAGCACATCTCGCTGTACTGCGACGAGCTCAAGCTGCTGCTGGGCGGCGACATGATGCTGCCGCGCATCTCCACCAACGTGAGCGTTCACGCGGGCGAGCCCGAGGCGAACTCGCTGCGCCTCTTCCTCGACAGCATCGAGAGGTTCAAGTCGCTGCCGGCCGACACGCTGGGCCTGCCCTCGCACGGCAAGCCCTTCCGGGGCATCCATCGCCGCGTCGAGCAGCTGCAGGAGCACCACCGCGACCGGCTCGCCGAACTGCTCGAGGCCTGCACCGCGCGCGCACTGACGGCCGCCGAGGGCCTGCCGATCCTGTTCAAGCGCGAACTCGACCTGCACCAGATGACCTTCGCGATGGGCGAAACCGTGGCGCACCTTCACCTGCTGTGGTTCGCGGGCCAGGTGCGGCGCGAGCTGGGCAAGGACGGCATCTATCGCTTCGGCCCCAAGGCCACGACAGCCGCGACGGCTTAGACTCGGCGGATGGACACGCTGGCTCAGCTGCGCGCGGGCCGGCTGGCAGGCGCAACACGCATCGACCTCTCGTGCGGACTCACCGAGTTCCCGCGCGAGGTCTTCGACCTTGCCGATTCGCTCGAGGTGCTGAACCTGTCGGGCAATGCGCTCGACGCCCTGCCCGACGACCTGCATCGCCTGCGCAGGCTGCGCGTGCTCTTCTGCTCGGACAACCGCTTCACCACGCTGCCCGAATCGATAGGCCGCTGCCATGGCCTCGACATCGTCGGCTTCAAGGCCAACCGCATCAGCAGCGTTCCGGCCGCGGCGCTGCCGCCCTCGCTGCGCTGGCTGATCCTCACCGACAACGAAATCGAGGAACTGCCCGACTCGCTTGGCGCATGCACGCGGATGCAGAAGCTGATGCTGGCAGGCAACCGCCTGCGTGCGCTGCCCGCGTCGATGGCCGCGCTCAGGCAGCTGGAGCTGCTGCGCATCTCCGCCAATCGCTTCGAGGCCCTGCCCGAATGGCTGCCCTCGCTGCCGCGCCTGTCGTGGCTCGCCTGCGCGGGCAATCCCTTCGACACGCAAGCCGAGGATGCGGCCATCGTCGCCCAGTCGGTACCGCATGTCGACTGGAGCGAACTGACACTGGGCGAGAAGCTCGGCGAAGGCGCCTCGGGCGTGATCCACGGGGCCACGCTCGGCGCTGCCGCTCAGCCCGTGGCGGTCAAGCTCTTCAAGGGCGCGGTGACAAGCGACGGCTGGCCGCACAGCGAAATGGCGGCCAGCATCGCGGCCGGCGCACACCCCACGCTGATCGCCGCGCAGAGCCGCATCGACGGCCACCCCGAAGGCACTGAAGGCCTGGTGATGGCGCTGGTCGATCCCGCGTTCGCCACGCTCGCAGGGCCGCCGAGCCTCGCATCGTGCACGCGCGACGTCTATGCCGACGAGGCGCGCTGGACATCGGGCGCGGCACTGCGCATCGCCCGCGACATCGCATCGGCCATGCGACACCTTCACGCGCACGGGATTCTTCACGGCGACCTCTACGCACACAACATCCTCTGGCACGCCCAGGGCGGCGGACGGCTGGGCGACTTCGGCGCCGCCTGGCTCACGGGTTCGCTCGACGCGGCACAGGTGCGAGCCTTCCAGGCGCTGGAGGTGCGCGCCTTCGGCTGCCTGCTCGAGGAACTGCTCGAGCGCTGCACCGATGCAGCACCCGCATCGGTGGCCGTGCTGAAAGACCGCTGCCTGCATCCCGCCCCCGCCACGCGCCCGACGTTCGCCGAGGCCCTGTCGCTGCTGCAGCAGGCATCTTCCGCGCCATGACCCGGCGCCGGCCACCCCAGCTGCCGCTGCCCACGCGCGACGGCGTCGGCCCGAGCTGCATCGGCCTGCCGTACGGCCCCTGGCCGACGATCGCCGAGTTCCTGATCGAGCGCTTTCCCGTCATCACGCGCGAAGCCTGGCTGGAGCGCATCGAGGCGGGAGACGTGGTCGATGAGCACGGCGTGCCCGTGACCCTGACGCGCCGCTACCAGTCGCCTCTGCGCGTGTACTACTACCGCACGCTCGACGGCGAGACGGCCATTCCCTTCGAGGAGCAGGTCGTGCTCCAGGACGACGAGCTGCTGGTGGTCGACAAGCCCCCTTTCGTGCCCGTCACGCCCAAGGGCAAGTACCTGAAGGAAAGCCTGCTGGTGCGCCTCAAGCGCAAGCTGAAGCTCGACGACCTCGTGCCGCTGCACCGCATCGACCGCAGCACCTCGGGGCTGGTGCTGTTCTCCGTGCGGCCCGCCACGCGCGGCGCCTACCAGTCGCTGTTTCCCGAGCGGCGCATCACCAAGCACTACGAGGCCGTGGTGCCTTGGCGCGAGGGCGTGTCGTCGGTGCCCGAGGTCTATCGCAGCCGGCTGGTCGACGACGATCACTTCATGCGCGTGCGCGAGGAGCCCGGCGAGCCCAACTCCGAGACCCGCATCGAGGTGCTGCGGGTGCACGAAGGCCAGGCGCTGCTGCGGCTGTCGCCGATCACGGGCCGCAAGCACCAGCTGCGCGTGCACTGCATGGCGCTGGGCATGCCGATCGTGAACGACCCGATCTACCCCGTGCTGCTGCCCGAGGGTGCCGACGACTTCGAAAAACCCATGCAGCTGCTGGCCCGGTCGCTCGACTTCTCCGATCCGCTGACCGGCGCTCCCCGCAGCTTCACCAGCCCCCGCAGCCTGCTGCTGACACCGAGGTGACGCGCGCGCGGCGCGGCGCGCACTAAGCTCGTTTCCTGAATCCGATCACGATCACTCATTCAGGAGACACCCGCACCATGGACACCACCCAACTCTTCTCGCTGAAGGGCCGCACCGCGCTGATCACCGGCGGCTCGCGCGGCATCGGCCGCATGATCGCCGAGGGCTTCCTGGCCCAGGGCGCGCGCGTGTACATCTCTGCGCGCAAGGCCGCGGCCTGCGACGAGACGGCGAAGGAGCTGTCGGCCTTCGGGCACTGCGTGTCGCTGCCGGCGGACGTGTCGACCGTCGAGGGCGCACAGGCGCTGGTCGATGCCTATGCGAAGCACGAAGGCTCGCTGGACATCCTGGTGAACAACGCAGGCGCGGCCTGGGGTGCGCCTTATGAAGAGTTTCCAGAGAGCGGCTGGGACAAGGTGGTGGACCTGAACCTGAAGACGCCCTTCTTCCTGACCAAGGCGCTGACGCCGATGCTGAAGAAGGCCGCGACGGATCACCTGGCGAAGGTGATCAACATCGCTTCGATCGACGGGATCTCGATCAATCCGCAGGAGACGTATTCGTATGCGGCGAGCAAGGCCGGGCTGATCCAGCTCACGCGCCGCATGGCGTTGCGGCTGGCGCAGGATCGCATCGTGGTGAGTGCGATTGCGCCTGGGGCGTTTGCTTCGGACATGAACAAGGTGGCCCGGGATCATGGGGATGAGATCAAGGGGAGGATTCCGGCTGGGCGGATCGGGGTGCCGGAGGATATGGCGGGGGCGGCCATCTACCTTGCGTCGCGGGCTGGGGACTATGTGATGGGGTCTACGTTGGTGGTGGATGGGGGGGTTACGCATGCTCGGTGAGCTGCTGCAGTTCACTGTGCTGATGTTTGCCTGGGGGGTTGCTTTTCGGGGCCGGGTCTCGGCCCGGCGGCCGACCTACTTTTCTTTGCTTCGCCAAAGAAAAGTAGGCAAAAGAAAGGCGACCCTACTGTCTGCGTCCCTTCGCTTCGCTGCGGGCAACCTGCGGTGCTCGACGTAGGAGGGGGTCCGCAGAACTCGCTTCGCTCAGACAGCTGCGGCCCTTGTCCCTCCTACGTCTGCGCTCCTCGGCGCAGCCAGAAGGGAGTTGGAGGCCAAACAGGCCATCGCTGCGCTCGGCCTTCTGAACAGCCTGGACTGGCCTTCGCTTCGCTTGGCCACATATTTGGTTCCAGCGCCCCCAACAAGACCAACGACTCATTCCAAGCACAGCAGGCGCGAAGCGCCTGCTGTGCCTTGGTGGCCGAGCAACGCGATGGCCCGCACATCTCCCCTCCCCTCTGGCTGCGCCGAGGAGCGCAGCGTTTCGCGGATCAGGGATCGCAGCTGTTTGAGCGAAGCGAGTTCTGCGAGACCCCGCGAAACGCGAGCACCGCAGGTTGCCCGCAGCGAAGCGGAGGGACGCAGACAGCGGGGTCGCCTTTTCTTTGCCTACTTTCTTTTGGCGAAGCAAAAGAAAGTAGGTCGCCCGCCGGGGCGAGTCCCGGCCCCGGGAAACAACCACCTAAGAGCAATCAGTTCCAACGAGGAACAGCCTCATCCTTAAGCTGCTGCCTCAACACCCCATAGTCCGGCAAAACACTCTCCACAGTCTCCCAGAACCGATGCGAGTGATCCATGACCCTCAAATGGGCAAGCTCATGCGCAACGACATAGTCAATCACCTCCAACCGAAAGTGAATCAACCGCCAGTTGAGCCGAATCGACCCATCCGCACTCGCACTCCCCCACCGCGTGGCGGCATTGGAAAGCGACAGCTTCTCCCACCGCACTCCAAGCAGCGGCGCGAAGTGATCCAGCCGCTCGATGAACAGCTTGCGCGCCTGCCGCATGAGCCAGGCCTGCGCGGCATCGCGGATCTGCGAAGGCTCGGCGTTCTGCGACACGGCCAGCCTCAGGACCCGGGGCCCGTCGCCCTCGGCCGGATCGAGCGTGCCCCCAACGCCGGCAAAGCCGTGCTTCGGATCGAGCCGCATCACGATCTGCTCGCCCAGGAAGGGAAACCCCGCGCCGTCCTTCCATTCGATGCGCGTAGCCTCTACGCGTGCATGGCGCTGCTGCGTCTCCGTCAGCTTGCGCAGGATCCAGTCGGACTTCTCGCGAATGGCCGCGTCGACGTCGCGCAGCGCCACCCATCGCGGAGCCCGCACCGACAGCCCTTCGGCCCCGACCAGGAAGCCGATCGTCTTGCGCTTGCCGCGCTTGAATTCGTAAGCCACGCGCGCTGAGCCGAGCACCACCTCGCGCGTGGCCTGGGGATGCACGAAGTTCGCGAGCGTCAGCGTGTCGGCCAGCGGCACCGCCGGCGGCGCGTGCGGGTCGGGCGGTTCTTCGACCGGCGCCACGACGGCCGGCGGAGCAACCGGAGGCTCCGGTTTCTTCCTGGTCCGGCGCGGCCGTGCCGGCGCGGGAGCCGGTGGCGCGAATTCGCTGCCCAGCCCCTCGAAGAGGTCCATCGTGAACCGGAGCAGTCCCCCCATGGCGGGCTTTCTCTCTCTTCTTCCTCAGCTCACCGCTTCCTGCTGCGCGGGCTGCGGGGAGCTGTCGACGTAGGCTTCGGGGTCGAGGCGGCGCATTTCGGCCTCGATCCATTCCTCGACCTCGCGCATCAGCTCGTCGGGCTTGCGGCCCACGCTGGGAATGGCCGGGCCGATGGACACGTCGACCACGCCCGGACGCTTGATGAAGGCCTTGCGCGGCCACACCTTGGCCGAGGTCACGGCGATGGGGATCACAGGCACGCCGGTCTCGCAGGCCAGGCGCGTGCCGCCGCTCTTGTAGGTGCCCTTCTGCCCGCGCGGAATGCGCGTGCCCTCGGGGAACATGATGATCCAGATGCCCTGCGCGAGCAGCTTGCGGCCCTGGTTCACGACCTTGTTGAAGGCCTGCGCGCGCTGGCTGCGATCGATGTGGATCATGTCCAGCCGCGCCATCGCCCAGCCGAAGAAGGGGATGTAGATCAGCTCCTTCTTGAACACATAGGCCAGCGGGTGCGGCATCAGCGTGGGCATCAGGAAGGTCTCGAGCGTGGACTGGTGCTTCACCAGCAGGATCGCGCCGGCGAGCTTGTCGGTCGGCAGGTTCTCCATGCCGCTCACGCGGGTCTTGATACCCAGCAGCACGCGCGCGCCGCCGATGGCCCAGCCGAGCCAGCGCACGGCCATCCAGTAGAGCGGCACGCCGCGCTTCCAGAGCGAGCTGACGCACATGATGATGCCCCAGGGCACCACGGTGACGAGCATCCACAGTGCGTGGAGAACGGAACGGAACAACGCCATCAGAGAGCTACCTGCAGTGCGTCCCGCGCTTCGCGCGCGAGCAGAAAATCGACAAAGGCGGCGAGATCGTCGTGGACCATCGTGTTCGCCGGGTATTCGGAAGGAAGCGGATCGACGCCACGGCAGGCCGCGCCCATGCCCGTGAGCAGCAGGTGCGGCTCGCAGCCGGCGGCCGCGCCGGCCTGCAGGTCGCGCAGGCTGTCGCCGCAGGTCGGCACGCCTTCGAGGTCAATGCCGTAGCGGTCGCCGATCTGCAGGAACAAACCCGGCTTGGGCTTGCGGCAGTCGCAGTCCTCATCGGGGCTGTGCGGGCAGTAGAACACCGCGTCGACCTTGCCACCCACGGCCGCGAGCATCTTGTGCATCTTGGCGTGCATGGCGTTGAGCGAGGCCATGTCGAACAGGCCGCGGCCCAGGCCCGACTGGTTGGACGCAATCACCACGTGCCAGCCCGCATGGTTGAGGCGCGCAACCGCCTCCAGCGCACCGGGCAGCGGCGTCCACTCGATGTCGCTCTTCACGAAGTCTTCGCGGTGCACGTTGATCGTGCCGTTGCGGTCGAGGATGACGAGTTTCATGGCGGTGCCGCTCCTGGTAGTGGAGGCGTCGTGGTCGGGGTCAGACGGCCAGCCGTTCGAGCTGCGCCACGCGGTTCATCGCGGCGTGCAGCGACATCAGCAGGCCCAGGCGGTTCAGGCGCAGGTCGGCCTGCTCGGCATTGACCATCACGCCGTCGAAGAAGGCGTCGACCGGCTCGCGCAGCGCGGCCAGCGTCTGCAGCGAGGCGGTGTAGTCGCCAGCCTCGAACTGCGCGTTGGCGGCGGGCACGACCTGCGCCATGGCTGCGTGCAGCGCCTTCTCGGCGGGCTCCTGCAGCAGCAGTTCGCTGACGTGCGCGTCGGCCTCGGGGGCCTTCTTGAGGATGTTGCCGATGCGCTTGTTCGCAGCGGCCAGCGCGGCAGCGGCGGGCAGGGCCGCGAAGGCGCGCACGGCGGCCAGCAGCTTGGGCACTTCGCCCAGGCGCTGCGGGCGCGGAGCCAGCACGGCTTCGACCTCCTGGGCGCTGGCGCCCTGCTCGCGCAGGGAGCCGGCGAGGCGGTCGAGGATGAAGTCCTGCAGTTCGCCGGTGGCGCGGCTGCTCTCGAAACCGGCGATGCCGCTGAACTGCGCGGCGGTGTCTTGCAGCAATGCGTCGAGCCCCAGCGGCAGGTCCTTCTCGATCAGCATGCGGATCACGCCCAGCGCGTGGCGGCGCAGGGCGAACGGGTCACGGTCGCCGGTGGGCAGGTTGCCGATGCCGAACATGCCGACCAGCGTCTCGAGCTTGTCGGCCAGCGCCACCACGAGGCCCACGGTGTTGCGCGGCAGCTCGTCGCCGGCGAAGCGCGGCTTGTAGTGATCCTCGATGGCGTCGGCCACCGAGGCGTCGAGACCGTCGTGCTGCGCGTAGTAGCGGCCCATGATGCCCTGCAGCTCGGGGAACTCGCCGACCATGTCGGTCACGAGGTCGGCCTTGGCCAGCTGGGCGGCCTGCGTGGCGTGCGCGGCGAGCGTCGCGTCGCCGAGCTTCTCCGCAATGCCGCGCGCGATGCGCATCACGCGCTCCACGCGCTCGCCCTGCGTGCCCAGCTTGTTGTGATAGACCACCTTGCCCAGCGACTCGACGCGCGAGGCCAGCGACTTCTTGCGGTCCTGGTCGAAGAAGAACTTGGCGTCGGCCAGGCGCGGGCGCACCACGCGCTCGTTGCCGCCGATGACCGCGCTCGCGTCGTCGGGGCTGATGTTGCTGACGACGAGGAACCTGTTGGTGAGCTTGCCCGACGCGTCGAGCAGCGGAAAGTACTTCTGGTTGGCCTTCATCGTGAGGATGAGGCATTCCTGCGGCACTTCGAGGAACTCGCGCTCGAAGCTGCAGACCAGCACGTTCGGGCGCTCGACCAGGGCGGTGACTTCATCGAGCAGGGCTTCGTCCTCGATGGGCACCGAGCCGCCGCCGACCTTCACCGCGGCCGCCGCGAGCTGGCGCGCGATCTCGGCGCGGCGTGCCTCGAAGCTCGCGATGACCGCGCCTTCTTCCTGCAGCTGCAGCGCGTAGCTGTTGGCATCGCGCAGCACGACCGGGTCGACCGCCGCCTCGAAGCGGTGGCCGTGCGTTTCGCGGCCGGCCTTCAGGCCCAGCGCCTCGACCGGCACCACGGCGTCGCCGTACAGCGCCACGAGGCCGTGCGCGGGGCGCACGAAGCTCACGCTGCTCCAGCCCGGCAGCTCGCAGCCGCTTTCGAGCTGGTAGCTCATGACCTTGGGAATCGGCAGCTTGGCGATGGCTTCGGCCAGCGCCTTCTGCAGGCCTTCGGCCAGCGTGGCGCCTTTGGCGGTGCTTTCGTAGAACAGCGCTTCGGCCTTGCCGTCCATGGCGCGCTTGAGGCCGGGCACGGCGGAGGCATCGGCGCCGAGCGCGCCCAGGCGCTTGAGCAGCGCGGGCGTGGGCTGGCCCGAGGCATCGAGGCCGACCGACACCGGCATGAGCTTTTGCGACACAGGTTTGTCGGCAGCCTGGCTCAGCACCCCCCTGAGTAGCACCGCAAGACGGCGAGGCGAAGCAAAGTATTGCAATGCGCGGATTGTCGGGTCGTGCGGGACGAAGCCGCGCGCCTTCTGATCAATCAGGTCCTGCGCTACGAGGGACACCTCAATGGCACTGCCAAAGGCGTCACCGAGCTTCTTCAGCGCCTTGGGCGGCAATTCCTCGACAAACAGTTCGACAAGAAGGCTGGCAGACGACATGGCTCAGAGAGTAGGAGGAAATGGGCCGCGAGCGGCACCGGCCACGGGCACGCGACTGGGCAGCGCCGTGGAAGGGAAAGAAAGAGGAAGAACCGGATTCATGCGGCGACGGCGCCGGTGCGCCGCTCCACATTGCGGCGTGCGACGAGCACGGCCACCGAAGCCACCAGCAACGGCGCCCACACGGTGAGCATCTCGTTGAACAGCACCTGCGCGCCGCGCGGCGAGAAGAACTTCTTCAGCGCGATCGGCGACACCTCGATGGGCCGCCACGGGCTGAAGTAGCGCGCGTCGCTGAACGGCCAGAAGAAGGCGATGCCGATGCCGCCGTTGGTCAGCATGTCCAGCAGCGGATGCGACACGGTGCACAGCGAGATCCACGCCCATCCCGCCGCCCGGCGCATGCCCCAGCGGGGAGCGAGCCACCAGCCGGCGAGCCCCAGCAGCAGCGCGAACACCAGCGTGTGCGTGAAGCCGCGGTGCCCCGACATGCCGCCGTAGGCGATGCCGAGCTTGAAGGCCAGGCCGTCGAAGTCGGGCACGATGGAAGCGAGCATGCCCGCCAGCAGCGCCGCGACCGGCACGCGCCGCGTGCCCAGCGCAATGGTTGCGCAGACCGGGACGGCGACGTGGGTGAAGACGGTGGGCATGGGACGACAGCTGCTTCAGGCAGCCTTCTTCGGAGGGATCTGCGCGACCCATTCGCGCGGCGCCATCGGGAAGCCCAGGCGCTCGCGGCTGTCGTAGTAGCTCTGCGCCACGCTGCGCGCGAGGTTGCGGATGCGGCCGATGTAGGCCGCGCGCTCGGTCACGCTGATCGCGCCGCGCGCGTCGAGCAGGTTGAAGCTGTGCGCGGCCTTCAGCACCTGCTCGTAGGCGGGCAGCGCGAGCTGGGCTTCCATGAGGTGCTTGGCCTGCTTCTCGTGCGCATTGAAGGCGGTGAACAGGAACTCGGCGTCGCTGTGCTCGAAGTTGTAGGTCGACTGCTCGACCTCGTTCTGCTTGTAGACGTCGCCGTAGCTCAGGCCGTCGGTCCAGGTCAGGTTGTAGACGTTGTCCACGCCCTGCAGGTACATGGCCAGGCGCTCCAGGCCGTAGGTGATCTCGCCGGTGATGGGCTTGCAGTCGATGCCGCCGACCTGCTGGAAGTAGGTGAACTGCGTCACTTCCATGCCGTTGAGCCAGACCTCCCAGCCCAGGCCCCAGGCGCCGAGCGTGGGGTTCTCCCAGTCGTCTTCCACGAAGCGGATGTCGTTCTTCTTCAGGTCGAAGCCCAGGGCTTCGAGGCTGCCGAGGTAGAGCTCGAGGATGTTCGAGGGCGCCGGCTTCAGCACGACCTGGTACTGGTAATAGTGCTGCAGGCGGTTGGGGTTCTCGCCGTAGCGGCCGTCCTTGGGTCGGCGGCTGGGCTGCACGTAGGCGGCTTTCCAGGGTTCCGGGCCCAGGGCTCGCAGGAAGGTGGCGGTGTGCGAGGTGCCCGCGCCCACTTCCATGTCGTACGGTTGCAGCAGCGCGCAGCCCTTGTCGGCCCAGTACGACTGCAGTTTGAGAATGATTTGTTGGAAGGTCAGCATGGATCTGCGTGAAGGCGGCCGCCCGGCGGGAGAAGAACCCGCGGCGCAACGAGCCGGCTATTTTACGAGGCAGCGGGCAGTCAGGAGCGGGCCGCTATGCTCTCGCCCTTTGCCCACCCGCCCTCGCCCCGAAACCCCCTCTGTCTTCCATGCCCGTTGACCATGCCGCTTTGATCGCCCTGGGAGAACGCGTCGGCGCCCAGGCTTGGCCCGGATTCCTGGTTCTTCTCGCCCTGCTGACCCTGGTCGCCGGCATCGCCGCCTGGAGCTTCGAGCACCTGCGGCGCCGCCGCGCGGCGCAGCCCGAGCCGGGCACCGGGCTGCTGTTCGGCGGGCTGGCCATCGGCGCCGCGGCCGTGCTGGCGCTGGCCTGGGGGTTCGCCGAAGTGGCCGAAGGCCTGGGCGACGGCCGGCCGATGGGCCTGCTGGACGAGACGATCAGCCATTCGGTCGGCGTCCATACCCCGCCGGCCGTGCGCGAGGTGTTCTCTTGGCTCACCCACCTGGCCGACCCGATCACCGTGGTGCTGCTGTGCACAGGCGTGGCGGTGGCGCTGTGGCTGCGCGGGCATCGCGGCTTCGCGGCCGGCTGGGTCGCGGCCACGGTCGGCAATGCGGTGCTGAACCACATGCTCAAGCACATCTTCGAGCGCGCGCGGCCGGTGCACGACTTCGGCTTCGCGCAGGTGTCGGGCTATTCCTTTCCGAGCGGCCACAGCTCGGGTTCGATGGTGCTCTACGGCATGCTGGGCTACCTGGGGCTGCGCATGCTGCCGGCGCGCTGGCGGGTGCCTTCGGTGATGGCCGCGACCGCCGTGATCGTCACCGTGGCCTGCAGCCGCATCTTCGTGCGGGCCCATTTCCCGAGCGACGTGCTCGCGGGGCTGTGCTCGGGCACCGCATGGCTGGCGATCTGCATCGCGAGCATCGAGTACGCCCGGCACCATCGCGGAACGGGCCGCCGATAGGCAGGAAAAAAGAAAAGGCCGCGGCGGCTTTCACCGCTGCGGCCTGGCACGCACGGGGCGCCGAAGACGCCCCAAGGGAGATCAGTACTCCCAGAAGATGCGCTGCAGTTCCTTGGTGTTGTTGGTCTTGGTCAGGGCGACCATCGCCAGGATGCGCGCCTTCTGCGGGCGCAGGTCGTGCGCCACCACCCAGTCGTACTTGTCGTCGGGCTGCTCGGCGTTGCGGATCACGAAGCCGTCGGGCACGCGCGCGCTGCGGATCACGATCACGCCGTCGGAGCGGGCCTTCTGCAGGTTCGGCACGATGCGATCGGCCACCGAGCCGTTGCCGGTGCCGCCATGGATAAGCGCCTTGGCGCCGCTCTTGGCGATGGCGTCGATGGCCACCGAGCTCACGCCCTCGTAGCCCATGGCGATCTCCACCGGCGGCAGCGTGGTGATGCTGTCGATGTCGAATTCCGAGTTCATGGTGTGGCGCTTGACCGGCGCGCGGAACCAGTAGTTGCGGCCCTCGACGATCATGCCCAGCGGGCCCCACTGGCTGGAGAAGGCGCTGGTCTTGATGTTGACGTTCTTGCTCACGTCGCGGCCGGTGTCGATGTTGTCGTTCATCGTCACGAGCACGCCCTTGCCCATTGCGTCCTTGCTGCCCGCCACGTTCACGGCGTTGTACAGGTTCAGTGCGCCGTCGGCCGACAGCGCGGTGCCCGGGCGCATCGAGCCGACCACCACGATCGGCTTGTTCGTGTGCACGGTCAGCGTGAGGAAGTAGGCGGTTTCTTCCAGCGTATCGGTGCCGTGGGTGATGACGATGCCATCCACGTCCGACTGCTTCGACAGCGCCGACACGCGCTTGGCCAGCGTCAGCAGGTTGTCGTTGGTCAGGCTTTCCGATGCGACCTGGAACACCTGCTCGCCGCGCACGTTGGCAACCTTCGAGAGCTCCGGCAGGCCGGCGATGAGCTTCTCGACGCCGACCTTGGCGGCCGCGTAGGTGGCGCTGTTGACGGCCGAGGCGCCGGCACCGGCGATGGTGCCGCCGGTGGCGAGGATCACCACGTTGGGCAGCGCCTGTTGCGCCTGCGCGAGCGCGCTGGCGGCCAGCAGCGCGGCGCCGGCCGCGAAGGCACGGAAACGGGGAGAGAGGTACATGTAGAACTCCTGTGTTGAGTGGATTCTTTCGAGGCGGCGAGGACGATACATGAACCATGCCTGCATGCCCTTCGCGCCCATGCCGGCATGGCATGCGGTCATGCGCGGGATGCCGGTGGAGCCGGTGGTATTACCATCGACCGGGCGCACCGCCGCACCGCCCATCCGCCACCATGAACGCCGATCCCGCCGCCCTCCCCGTTTCACCCGCCCGGGAAATGCCCGCGCCAGACGGGCCCCTGTCGCGCGCACGGCCGGGGCGCGAGCGCATCATGGCGGCGATCCGCACCGCGGCCGTCACGGAGTTCAGCCTGCACGGCCTGAAGGGCACCTCCACGCAGGCCATCGCAGCGCGCGCGGGCCTCACCAAGCCACAGCTGCACTACTACATCGCCGGCAAGGAAGAGCTCTACGAAGAGCTTCTGATGCAGGTGCTGCACGCATGGAAGGTGGTGTTCTCCTTCGAGGACGCGAGCGACCCTGCCACGGTGCTGGGCAACTACATCCGCAAGAAGCTCGACCACGCCATCGACAGCCCCGAGATGTCGCGCCTCTTCACGCGCGAGATCCTCGACGGCGGGCGCAACCTCGACCGCTACTGGCCCAACGCGCGGGCCTGGACGCAGAACAAGATCGACGTGATCAACGGCTGGATCGCGCGCGGCCAGATGCGTCCGCTCGACGCGCGCATCCTGCTGATGCACATCTGGGCCATGACCCAGAGCTATGCCGACTACGCGATCCAGACGCGCGTGATGCTCGGCTTGCCGCCCGACGCGCCCATCGACCGCGAGCCCATCGCGCGCGAGCTCGTGGCCTTCGTGCTCAACGGCTGCGGCATCAAGGCCTGAGCGCGGGCCTGCCCCGGGGCCAATCCTTTCGTCTTAACTCCCTCCCGTATTCCTCGCGCTTCCTGCAACGCAGTGACTTTCTGCACTGTGTTGGGCGTGCCCGCGCGCCTACCTTCGCTCGCTTCGCCGCCCGCCCTCTTTTTTCTTGCGGCGGCGAATCACGAACAAACAGGAGTAGAGGATCATGAAAACGAGATTGTTCTTTGCGGCGCTCGCGACGGCGGCACTGGTAGCCTGCGGCGGTGGTGGAGGAGGCGGCGGCAACTTCGGGAGCCTGCCAGTCGGCTGGGTGCCTCCGTCACCGGGGCCGGGCGCGGGCCCGAGCCCCGAACCCAACCCGGAGCCGAACCCCAACCCGACCCCGACGCCCACGCCCATTGCCGCGAGCTACAAGTTCCTGAAATTCGAGCAGAACCGCGATCCGGACACCGAATCGGCCGAGAAGCGCTTCAACGACTACATCGCGCTGCTCAACCGGGAGGGCGCCGCCGGCTACCGCTACCTCGAGGGAGAGGCCGGGGGCACCATCGTGCGCCTGCAGGACAGCTTCATGCTGGTCAAGGACACGGAGAGCACCTACAGCTACGAGTACAAGCGGCTGACCTACGACATCCTGCAGACCACCGCGCTGCAGGCGCTGCTGCAGCAGGCGAAGGAACAGGGAGCCAAGGGCATGGTGCTGCTCAAGATCCTGGCGCCCATCGATCTCAACAGCAACCTCGACCCCGAATTCGCCGTGCTCTACCGCAAGGATCTCGGCTCGTCGGCCACCTACGACGTGACGGCCGAGTTGTATGCCGAGAAAGTCGCCGACTACGTGAGCCGTGCGAACGCGCAGGGCGCGAACGGCTACCGGCCGTGGGCCACGCCCTTCCTGGTCAACCAGGGCGGCTACCAGTTCTTCCTGAAAGACCTGAGCAGCGCATCGCGCTACCACTTCAAGGCCGTGATCAGCCCGCTGAGCGTGGTGGGCGGCGAAGTGAAGGACGTCAAGGCACAGATCCGGGAACAGGGTGCGCAAGGCTACCGGCTGCTGAAGGACCGCTTCCTGAAAGACGCGAACGGCGAATCGAAGGACTACATCTACTACGTGAAGGACACGACGCAGTCGAGCAGCTTCGAATACGAGTTCCTCGACAACCCGGACCCCGTGTTCGGCCTGCAGGAGGCCAATGCAGCACAGGCGAACGCGCAGACGGCCAACGGCCTCCGCTACTTCGGCGTACCCGACTCGCCGATCTTCTTCCGGTCGTCGGCCTGCACGGGACCGCTGTGCCTGTCGCCGGACCGGACCGAGACCAGCGACCGGAACTGAGCGGCAAGCCCGCAGCGAGCGGGCTCTTCTGGGTTGCGCAGGCGGCCTACAGGCCGTGCACGACCCAGGCACCGGCAGGCGGCGCGGGTACGTGCACGGTGTTCTCGCCGGGCCGGGCAAAGCGGTACTCACGGCCGCCGATCATGATCGACTTCATGTTGGTCCAGACCAGATAGTCATGTCCCTCGGCGGTCTGCGTGGACTGCAGCACCTGGAACACCGGCGGCACGACCACCACGAGGCGCACCCTCGCCGTTGCTGAACCGGCGCCCAGGCTGCTCTCCGCCGCGCACAGCATCGGCGCAAGCATCAGCGCACCCAGGGTGGCGCGCGCCGATTGCAGCCGACTTCCCGTCATAAGGCCCGATCCGTTGTCCATGGCAAGAACATGAGGTGCGGGCGCGACACATGCGCCCGATCTCCGGATATCGGCAGGAACGAGAAGAAATGCAGGGCCCGCCCGGGCGGGATCGGCGCCCCGCCTGCGGCCTAGTAGGTCACGGTCACCCGGGTTGCGTTGCTGCCATCGCCGACCGGGGCGGTTGCGGCCTGCGGCGACGCGCCGCCCGTGGTCGCGGCCATCGCACCGATCGCGCCGTGCCAGGCGAAGCCGAGGCTGTCGCGGCCGTCGGCATCGGTTCCGGGCACCGTGAAGGTCGTTTCGCCAACCTTGTCGAACCTGTACTCCCGCCCCTTGATGACTACCAACGCCATGTTGGTCCAGACGCGGTATTCATGCCCACCTTTCACGGGCGTGACCTCGAGCACCTTGAAGGTCGGCAGAACGTTGATCGTCAGGTTGAAGCGGCCCATGGCGCTGCTCGTGCCGCGCATCGGCTCCGCGGAGCTGAGCTGCAGAGGCAGCGGCAGCAGGAGCAACAGCATGCCGACGGCAGCCAGCGGGGGTACCGTTTGCGGCGACCGCAGCGCGGTCGTCCTTGCAGCGCGCCTGTTTCCGGGCATGGGAACTCCTCTCGTCGCAACCTGGGGGAGGCATCGGATCGATGCCCAGTCAGGCTTATCGGCAGAGTCGCGGAAAAATGAAGGCTGTCCGGGCGCTATTCTTGGCGCATTGCCTGGAATTTGCCAGCGGGCATTCCGTACCGGGGCGGCCGCAGGCGCCGCTGCGGCCCAGGCTAGTAGGTCACGGTGACCGTCACGACGTCCATGTAGCTGTCGGGCCGCACGTTGGCGCTGGCCCCCAGAACGCGGCCGTACAGCGGCAGCGCCTGAACCTGGCCGCTGCCGGTGCCCGCGACGGTGTTGGTTCCCGTGACACTGCCCCAGGCATTTGTGCGGCCGGCGTTGCGATAGAGCTGGTAGGCCACCGTGTCCGTGTTGCCGGGCACGCCTCCCGTCGGCGTCATCACCCCTGCACCGGAGGTCACGTTGTTGGAAGGCGTCAGCGCGACCGTGTAGGAAGTCGGCGTCGTGCAGGTGACGTTGATCGTGCTGATCTGGTCGATGTTGGCCCCGCCCGGGAGACCTGCGACGGACCCGAAGTTCAGCGGGTCGGCCGTGACCAGGCAGCTCTTGGAAACGGTCGCGCTGACGATGAAGGCGAA
This sequence comes from Variovorax sp. YR750, assembly GCF_900109805.1. Classification (NCBI taxonomy): domain Bacteria; kingdom Pseudomonadati; phylum Pseudomonadota; class Betaproteobacteria; order Burkholderiales; family Comamonadaceae; genus Variovorax; species Variovorax sp. YR750. The sequence continues at coordinate 231,949 of NZ_FOBJ01000014.1, forward strand.
CTGGTCCGCCAGCGTCGTGCCGCAAGTGGTCGGCGGAGCGCTCGTGCTCGAGGTCAGCGTGATCGAGGTATGGATTCCGGCGAAGTTGTCCTGGTACGAGCCCGGAGGCACCGTGCTCTGGCCCGAGAGCAGCTCCCCGCGCATCGTGGCGGTCCCCGAGGACGTGGTGGACCGCGCGGGAATGCTGATGTTGATGGTGAACGGATTCGGGACCGCGGCGTTGCCGTTCGAGCCCCAGATCGTGCTGCTCGTCCCCTGGTAGAGCTGGAACTTCAAGGAGTTGCCTGCGCTGCTCTTCATGACGCGAGGATTGAAGTTCGTGAGACCTTCGTTGCCGTCGCCGATGTTGAAGCAGACCCTGGCGTACTCGGTGGTGTTGTTATTGCCGGTCTTGGTGCAGGTGTAGCTCAACGTGGCGTTGACGGGCGTAGCCGTGCCGGCGACCAGGTCGACCGGCCCGAAAGCCACGGCCGTCATCGACGCGGTGCAATTGATCGATGCCTGGGCGCTGCCCACCGACAGCAGCCACAGCAGCGCGCAGAACAGGGGCAGGCGCAGGGCCTGCAGCGTGCGGATCAGAAGACTCATGGGGTCTTGGCCTCCCTGGCGCAGCGCAGCGGCCCGATCTGCGGGATTGCGGCGCCGTCCTTGCGATAGTCGAAGCTGGTCCGGCAGGCGCCACCGGGCGTCTGCACGTCGAGCGTGTTGTGGGCCTGGAGCGATTCGAGATACACCGCGCCGTCGAAGCCGACCAGGGCCGGCTCGCCGCCCTGCCCGTTGACGCGCACACGGCTGCCCAGCGGCAGGGGCTTGCCCGCCTCGTCCACCAGCAGCAGCGCGGCCGCGCTGACCGGCGTGATGCCGAAGCGCACCATCGTGCCGGCGCGGTCGCTCGGCGTGGCGACCGTCTTCACGCGTTCGATCTTCACGTCGGCGGGCAGCTGCATCGGGTCGATGGACAGCTGGTTGTTCTGGTAGGAGCGCAGCGGGGCCACCAGCAGCATGCCCTTGTCGTCCGTAGTGCCGATGTCCCGGTTCTCCAGTCTCACGGGCACGCCGGCGATGCCATCGGTGGAGACCACCGCGAAGGCGTCGTCGATGCGCCGGGCCGCGAAGGGCTGCCCGCCCATGACCGCGATCGAGCCGGTGGCGCCGGCATAGGCGAAGCGGCTGTCGCCGAGCACGCTGATGCCGGCCATGGCGCGTCCGTAACGGCCCAGGTAGTCGATCTCGGCCTGTCCGCCGTTCTGGCCCCCGCCCTGGCGCAGGCCGGCGCGCCAGCCGATGCCGCCGTCGCCCGGCATGGAGCTCTGCGCATCGGCGGTGTAGACGGTCTGGCCGTTGTCGCGCTGGACGCCGGCGCTGGCCGTGATGTTGCCGTCCAGCGCCCAGGTGAAGCCGACGAAGAGGCTGCGCTCCCGGCGGTTGTCCAGGTTCTGGTTGAGGCTCACGTTCATCGAGGCGCGGCTTCCGATCGCCCTGAACCAGTAGACGCTCGCCATGCGCGTCGCCTCCTGCGCCGGGTAGCGCAGGTAGAGGTAGCTGAGGCCGAAGCTGCCGAAGTCCTTGGTGGTGTAGCCGATCGACGCCCGGCCCGAGCCGCGCGGCGGCGCGCTGCCGTACAGGGAGGCGACGTCGCGGTATTCGCCGCGCGTGCGCGTGCCCTCGACCGCGAAATTGAACTGGTTGTCGCGCCAGCTGTAGCCCAGGTTGAGCAACGAGCCCTGCTCGCCGCGATAGCTGCTGTGCGCCACGGCGCCCGTGAACACGCCGCTCTGCCCGAGCAGCCATGCACCGCCGACGCCCCCCTTGACCAGCCCCTTGGTGGCCTCGCCGTGCGCCTCCAGCGTGAAGCCGTTGCTCACGCCGTAGCGCCAGGTACCGGTGGCGGCGGGGTCATTACCGTAGTCGTTCGAGCGCAGGCCGTAGTTCTTGCGCACCACGCCGAGATCGACGGACCAGTCGGACAGGCCTTCCTGCAATAGCCGCTGGGTGTCGTACAGCGAGAAGTCGAGCGTCGTGGCACGGCCGAAGGCGTCGGTGAGAACCACCTGGGCGTTGCCCGCGCCGTTGATGCTCGGAACCGTGTTCAGCTGGAAGGGCCCCGCAGGGACCTGGCCCGTGTACTGGCGCAGGCCGTTGATGTAGAGCTCCACCTGCGAGGGCAGCGTGGCCGACCCAAGGAAGGCCGGCAGCGGGGTGGTGGTGCGATAGGGTTGCAGCGAAAAGTTGCGCGAGAGCTGGATGCCGCCGATCCGGGTCGAACGCGACCACGGCAGCGACGCGGTGGTGGTGTCGCCCACGCGAAGCGTGAGCATGTCATCGGGAAACGACTGGCTCCAGGTGGTGTCGAGTCGCACCGAGTCGTGCGTCCAGTCCTCGTTGCCGGAGCGGTAGGCGCGCGACATCATCGTGCTGGTGAACACGCTGCTTCCGCTGAAGGCGCGCACTTCGGCAAGCGCGTTGAGGCTGGAGCTGTTGCCCCGGCCCTGCGTGCCATAGAGGTCGTAGTTGAGCAGCAGGCCGGGCGATGCGCTGGCCTTCGGCGTGAGGACCGTCGATGTGTTCACCACGGTCGTGGGCAGCCGCAACACGTCGGCGGAGGCGTTGATTGCAACGCTCTGCGTTGCTGCGTCGTACGCGACCTTGACGCCGGGAAGGCTCTTGAGCCTCACGGGATCGGACACGCCCGCCGGCAGGATAAAACCCAGTTGCCGCAGCGTCGCGGCGCTCGCCCAGAGTTCCCGGTCGCGCAAGCCGAAATGCACCAGCCCCTGGGGATTGCCGTTGAGGCTCAGCTCGAGATAGAGGTCGTTGCCGGTCGGGCCGGTGAGGTCGCCTTCCGCGGCGGATGCGACCAGCCATGAACCCGGTCCGGCTGCAGTCTTCTCGGCCTGGGCGTTGAATGGCGCCAGACCCGACAGAAGCAGCAGTGGGAGCAAGCGCTCAGCGGACGCGTGGAAGTGGCGGAATCTTTTCCTGCGTCGCGTTGCCATTGATCTTCGTTTCCAGGACGCCGCCGGAAGCAAAGGCTTCCACGGGAGTCTTCAAGGGCCAACGCATGCTCGCGCCCGGCAGGACGTAGCCCATCAGGCCGCCGTGCACCGCGGTGCGGCGGCCGGCTGCATCGACAAAATCCAGATCGGCAAGCTGGGCGTGCATGCCGCCGCCGTTGGCGACTTCGAGCAACGCCTGGCCGCCTTCGCGGCGCAGCGACCACGTGAGCTGGGGCGTGGTCGGCTGTGCCCCAGCGGCTGCGATGAAGATGGGCACCGAATAGCGCAGCACGAGCTGCAGGCCCTTCTTTTCCTTCATCTCGACCGGCAGCTCATCGATGATGACCCGGTACGAGTTCTCGACCGCGCCGGCGGGAATGCCGGTGCGGATGACGCGGATCAGCTGCCGCTCGGACGGGGCCAGCTGAACCATCGGCGGGCTCACGAGGAGTTCGCGCGAGGGCGTCAGCTTTTCGGCTCCGTTCTCCTGCGCCCACTGATAGACCCGCACCTGGGCATGCACCACGTCGTCGCCGGTGTTGCTGAGCCAGAGGCCATCCGCGTTCTGCGTGGCCTGCAGCGTCAGCGTGACCGGAGAGACCTGCAGCCCGCTCGCCGAGGCGGCCGCGTGCGCCAGCAAGGCGAACGCGAGGGCAAGGGTGTGGCGCAGCAGGCGGTGCACGGCGGGTCCCGGCTGGTCGATCAGTAGTTGACCTGGACGGTCACGGTGTCGAGGTAGGCCCCAGGCGTCACATTGACGCTCGCGACCGTGGCCCACACGGGGATCGACTGGGCCGCGCCGGTGCCGGTGCCGGCCACGCCGTTGCCGACGTCGGTGGGCGTGGCGGTGTTGCCCCAGATCGGACCGGCGGCGCTCGCCGAGCGCAACTGGTAGGCGATGGTGTCAGGGCCAGTATTGCTCATCACGCCGGCGCCGGTGGTGCTGTTGTTCGAGGGCAGCAGGCCGATGTTGTAGGGCGTCGACTTGGAGCAGGTCACGCTGATGTTGCTGCTGGCCGACAGGGCGGTCGCGGTGGAGGTGACCGAGCCGAAGTCGATGTTCGAGGCCGTACCCGCCGTGACCGAGCAGGCCTTGGTCACGGTGATGAGGACCTTGAACGTGGAGCTGGCCGTGTCGGCGATCGCCGCGCTGGTGGCCAGAGCGGCCAGGACGGCGGCAACGATGAGGGTAGGTTTTTTCATGAGAAGCAGGACTCTCGGTTATCGAACGCGTTGATGAAGAGAGAAATGAGGCCCAAAGTTCACAAATTTGGGACTGTGAATTTTAGTTAACAATTGGCAGAAAGGGTGAGTTACTGTTACAGAAACAACCAAAACTCTTTCCCGACAGCCGCGTTTTTCCAGGCCAGCGTGACTTTTGTTACGAAATTAGGCCACTCGTCAGTCAGCCTCCCGACGATTCCGTCGCACGGCTACCACGCCGCCCCAAACCAGTGCACCACCACTGGCACGTCGCTTGCATAACCTGACCGCTTGCTCTGATTAAGCGGTCAAACACACCATGCGCGTGCTCGTCGTCTACTGCCATCCGGTCGAAACCAGCTTCCACGCCGCCCTGCACCAGGAGGTGCTGAAGAACCTGCGCGCCGCCGGGCACGAGGTGGACGACTGCGATCTCTACGCCGAGGGCTTCAACCCGGTGCTCTCGCGCGAGGAGCGGCTGGGCTACCACGACGTGCCCTCCAACCAGCTGCCGCTGAAGCCTTATGTGGAGCGGCTGCAGTGGGCCGAGGGCATCGTGTTCTGCTTTCCGACGTGGTGCTTCGGCCTGCCGGCGATGCTCAAGGGCTACTTCGACCGGCTCTTCATGCCGGGCGTGGCCTTCGACATCAGCGACCCGGCCAACGTGAAGCCGATGCTCACGCACATCAAGCGCATCAGCGCCGTCGTCACCTACGGCCGGCCGCGCTGGATGGCCATCTACATGGGCGATCCGCCGCGCAAGATCGTCACGCGCTACATGAAGCGGCTGACCGGCCAGCGCGCGAAGGTGGACTACCACGCCCACTACCACATGAACGTCGCGACCGAGCCCCAGCTCAAGCGCTTCATGGCACGCGTGGGCCAGGCGATGGCGCGCTTCGCATGAACGCGCCCGCCCCCGCCCTGCTCGACAACGTGCGGCTGCCGCGCTGGCTGCTGCCCGGCGGCTGGCCGCGGCACGACGGCGTGCCGGCGCTCGCGCGCATCGCGATCGATGCGGGCCGCGTGCAGTCGGTGCAGCCCGCCGCGTCCGAGCCGCCGCCTTCCGCCTGGGACCTCGCCGGGACGCTGGCCCTGCCTGGGTTCGTCGACGTCCACACGCATCTCGACAAGGCCTTCACCCTGCCGCGCATGAAGCAGGTGGAGCCCGGCCTGCTCGGCGCCATCGACGCGATGCTGGCCGACCGCGTGCACTGGACGCCCGCCGACGTGCGCGAGCGCGCCTCGCGCGGCCTGCAATGGGCCTGGGAATGCGGCACCGTGCACCTGCGCACGCACGTCGACTGGTGGGAACCCGATGCGGTGCCCATGGCATGGCCGGTGATGGCCGAGCTCGCACAGGAATGGGCCGGCAGGGTGCGGCTGGAGCAGGTGAGCCTCATCAAGCTGCCGCTCTTCGAAGACGCCGCGCAGGCCATGCGCCTTGCCAGGCAGGTGAAGGCGACCGGGCCGCATGCGCTGCTCGGCGGCTTCGTGCATTCGACCAACTGGAGCGAGAACGCGCTGCGCAACCTGCTGCTGTCGGCACAGGCCTGCGACCTCGACATCGACCTGCACGTCGACGAGGAACTCAACGCCTCGGCCGTCGGCCTGCAGACCACCGCCCGCATCCTGCGCGAGATCGGCTACGAAGGCCGCGTGGTCTGCGGCCACATCTGCGCGCTCGCGGCCCAGCCCGAGGCGCAGGCCTTCGCCACGCTCGACGCGGTGGCGCGCGCGCCGATCACTGTCGTTTCGCTGCCCGCCACCAACCTGCTGCTGCAGGACGCAGTCACCGGCCGCACGCCGCGCCTGCGCGGCATCACCCTGGTGAAGGAGGCGCGCGACCGCGGCATTCCGCTGCTCTTCGCGAGTGACAACGTGCAGGACCCCTTCTGCCGCCTGGGCAGCTTCGACCCCGTGGAAGCGCTTGGCACCGCCGCGCTGGTGGCCCAGCTCGACGAGCCCTTCGACACCTGGTCGCAGGCGCTGTGTCGCAGCGACTGGCTGCAGCGCGCACCTGCGTCGGCCGCGCCTTCGCTGGTCGGCCGTTCCGCCGACCTGGTGCTGTTCACGCAGGCCGACCGCCACGGCTGGCCTTCTCGCACCGCCACCCGCGTGGTGCTGCGCGACGGCCGCGTCACGCACGGCGACGCAACGCCTTTCTTCCCCAAGTAAGAGAACAAGGACTTCCCATGCTCCACGGCTACATCCCGCCCCACCGCTTCCTGCCCTACCTGAGCTGGACCGAGATCGCCGCGCTGCCCGATCGCGAGAACACAGTCATCGTGCTGCCCTGCGGCGCCATCGAGCAGCACGGCCCGCACCTGCCGTGCTCGGTCGACAGCGTGATCTGCTCGGGCGTGATGGGCAAGGCGCTCGAGAAGCTGCCCGCAGAGGTGCGCGCCTTCGCACTGCCGACCATCACCTACGGCAAGTCGGAAGAGCACCTGCACTTCCCCGGCACCATGACGCTGACGGGCACCACGCTGCTGTCGACCGTGATCGAAATCGGCGAGTCGGTCTACCGCTCGGGCTTTCGCAAGCTGCTCTTCGCCAACGGCCACGGCGGCCAGCCGCAGGTGCTCGAGATGGCGGCGCGCGAACTGCGCCTGCGCCACGGCGACTTCGTGGTGGTGCCGCACGGCGTGTCGCGCCTGCCGAGCGCGGCGAGCAAGCAGGTGAGCGAGCAGGAAAAGAAGCTCGCGATGCACGCAGGCCATTCCGAGACGGCGCTGATGCTCGCGCTGGCGCCCGAGACGGTGCACATGGAGCACGCGGTCGCCAACTTTCCGCCGCCATTCCCGATCAAGCTGCTGTCGGCCGACGGCCGTCCGGCCTGCGCCTGGACCTCGCGCGACTTCGGCCCGAGCGGCGTGATCGGCGACCCGACCACCGCCACGCGCGAACAGGGCGAAGCCATCCTCGACACGCTCTCCGACAGCTGGGTGCAGGCACTGACCGAGCTGCACGCGCTGCGCTGGGTGGTGCGCGAAGAAGCCACCTGGGAGCGCGGGCACCAGCAGGGCTTCGTGCAGCAGAGCTTCCAGCCGGCCTGAGCCCGGCCCGAGCCCGCTTCTTGCAACGGCCGCTTCTCCTTTTCCTTCTTCTTCAACTCCCCTGCCACGAGAGGTCCACTCCATGCGCTCCTTCGCACTGTCCATCGCCGGCGCCGCCGCCATCGCATTCCTCGTCGCCGCGCCCGCGCAGGCCGAGGACAAGTTCACCTACATGACCAACTGGTACGCGCAGGCCGAGCACGGCGGCTTCTACCAAGCCGTGGCACAGGGCATCTACAAGAAGTACGGCCTCGACGTCACCATCAAGATGGGCGGCCCGCAGGTCAACATCACGCAGATGATGGCCGCCGGCCAGGCCGACTGCATCATGGGTTCGAGCGACATCCAGATGATGCAGGTACGCGAAGGCGGCGTGCCGGTGGTCAACGTGGCGGCCTTCTTCCAGAAGGACCCGCAGGTGCTGATCGCGCACGAGGACGTGAAGAAGTTCGAGGACCTCAAGGGCAAGACGCTGCTGATCGGCGCCCAGGCGCAGCGCGGCTACTGGCCCTGGCTTAAGGCGAAGTTCGGCTTCACCGACGAGCAGACGCGGCCCTACACCTTCAACATCCAGCCCTTCGTTGCCGACAAGAACACCGCGCAGCAGGGCTACCTGACCTCCGAGCCCTACGCCATCCAGAAAGCCGGCGTGAAGAGCACCGTGCTGATGTTCAGCGACCACGGCTTCCCGGCCTACGCGACCACGGTGTCGTGCATGGAGAAGACCGTGAAGGACCGCAGCAAGCAGGTCGCCGCCTTCGTGAAGGCCTCGGCCGAGGGCTGGAAGAGCTACCTCGCCGACCCGGCGCCCGCCAATGCCCTCATCAAGAAGGACAACCCCAACATGACCGACGACCAGCTGGCCTACAGCGTGGCCAAGCTCAAGGAGATGGGAATGATCACCGGCGGCGACGCGGCCAAGCTCGGCATCGGCGTGATGACGGATGCGCGTGCCAAGGCGAGCTACGACTTCCTGGTGAGCGCGAAGCTGCTCGACCCGTCGAAGGTTGAGCTGGCGAAGACCTACAGCACCGAGTTCGTCAAGGACGCGAAGGTCCTGCCCTGACGCACCGGCATTGCCCTGAAACCAGGCGGCCGCGCAATGCGGCCGTTCTCGAAAGGCCTCACGAATGAATCGCATCGACCCCCACACGCTGGCGCCCCCGCCTGAACTCGCGCCCGCCGTGCCGGCAGTGGAAGTGCTCTCGGCCGAGAAGACGTACCCCAACGGCACGCAGGCGCTGCTGCCGGTGGACCTGTCCATCGCCGAGGGCGAGTTCGTCACCCTGCTCGGCCCCTCGGGCTGCGGCAAGAGCACGCTGCTGAAGATGGTGGCGGGCATGCTCGAGCCCAGCGACGGCCGCCTGCTGGTGTGGCGCAGGCCGGTGGCGCAGCTGCACGACTGCCCGCACAAGATGTCCTTCGTGTTCCAGTCCCCCACGCTGATGCCCTGGGCCAGCGTTCGCACCAACGTGCGGCTGCCGCTGGACCTGGCCGGCGTGCCGCGCAAGGAGGCCGATGCGCGGGTGATGGAATCGCTCGCGCTCGTGGGGCTCGAGAAGTTCGCCGACGCGCTGCCGCGCGCACTCTCGGGCGGCATGCAGATGCGCGTGTCGATCGCGCGCGGCCTCGTCACGCAGCCCGACCTGCTGCTGATGGACGAGCCCTTCGGCGCGCTCGACGAGATCACGCGCCACAAGCTCGACGCCGACCTGCTGGAGCTGTGGCGCAAGAAGAAGCTCACGGTGATCTTCGTGACGCACTCGATCCACGAGGCGGTGTTCCTGTCGAGCCGCGTGGTGATGATGGCTGCGCGACCGGGCCGCGTGGTGGAGGAATTCCGCATCGACGAGCCCTATCCGCGCAGCGCGGACTTCATGGTCACGCCAGAGTTCGCGCGCCACGCCAAGCGGCTGCAGGACAGCCTGCTGCGCGCCAGCAGCACCGACGAGGAGGCCGCACGATGACCGCCAAGGCCGTTCCCCTGCTGGGCCAGCCGCGCGTGCAGCGCGCGCTCTACCCCGTGCTGATCGGCGTGGTGCTGGTCGCGCTGTGGCAATGGATGGTGGTGGCCATGGAGCTGCCGCCCTACCTCGTGCCCTCTCCGTACCTGATGGTGCAGACGCTGGTGACCGACTGGGCGCCGCTGGGCAATGCGCTGCTGGTCACGCTGAAGATCACGGTGCTGTCGTTCCTGCTGGCCACGGTGGCGGGCGTGCTGATCTCCTTCCTGTTCGTACAGAGCAAGCGCATCGAGACCGCGCTCTTCCCGTACGCGGTGCTGCTGCAGGTGACGCCGATCGTGGCGGTGGCGCCGCTCATCATCATCTGGGTGAAGAACCCGGTGGCGGCGATGACGGTGTGCGCGGCGCTGGTGGCGCTGTTCCCGATCATCAGCAACACCACGCTGGGCCTGCGCAGCATCGACCCCGACCTGCAGAGCTACTTCAAGCTCAACCGTGCCACGCGCTGGCAGCAGCTGGTGCGGCTGCGCATTCCGAGCGCGCTGCCTTACTTCTTCGGCGGGCTGCGCATCTCCAGCGGCCTCGCGCTCATCGGCGCGGTGGTGGCGGAGTTCGTCGCGGGCACGGGTGGCTCCGGCGCGGGGCTGGCCTACCAGATCCTGCAGGCGGGCTTCCAGCTGAACATTCCGCGCATGTTCGCGGCCCTGCTGCTCATCTCCCTCACCGGTGTCGCGCTCTTCGTGCTGATGGCCTGGCTCACGAAGCTGGCGCTGGGCTCATGGCATGCGAGCGAACTTTCCCAGGATTGAACCTTGACCATGAATGCTCCTGTTTCCGCCATCGAGCAGCTGTTGCTCGAACTGCCAGACCTCGACTGGATCACCGACGAAAGCCGCGTCACGCGGCTGTCCTCCGACTTCTCGTGGTTCAGCCCGGTGCTCGTGCGCCAGCTGAAGGACAAGCGCGCCGACGTCGTCGTGCGCCCACGCACCGAGGAAGAGATCCGCGCGGTGGTCGGCGCCTGCGCGCGCCGCTGCGTGCCGATCACCATCCGCGGCAGCGGCACCGGCAACTACGGCCAGACCACGCCGCTGGCCGGCGGCGTGGTGCTCGACATGACGGGCTACAACACCTGCCTATGGGTGCGCCCGGGCGCGGCGCGCGCGCAGGCCGGCATCCGGCTCGGCGAGCTCGAGAAGCAGACGAAGCCCACGGGGCAGGAACTGCGCTGCGTGCCCTCCACCTACCGCAGCGCGACGCTGGGCGGCCTGTTCGGCGGCGGCTTCGGCGGCGTGGGCTCCATCAACTACGGGCCGCTGGGCGCACCGGGCAACGTGATCGGCATCCGCGCGATGACCATCGAGGCCGAGCCGCAGGTGGTCGAGTTGCGCGGCGCGGAGGCAATGCGCATGCACCACCTGTGGGGCACCAACGGCCTCGTGCTGGAGCTGGAGATCGCGCTGGCGCCCGCGCATCCGTGGCTCGAGACGCTGGTGACCTTCGGCGACTTCGAGAGCGCGCTGAACTTCGCCGACAAGCTCGCGCACGCGCCAGGCATCGTGAAGCGCGGCGTCACCTTCTTCGCGGCGCCAATCTCCGACCATCTGGCGCAACTGGCCGCGCACCTGCCGAAGGGCTGCCACACGGTGCTGTCGCTGGTGGCCGAATCGTGCGAGCCAGCGATGCTGCAGCTGGTGGAAGCGCACGGCGGCACCGTGAGCTATCGCAAGACCGCCGCCGAAGTGCAGAAGAGCAACCGCACGCTGATGGAGTTCACCTGGAACCACACGACGCTGCACGCGCTGAAGATCGACCCGAACCTGACCTACCTGCAGAGCGGCTTCATTCCCGGCAGGCACGTCGAACAGGTCATCGAGATGGAGAAGCTGCTGGGCGGAGAGAACGGCGAGGTGATGATGCACATCGAGTTCCTGCGCAACGTGGCCGGCCTCATGACCTGCAGCGGGTTGCAGCTGGTGCGCTTCAGCACCGAGGAGCGGCTGCAGGAGATCATGCGCATCCATCGCGAGCACAACGTGCACATCAACAACCCGCACGTGAACATCGTCGAAGACGGCAAGGCCGGCGGGCCGCTGCCGCCGGAAGTCATCGAGGTGAAGAAGCGCTTCGACCCGCTGGGCCTGCTGAACCCGGGCAAGCTGCGCGACTGGCCGGTGAAGGCTCTGCTCGCAGCGGCTTGAGGCTCATTGACGGCGGCGGCCCTGCACCCAGGCCACCGCCACGATGGCCATGGCCAGCAGCCACAAAGGCCAGAGGCCGAAGGGCGCCACCCAGCGCGCGAAGGGCGTGAGGCCGCGCCGGCCTTCCACGCTCGCTTCGAGCACGCCGCGCGTGAGGCGCGGCAACTCGTGCGTCACGCGGCCCTGGGCGTCGATCACCACAGTTGCGCCGGTGTTGGTGGAGCGCACCATCGGCCGCGCGAATTCGAGCGCGCGCATGCGCGAGATCGACAGGTGTTCGTCGATGGCGACGGTGTCGCCGAACCACGCGATGTTGCTCACATTGAGCAGGATGGTGGGCGCCGTGGCCTCGTCGCGGAAGTTCGCGCCGATCTCGTCGCCGAACAAATCCTCATAGCAGATGTTCGGCGCGATGCGCTGGCCCTGCCACACGAAGGGCGCCTGCGCGAGGCCGCCGCGCGCGAAGTCGCCCAGCGGGATGTTCATCATCTGGATGAACCAGCGGAAGCCCGGCGGGATGAATTCGCCGAAAGGCACCAGGTGGTGCTTGCTGTAGACGTAGGGCTGCGCGTCGCCGGGGCGGAAGCCGAGCACGGAGTTGCTGTAGGTGCCCTGTCCGCCAAGGGGCAGGCCGACGATGGCCGCCTGCGAGCCCTGGCTGTAGCGCGCCCGGATCGCGTCGAGATAGCCGGCCGGCAGTTGCACGGGCAGCAGCGGCAATGCGGTCTCGGGCGTGACGACGAGCGAGGCCTTGGCATCGCGCAGCTGTTCGCCGTACCAGCGAAGCGCGGTCTCGATGCCGCCGCCGGGAATGAACTTCTCGTCCTGCGGGATGTTGCCCTGCAGGAGAGCGACGTTCAGGCTGCCGGTGGTGCCCTTCGCACCCTGCACGTCTTCGCGAAGCGCGGGCACGAGATTCGGCACTGCGAACACCAGCGCGACCAGCACCACGACCTGCACGGCTTCGGCAATGCGAAGCGGGCGATGGTGCAGCACGATCAGCGCGACGACCAGCGCAGCAGCCGCGCCGATGCCGTACACGCCCACCCATGGCGCGAGCGCCGCGAGTGGTCCTTCGACATGCGCATAGCCGCCCGCGCCCCATGGGAAGCCCGTGAACCAGCTGCCGCGCACCAGCTCCGCGAGCGTCCAGAGCGCGGCGAAGACCACTGCGCCTGTCACGCGTCCCTCGGGTCCGCGCACGACGAACCATGCCGCTGCGACGGCGTAGTAGAGCCCCAGCGCGGCCGCCAGCGCGAGCACGGCGATGGCCGCAAGCGGCGCAGGCAGGCCGCCATAGGTGTGCATCGAGATGAAGAGCCACCAGAAGCTGCCGGTGAGCCAGGCGGTGGAGAACAGCCAGCCATGCAGGCCGGCGCGACGCCAGCCGGCACCCTGCGCGCGCAGGCCGTCGAGCAGCCAGACGAAGGCGCCGAGCGACAGCAGCTGCAGCCACCACAGCGGCTTGCCGCCCGCGGGCGAAGCCATCGACAGCGCCTGGGCGAGCCCGGCGGCGACGAAGCCGAGCGGGCGAAACAGGGAAGCGAGGGAGAAAGCCGGCGCGCGAGCCATCAGTCGGCCGCGTCGCCGCCGCGTGCCGGGGACACCTTGAACCAGCGCACGGCGCCGCCCTTGGTGTGCAGCACGACGAAGTCGAAACCGCCGATCGCGTGGTGCTCGCCGCGCTTGGGCACATGGCCCATCTCGTGCGCGATCAGGCCGCCGATGGTGTCGAAGTCTTCGCTGAGCTGCTCTTCGTCGAACACGATGCCGAAGGCCTCGGCGACGCGCTCGATGGGCGTGTCGCCCGAGACGCGGTAGGTGTGGTCGGCGAGGCCGAAGATGTCGCCCTCGTCCTCCGCGATGTCGAACTCGTCCTCGATCTCGCCCACGATCTGCTCGAGCACGTCCTCGATGGTGATGAGGCCCGCGACGCGGCCGAACTCGTCGATGACGATGGCCAGGTGGTTGCGGTTGCCGCGGAACTCGCGCAGCAGGTCGTTCAGGCCCTTGCTCTCGGGAACGAAGGTGGCCGGGCGCAGCAGCGCGCGGATGTTCAGGCCCGGCGCGCGCTGCAGCTTGAGCAGGTCCTTCGCGAGCAGGATGCCGATGATGTTTTCCTTCTCGCCCTCGTACACCGGGAAGCGCGAGTGCGCGGTGTCGATGACGAGGTGCAGCAGCGCGTCGAAGGGCGCGTCGATGTTCACCAGGTCCATGCGCGGCGCGGCGACCATCACGTCGCCGGCGGTCATGTCGGCCATGCGCAGCACGCCCTCGAGCATCACGCGCGACTCCGCGCCGATCACCTCGTTGTCCTCGGCGTCAGCCAGGGTTTCGATCAGTTCGTCGCGCGAGTCAGGGCCGGGGTGGATGAATTCGGCGAGTTTCTGGAGAAAGCTGCGCTTGTCTTCCCGTTCGACGGGAGCGCGTTCAGGGTGAGGGTCGGCCACTGCGGGAGGGCGGAGTTGAGGAGGAACAAGGATACCGGATTGCGTGTGACACGCTCTACCGGGCAATTCCGGCGAGGGTAAGCACGCAGGCGCCGCCCGGGCGCCCCGCGTGCCGGCGGCTTACTGGGCCGACTTCTTGCGCGCGTCGCGCATGCCGCTGCGCACTTCCTGCAGGCTGGCCAGGAAGGCCCAGAACTGCTTGGCGCGGGTCTTGAGCGCGTAGTCGACGGCGGCGTAGTGCTCCAGTGCGATCTCGCTCATGCGGCTGTCGAAGGTGGCGCTGGGCAGTTCGAGGTGGGCTTCGGCTTCGGCGCCGCTGCGCACCACGGTGGCGCCTGCGTTGCGGGCGATCTTCAGCATGGCGGCGTTCTCGCTCAGCGCATGGATGAAGAGCATGCCCACGCCTTCGTTGCGCGCCACGACCACTGCGCGCTCGAACAGGCGGGCGCCGTAGCCGCGGCCGCGGGCATGGGCCGAGACCGACACGCCGAACTCGGCGCAGTCGCTGTGCTGGTCGCCGGGAGCGAAGGCCAGGTGCGCCATCGCGATCAGGTCGAGGCGGCGGTTGTAGATGCCGAAGAGCTCGTCGCGTTCGAAGTCGAGGCTGTCGACGTAGCGCTGGATCTGCTCGTCGGCCGCCGCGTAGCCGAAGCGCAGGTAGCGATCGTGCGGGGTGAGGTCGAGCAGGTGGCGGGCGATGCGCTCGCGTTCGCGCGGGCCGATCGAGCGGATCGGCACCATCACCGGTTGAGGCGCGCTGACGGCGCGTGGTTGCGCCTCAACCATCGGCGCTTTCAGGAAAGAGCCAATGCCGAGAGACGCTTTGAGAAGGGTCTTGGCGGTAAGCATGGCTCAAATATAAGGGTTTCCCCTTAAACAACAAGTTCGCAAGGTCAATCACGGGACACATTTGTGACCCAGTGCCAGACCGCGACCAGACCCTGTGGCTCTCGCGCAACCGAAATGTAGCTAAACGGGCACAGCTGTTGTGGCTTTGACACGGTCGAGCACGAAGCTGGTCTTGCAGTCTTCCACGCTGGGGTGCTTGAGCAGGGTGTCCATGATGAAGCGGCTGTAGTGAGCCATGTCGGCCACCACCACGCGCAGCAGGTAGTCCATGTCGCCGGTCAGGGCGGCGCACTCGACGACCTCGGGCCAGGTCTGCACGCTGGCCCGGAACAGGTCCATGGGGTTGCGCTTGTGGGTCTCGGTGTGCTTTTCGAGCCGCACGTTGAGGTAGGCGGTCAGGCCCAGGCCGATGGCTTCGGGCTGGACCAGCGCCACGTAGCGGTCGATCACGCGGTGTTCCTCGAGCCGCTTGACGCGCCGCAGCACGGCGCTGGGCGACAGGCTCACCTGCTCGGCGATCTGGTCGTAGGTTGCGCGGCCGTCTGCTTGCAGCGTGCGCAAAATCAGCCTATCAATCTTGTCCAGTGCTTCCATTTCGTCATTCTTGCAGTTTTACTGCGTGATGACCACCATGGGCGCGTGGAAACGCAGAAAACCTGAGAGGCATCCACCCTACATTGCATGACCGGCCGATTTCGCGCCTTGTTCATTCAATCCAATCAATCCCCACCTCTACCGGAGACCGCACATGAGCCAAGCCGACGCACCCGCCTTCACGCCCTGGGAGAACCCCATGGGCACCGACGGCTTCGAATTCATCGAATACGCGGCACCCGATCCGGTTGCCATGGGCAAGGTATTCGAGCGCATGGGCTTCAAGGCCGTGGCCAAGCACCGCCACAAGAACGTGCTGCTTTATCGCCAGGGCACGATCAATTTCATCCTGAATGCGGAGCCCGACTCGTTCGCGCAGAAATTCGCCCGCGAGCATGGCCCGAGCGTGTGCGCCATTGCCTTCCGCGTGCAGGATGCCAAGCAGGCCTATGAACGCGCCACGGCGCTGGGCGCATGGGGCTTCGCCGACAAGGCCGGCCCCGGCGAGCTGAACATTCCCGCCATCAAGGGCATCGGCGACAGCCTGATCTACCTGGTGGACCGCTGGCCTGGCAAGAACGGAGCGAAGCCCGGTGACATCGGCAACATCGGCTTCTACGACGTCGACTTCGAGGCTCTGCCCGGCGTGCCCCCGGAACAGGCGCTTTCGCCGTTCGGCAACGGCCTGACCTACATCGACCACCTGACGCACAACGTGTACCGCGGCCGGATGAACGTCTGGGCCGGCTTCTACGAGAAGCTCTTCAACTTCCGCGAGATCAAGTACTTCGACATCGAAGGCCAGGTTACGGGCGTGAAGAGCAAGGCCATGACCAGCCCCTGCGGCAAGATCCGCATCCCGATCAACGAGGAAGGCAAGGAGCAGGCCGGCCAGATCCAGGAATATCTGGACATGTACAAGGGCGAAGGCATCCAGCACATCGCCATGGGCTCTGACGACCTGTACGCGACCGTCGATGCGCTGCGCGCCAACGGCGTGACGCTGCTGGACACCATCGACACCTACTACGAACTGGTCGACAAGCGCATCCCGGGCCACGGCGAAAGCGTTGAAGCGCTGCACAAGCGCAAGATCCTGATCGACGGCAAGAAGGACGCCCTGCTGCTGCAGATCTTCAGCGAGAACCAGCTCGGCCCGATCTTCTTCGAGTTCATCCAGCGCAAGGGCGACGACGGCTTCGGCAACGGCAACTTCAAGGCGCTGTTCGAGAGCATCGAGCTCGACCAGATGCGCCGCGGCGTGCTGAGCGCCGCAAAATAAGGGCCCCTTCCCTTATTTACCTGCTTCTGGAGCACGCATGCGCAGCTGTACGCCTTCGATCGGTCTGACCTTCATTGCGGCGGCTGCCGCCGTTCTTTCGGGTTGCGCGATGGCGCCCGCGGCCGCGCCGGCGGCCGGCGCCTCGCACCTGGACACGGTGCAGAAGGCGGCGGTGCTGCGCATCTGCACGCCGGGCGACTACAAGCCCTTCAGCTTCCAGAAGACCGACGGCAGCTTCGAGGGCATCGACGTCGACCTGATGGCGGGCTTCAGCGCCAGCCTCGGCGCGAAGCCCGAGTGGGTCAAGACCACCTGGGCCAACCTGCTGCCCGACCTGACCGCCGGCAAGTGCGACATCGCCGTGGGCGGCGTGTCGGTCACCACCGATCGGCAGAAGCGCGCCTTCTTCAGCGCGCCCTACATGGTCAACGGCAAGACGCCCATCGCGCGCTGCGCCGACGTGGCCAGGTACCAGAGCGTGGCGGCCATCGACAAGCCGTCGGTGCGCGTCATCTTCAACCCGGGCGGCAGCAACGAGCGCTTCGCCCGCGCCAACTTCAAGCAGGCCAAGCTCACGCTGCACGGCGAGAACGTGACGATCTTCGACGAGATCCTCGCCAACCGCGCCGACGTGTTCGTCACCGAGGCGGCCGAGGCCATCACGCAGCAGAAGCTCAAGCCGGGCCTGTGCGCGGTCAACCCCGACAAGCCGCTGCAGTACGGCGAAATGGCCTGGATGCTGCCGCGCGACGACGTGGCCTTCAAGTCTTACGTCGACCAGTGGCTGCACCTGCAGCAGGCCGGCGGCGACTTCCAGCGGACGATGGACCGCTGGCTCAAGTAAGCAACGAAGCAACTCAAGACCGATCTCGATGGAAACCCCTGCAGCTGTCGTCACTCCCGCCGTCTACGGTGCCTCGGACCGCCCGCCCCGCGGCGACTATTCGCGCGGCGGCGCGGTGCTGGCCGACTACACCTGCCCGCAGGATTGGGCCAGCTACACGCCGGCCGATCACGACACCTACCGCCGGCTCTACGAGCGCCAGGTGGCACAACTGCCGGGGCTGGCCTGCGACGCCTTCATCAAGGCGCTGCCCTCGCTGGGCGTGAAGGACCGCATCCCGCGCTTCGACGAGCTCAACGAGCGACTGCACCGCGCGACGGGCTGGGAGATCGTGGCGGTGCCCGGGCTGATTCCGGAGCTGCCGTTCTTCACGCTGCTCGCGAACCGCAAGTTTCCGGTGACGGACTGGATCCGCAAGCCCGAGGAGTTCGACTACATCGTCGAGCCCGACGTGTTCCACGACCTGTTCGGTCACGTGCCGATGCTGTTCGACCCGACCTTCGCCGACTACGTGCAGCGCTATGGACAAGGTGGCATCAAGGCGCACGATCTTGGTGCCGGCGAGAAGCTGGCGCGGCTCTACTGGTACACGGTGGAGTTCGGGCTGATCCGCCAGCCGGACGGCCTGCGCGCCTATGGCGCCGGCATCCTTAGCTCGGTGGGCGAGCTGAAGCACGCGGTGCTCAGCAACGAGCCGCGGCGGCTGCCGCTCGATCTGCTGCGCACCATGCGCACGCGCTACAAGATCGACACCTACCAGGCTAACTACTTCGTGATCGACAGTTTCAAGCAGCTGTTCGACCTCACGGAGCCCGACTTCACGCCGCTGTACGAGTCGCTGGAGGTCGCGACCGACATCGAGGCCGGGGTGCTGCTGTCGGGCGAATCGGGCAAGGCCTGAATTTCCGAAGGGTTGCTCTGCGCCCTCTTCGCTGCGCGCAGCTATCGCGCGCGCGACAGCACGCGCCCTTGCCCTAGGACAAGCCCGCTGGTCGCGGAGGCAAAGTGCCTTCCACAATCCGCGCCAAAGGAGCTTGCATGCAGACCACATCTTCCGCGCGACAGAACTATCCGGCCGGCGTGCCGCACGAGATTCATCCGGAGCAGTACCGTTCGTTGCCCCAGATGTTCGACGAGGCTTTCGCCCGTTATGCCGACCGGCCTTTCTCGGTCTGCATGGAGCGCTGGATGTCCTACGGCGAGCTCGACACCCTGTCGAAGGCGCTGGGCGCCTGGCTGCAGTCGCGCGGACTCGAACCCGGTGCACGAGTGGCGATCATGCTGCCCAACATTCCGCAGTTCGCGGTCACCATGTGCGGCGTGCTGCGCGCGGGGTACACCTGCGTCAACGTCAACCCCCTGTACACGGCGCGCGAACTCGAGCACCAGCTGAAGGACTCCGGCGCGACGGCCATCGTCATCCTCGAGAACTTCGCGGCCACGCTCGAGAAGGTGATCGAGCGCACGCCGGTGAAGCACGTGGTCATGACCTCGATGGGCGATCTGCTCGGCGGCTTGTACGGCGCATGGATCACGGTGGCCGTGCGGCACCTCGCGAAGCTGGTGCCTGCCTACAAGCTGCCGCTGAGCGACGGGCGCAGCGTGACACCCTTCAATCAGGCCATTTCGGAGGGACGCGGCCGCACGCTGGGCCCGGATCAAAGCACCCTCGACTCCATTGCCTTCCTGCAGTACACGGGCGGTACGACCGGCTTGTCGAAGGGCGCGGTGCTGACCCACCGCAACATCGTCGCGGCCACCCTGCAGGCTGAGGCATGGTTCACGCCGGCGCTGTCGCGTGCCGGCGATCTGGCGAAGGTCAACAGCATCGCGGCGCTGCCGCTGTATCACATCTTCGCGCT
The DNA here is from genome assembly GCF_900109805.1 of Variovorax sp. YR750. Lineage (NCBI taxonomy): Bacteria > Pseudomonadati > Pseudomonadota > Betaproteobacteria > Burkholderiales > Comamonadaceae > Variovorax > Variovorax sp. YR750. The sequence goes on from NZ_FOBJ01000014.1 coordinate 251,253, forward strand.
GACGCTGTGCCTGCTGGTGATCCGCCAGGGCTCGCACATGACGCTGATTCCGAACCCGCGCGACTTCAACAAGTTCATCGCGGTGCTGAAGAAGCGGCCCTTCCACATGCTGCCCGCGGTGAACACCTTGTTCAATGCATTGCTGATGCATCCGGACTTCAAGTCGATCGACTTCTCGACGCTGTTCGTCTCGCAGGCAGGCGGCATGGCGGCCTCCGAAGGCACGGCGCGCAAGTGGTTCGAGGCCACCGGCTGTCCGATGATCGAAGGCTGGGGCATGAGCGAGACCTGTGCGATCGGCACGAACAACCCCGTGTCGAACACGAAGTTCACCGGGACGATCGGCCTGCCGCTGCCCAGCATTGAGATCGCGATCAAGGACGACGAGGGGAATTCGCTGCCGGACGGCCAGCCCGGGGAACTCTGCATCAAGGGGCCGAACGTGATGACGGGCTACTACAACCAGCCGGTGGAAACCGCCGCTGCGTTCACGCCCGACGGCTTCATGCGTACCGGCGACATCGCGGTGATGCAGGAAGACGGCTACAGCCGCATCGTCGACCGCAAGAAGGACATGATCCTGGTCAGTGGCTTCAACGTGTTCCCGAACGAGCTCGAGAACGTGATCTCGCTGTGCCCGGGTGTCGTGGAATGCGCTGCGGTGGGCGTGCCCGACGAGAAGCAGGGCGAAGCCATCAAGGTTTTCGTGGTCCGCAGGGATCCGACGCTGACCGAGGATGCGGTGCTGCAGTACTGCCACTCTCAGCTCACCGGGTACAAGCGGCCCAAGCACATCGAATTCAGGGAATCATTGCCGAAGACCAATGTCGGGAAGATCCTGCGCCGCGAACTTCGCGTCAGCGCGAGCGCCTGAACGATGAGCCATTCGTCGGCGAGCGCCGGGCTGCCGGCGAATGTCGTCGTTTTCGAGCGAGGCTGGCTCTCGTCGAACAATGTGCTGTTCGTGGGCGGCGAAGAGACGGCCGTTGTCGATACGGGGTATGCGACGCATGCGGAGCAGACGGTCGCCCTCGTCGAGTCGGTGCTTGACGACAGGCCGCTCGATCGCATCCTGAATACGCATCTGCACAGCGACCACTGCGGTGGGAACGCGGCATTGCAGGCACGCTACCCGTCAGTTCGTACGGATATCCCGCCAGGCGAAGCTGCGTTCGTCGAAAGCTGGGATCAGCAAGGCTTGAGTTTCCTGGCGACGGGGCAGACATGTCCGCGATTCGGCTTCACCGGGCTACTGTCGCCGGGGACCGAGTGCAGGCTTGGGGACAGGCCGTGGCAGGTGCATGCCGCACCGGGGCACGATCCTCACTCGGTCATTCTGTTCGAGCCTGAGACGCGGACGCTGATTTCTGCGGACGCTCTGTGGGAAAACGGCTTCGGCATTGCGTTTCCCGAGCTGGCCGGAGAGCCTTCGTTCGACGACGTGGGGGCCACTTTGGATCTGATCGCGGAGCTTGCACCGCGGCGGGTGATTCCGGGGCACGGCGCCGTGTTCGATAACGTCGATGCGGCGCTGTCTGTTGCGCGTCGGCGGCTTGACGGCCTGCGGCGCGATCCGATCAAACATGCGCGGCACGCCATCAAGGTACTGATGAAGTTCAAGCTGCTGGAGGTGCAGTCGATCTCTGTTGCGGATTGGGAGGCCTGGCTGCGAGGCACGGCCTATCTGGATGCAATTCGGTCGCGTTTTTTCGGCGAGATCGAATTGGATCGGCTGACCGGAGACATCTTGGCGGAATTGATAGCCGCAGGCGGAGCCGAGATGAATAGCTCAGGCTTGCACAATCTCTAGCTGCTTCTCGGTATTTTCCGTTTCCGCGACTGCAAAGCAAAAACCCCCAGCCGATATTCGACTGGGGGTTTCTGG
>NZ_FOBJ01000024.1:0-99843 GCF_900109805.1 Variovorax sp. YR750
TTATGTCGATGCCTGAACATTCCCGCACGTTATTGCACCGGATACCTGGGAGATGTCGGAACTGCGCCGCCATTCGGCCCGATGGATTTCGCAGGCTGGTTCGAGGCTTTCCTGGGCGACCGTTGGTACACCTTCGATGCGCGCAACAACGTACCTCGCATCGGCCGCGTGCTGATTGCGCAGGGACGGGATGCCAGCGACGTGGCGTTGTCCTGCACCTTCGGTCCGGACAAGTTGGACGGCTTCAAGGTCTGGTGCGACGAGATCCAGTGAACAAGAAAAGTGCGCGACGAATTTTCGCTGTCTCACCCAGGCTCTCCGAGCGCGGATGCGGCGGGCTCGCACCCGCCATCTACCTCGGGCCCGCCAGTGACCAGATCGTCGCGCCCAGGCGCATCAGGTCGGTCGCTTCCTGTTGAACGCCCTCGCGCGACATGTCCAAGCGGGCGACTTTCGCCGCGACCAGCGATACCGCCTCGTCTGCGGGAAGTGCCCCGCCAACGCGAGCCATTTCCACGATCTTGAGCATCACGTCCGTCTGGTTCATGGCGCAGACACCTTCCTACTTGGGCTGCTGCTGGCGACAGATGTTTGCACCCGTGGTTGTCAGCTGGAGCGATCCGCCCAGCCATTCGAGCCAAGACCATGAGACCAGATCGTCGATCACAGCCTCATCGATTTCGCCCGCACGCCGGCGATGCAGCAGATCAGCCACGTGGGGCAGATCGGCGCGAAGCGCTTCCTGCCGGGGGAGGGAGAGAAGCGCTTGAGTCATGCCGGTCCTTCATGCGAATGCATGCGGGCCAGCCTAACACTCGAACGCCGCCTGCGAGACACGAAAACCGTCGCCTCCTGAAATCACCTACACTCGTCGCATCGACTGCGGCGTGCTCGTTGCCTCAGTCCTTGATTGACACCTCGCGGCAGTCGCTGGCCGCACAGGCCTCACCTCCCCGACAAGCTGACCAATCCCCGTCGCCCTCGGCAGAGCGTCATTCTCCTCGGCGAGCTTCATCGTCGGTCCGTTCAATAGGGCATCCTGCGGACCGTTCCCGTTTCCTCCACGGATTCACTCCGCGTGCCTGACCAGTCCAGTGCTGGCACGCACACTTGCGCGCGCGCCCCAAAGCAACCGCCCGCTCCATCACATGCAGACTCCACAGGCCCACGAGGTGGGCAGATACCTCGTCACCCCAATGACCAAACTCACCGAGACCGGGCAATACGCCGCCTCGGTTTCCATCCGTCGAGGCATGCATGACCGGGTCTTCCGGCTCATTCCGCGCTTCGACAACGCCACGCATGCGGCGCGCTACGCATTGGCGCAGGGCCGCCACTTCGTGCTGAACAACCAATTGGCCTGAGCGTCTCGCCAATCATTGAAGGAGCGTCGTGGGCAACCCGCGCGCTCAACGTCATGGAGGACATCTGTCAGCGGTCTGCCGCGGTGAGAGTTTCGCGGGTACTCTCTGTCACCGAACTGGCACGCACGGGTTCGGGTGAAAACGACCTTCAAGCTACGGATCTACACGGCTTCCGACGCAAGGGCAGGGCCCGCCTGGACAGGCAGGATGCCTCGATGGACGCTCGCGGCTCTAGCGAGAGCTAGCGCCTCTTCATGACCATTGGCAATGTTCGACCTGGTCTCAAGCCTGGTTAGATCGAACAACCCGGTGCGATCGTCGCACCCTCGATGCCATGGCGTTTCAATGCTTGCGACACGAACCCGGCAGCCTTGGCCTCCTCGATGAATTCGCCCAGCAGGTACGCAGCCAATTGGCCTCGCGCCTTGGGCAAGCCCATGGCTTGCTGTATCAGCATGAAGCGCCCCGGTAACAGGCGCAGGCCCGGTACACGCCTCGCGTCGGATTCCAATTGCTGCCGCACTCCTGCAGCCACGTCGAGATCCATCTCCAGAAACACGTCGACCACCGTCGGCGATGTCGGGGCACGAACAATCTGCGCGTGCTGGAGTTCACGGGTCAGGAACAGATCGTATGCACTGCCTTTGCCGACAGCGACACGAACGCCAGGTTGGTCAACCGACGCGCCATCCAGGATGGTCGAGGCCTCTCGCACGAGGTAGCAGCCCTCGATCAAGACGTAGGGCGCCGTGAAATGGATGCCCTGTCCACGCAACGGGTCGACGGCAAAGAATCCGATGTCCGCCTCCTGACGCTCCACGATGGACACCGCCTTACCTGCGCCGTCCACCACGATCAGTTCCAGGTCGACCTCCAGCCGATTGGCGAGCAGTTGCGCGAGGTCCACCGAGACACCCCGAGCGGGCTGGCCCGCATCCTGGCGAGCCAGGATGGGATTGCCCAGGTTGATGGTTGCGCGCAGCACACCGGTGGGTGCGAGCGCCTCTGCGTCATGTCTCGAATAGCTCACGGCTTCGCCCCCAGGGATTGGAGAAGTTCGCGACTTGTCACCGTTCGCCACGATGCCGTGCGCCTCGGCGCGTGACCGGTCATGCCGACCGGTCGCCCGGCACGAACACTTGCCCGTCCATCAGCCGGCGTGCGCTGCGGCTCATGAGCGCCTTGGTGACGGTCCATGTTCCATTGGCTTCCACCGCCTCCGCCCCCACGGTCAGCGCGCCGGAGGGGTGACCGAAACGGACTTCCCTGCGTTGCCTCTCGCCGAGGACGCGCGCGACGAGCGTGCCGGGGATCGCAGCGGCCACCGCGATCGCCACAGCGCCGGTCCCCGTCATCGCATGGTGCAGTTTGCCCATCGAAAAGATCCGCGCGCAAAGGTCAATGTCCGCAGCCGCGACCTCCTTGCCGCTGGATGCAACATAGCCAGCAGGCGGCGCGACGAACGCGAGCTTTGGCGTATGCGGTCGCTTCTCGGTCGCCTCCGCCGCGGTCTTCGCCAACCCCATGGCCACGGTCGCATGGACCCGGATCGCCTCGCAGCGCGCGAGAAGCACCGCGTTGCCGTTCACGGCCGGCTGCAGTTCCGCGCCCGTCAGCCCCAGGCTCGAGGCGTCCACGAAGATCGTCGGATTGCCTGCATTGATGAGCGTCGCCTCGATGACCCCGACACCGGGGACGTCGACGGCGTCCAGCATGCGCCCCGTGGGAAACATGGCTCCGCCCTCACCATCTTCATCGGCGCCGGGCTCCAGGAATTCGAGCTTGATCTCTGCGGCCGGGAAGGTCACGCCATCGAGCTCGAAGTCGCCCGTCTCCTGAACGGCGCCATTGCGCATCGGGACATGCGCGATGATCTTCTTCTGGATGTTGGCCTGCCAGATGCGAACGACGGCCACGCCGTCGGCAGGCGCATCAACCAGTCCGCTCGCGATCGCGAACGGCCCGACCGCAGAGGTGAGATTGCCGCAGTTGCCGCTCCAGTCCACGACCGGGGACCCGATGGCGACGGCGCCGAAGAGATAGTCGACATCGCAACCGGCTTGCGTGCTCGGGCCGACGATCACGACCTTGCTGGTGCTGGAGGTGGCACCGCCCATGCCGTCGATCTGTTTCTCGTACGGGTCGGGACTGCCGGCGACGCGCAGCATCAACGCATCGCGGGCCGCACCCGGGCGTTGCGCGGTTTCGGGAAGATCGCGCGAGGCGAAGAAGATGCCCTTGCTGGTACCGCCGCGCATGTAGGTGGCACGGATGCCGATCTGGGGAGAAGAAGTGCTCATGGTGTTCCTTGAATGAAAACGATGCAGACCGGACTGCCTGCGCGCGCCAATATGCGATGAGGGGTTGAAGTGCCTGGCTCGATGCCGACGATCGTGTCCGCGTCCTCATTGGCGATCAGGGTGCCGGCGAGGATGCCGGCGCCTTGGGGCATGGCCGAGATGAAGCGCGGCACGCGTCCTTGCGCGTCGAACCACGCGGGTGCATGCAGCGTGTGGCGCGTCTCGTCGATCGCCAGCCGCACCACGCTTCCATGGCCACGGTTCGACACCCAGATCGCGGCGTCGGCAGCGTCCAGGACGATGCCCGACCCCGTGTTCTCGCCCACGAAACTCTCCGGGATGCTGGGAATGCGCTGAACCGGCGTCAGGCGTCCGCTCTCCGCGTCGAAGGCAGCCGAGACGATCTGGCTCGTGAGTTCGAAGACGATCCAGGCACGACAGCCCCCGGCATCGAACACCAGGTGCCGCGGGCCGCTGCCGGGCGGGACCTGCAGCGACGCGGCAAGACGCAGGGCACCTGTGGATTCGTCGAAGGCGAGCGTGTGGATGGCATCGCCCCCCTTGTCCGGAACCAGGAGCCATCGGCCCGAGGGATCGAAGACCACCTGGTGAGGATGCGCGCCTTTCTGCTGCGTCCTGTGGGGGCCCTGTCGGTCGGGCAAAGCGAGGCTGTGCACAACGGCGCCCAGCGAGCCGTCCGGCAGGACCGGCAACGACACCACCGTTGCGCTCGCGTAGTTCGATACCAGCAGCCAGCGCCCTTGTGGACTGAAAGCCAGATGCACGGGGTTGCGCCCCTGCGTGGAGTGCGTGCCCCGAAGCGACAGCGCGCCGTCGAGGCCCACCTGGAAGCTGCTCACGGCAGTGCCGTCGCCGTGCACGCAGTAAAGGTTGCGCCCTTGCTTGTCCGCCAGAAGGTACGACGGGTTGTCCCCTGCGACCACCGTCTGCAGATGCTTCCATGGCCCCTCGGGAGTCACCTCGAAGACCTCGATGCCTTGACCGCGCGCTGCGCGCTCCTGCGTGGTGCGGCAGCCCACGTAGGCACGCAGCGCGCAGGCTTCGCGAGTGGGGTACGGATTCGTCTCCATGTCTTGACCGTTCTTTAGATTGAATTATATGATCACTTTAGACATTCGACAATCAGACCGATTGCCGGGGTCCCACCCCACCAGGAGACAACGAGATGAATCCGATTCGACGCAGGAGCCTCCTGCAGGTGAGCGCTGCGGCGCTGCCGCTTTCCGTGGCCGGGAAATGGGCCTTCGCCCAGGACAGGTTCCCCAGCAAGCCCATCACGCTGATCGTTCCGCAGCCGGCGGGCGGTGATGCGGACGTGGTCTGCCGCAGCCTGCAGAAGAAGATGCAGGACGTTCTGGGGCAACCGGTGGTCATCGACAACCGAGGAGGCGCAGGCGGAAACATCGGCACCGCGCTGGGTGCCAAGGCCGCGTCGGACGGGTACACGCTCACATTCGTGAACCAGGGCACCATGGCGCTGAACCCGTCGCTCTATCCGAATGCCGGGTACAAGGTCGAGAGCCTCGCGCCGGTGACCTGGCTGACGTCCATCGACCTGGTCATCGTGGCCCACCCGTCCGTGCCGGCAGGCAACCTGAAGGAATTCCTCGAGCTCGCGCGCAAGGAGCCGGGCAGGCATACCTACGGCACCGCGGGCAACGGAAGCGCCAACCACCTGGCCGGCGAGATGCTCAAGTCCATGGCCAAGGTCGACATCACGCACGTGCCCTACAAGGGCGGGGGGCCGGCGATCATTGCCTTGCTCGGCGGGGAGATCAGCATTGCCGTCGCCTTCCCATTGGCCGCGCTGCCGCACGTGCGCAGCGGCAAGCTCAAGGCGCTTGCGGTCACGGGAAAACAGCGCGCCAAGGCATTGCCCGACGTGCCGACTGTCGCGGAAAGCGGCGTCAGCGGCTACGAGTTCGTTTCCTGGATGGGCCTTGCCGTGCCAAGGGGAACGCCCGACCCGATCATTCAGACCCTCCATGCGGCAGCGGCCGCCGCCCTGAAGGAGAAGGACGTCACGGATCGGCTGTCCGCGGGCATGACCGAACCGGTGGGCGCGGGCCCCAAGGAATTCGGCGACCTCATCAGCCGGGAAGGGGCGCGATGGTCGAAGATGATCAAGCAGTTCGGCATGAAGATCGACTGATCCTTGCTGGCCTAGACTACGCGGATGCCATCGGTGAACGACACTGCGACCGCCCCCGAACTGACCTCGCTGCAGCAGCGCGTCGCGCGCGAGATCGTCGCGCTCGTGCGGCGCGACAACCGCGTCACCGGCGACCACCTGACCGAGGTGCACATCGCGCAGCACATCGGGACGTCTCGCTCCCCCGTGCAATCGGCGCTGCGCCATCTGGCGCACCTGGGGGTGCTGCAGCAGGACGCCAACCGCGGCTATTTCCTGCGTGTCGACGCCAAGCATTGGGACGGGCCCGTGGCGAGCCTGCTGTCGAGCGACGACCCGCTCTACCTGCGCATCGCCGAGGACCGGCAGTCCAAGGAGCTGCCGGACGAGGTGACGGAGGCCGAGTTGATGCGCCGGTACGGCGTGGCCCGCAGCACGCTGCGCAAGGTCTTGTCGCGCATCTCCGAAGAGGGTTGGATCGAGCAGAGCATGGGCCACGGCTGGCGCTTCCTCGCGATGATCGACTCCCCCGACGCCTACGAGGAGAGCTATCTTTTCCGGCAGTTCATCGAGCCGGGCGGGCTGATCGGGCCCTCGTTCATGCCCGTCGCCCACGAGCTCAAGCAGCTGCGCAATGAGCAGCAGCGGATCGTCGACGGCGGCTACCAGACGATGACGCCCATCGAGCTGTTCGAGGCCAACAGCCATTTCCACGAAACCCTGGCCGAGTGGAGCAACAACCGCTTCGTGCTCCAGTCGGTGCGGCGCATCAACCAGTTGCGCCGTCTCGTGGAGTACCGCCAGGCCTCGCGCCGCGGGGCGCGCCACACGCAGGCCTCCGAGCACCTGGAGATCCTGGATGCCATCGAGAAGCAGGACTTCGTGCTGGCCGCCAGCCTCATGAGGTCTCACCTCGACGGCGCGCGCCGCGGCAAGCTGCGCGGCACCGGCGTGTTTTCCCCATCGTCCTCCTAGCACCCCCGGTCCAGACCTGATCCTGGAAGCCCTCCAGCCTGCCCCTCCCCCGGGGCGGCTGAGCGCCGCTGCGCCCCTGGCGGCGACAGACAAGCAAGAAAAGTTACAGCACCGCGCAGGGTTTACCCGCGCCTTTTATTGGTGAAAGTGATTAGAAAATACAATACAGCGAAATGTGCAGCATCGGATTGCACGCATCGCGGCCCCACTCACCCCACGAGAAGGAGACATCCATGCAGCTTTCGATCCGCAAACTGCTTCGCATCGGCACGCTCGCCGGCGCACTCGTCGCGGCCTTGCCCGCGCTCGCACTGGAGACGGTGCGCTTCATGGCGCCAGGCTCGCCAGGCGGCGGCTACGACCAGACCGCCCGCACCCTCGGCAAGGCCATGCAGGAGGCCGGCGTGGCCAAGAGCGCGATGTACGACAACAAGAATGGCGCGGGCGGAACCCTGGGCCTTGCCCAGTTCGTCAACAGCTCCAAGGGGGACGTCAACGCCCTGTGCGTGATGGGCGCGATCATGGTGACCGGGGTCGTACAGAACAAGCCGCAGATCTCGCTGGCCAACGCCACGCCGATCGCACGGCTCTTCACGGAATACAACGTGATCGCCGTGCGCAAGGACTCGCCCTACCGGAGCTTCAACGACCTGATGGCCGACTTCAAGAAGAACCCTTCCAGCGTGAAGTGGGGTGGCGGCTCGAAGGGTTCGGTCGATCACATCGGCACGGCCGAGCTCGCCGGCGCGGCCGGCATCCCTGTATCGAAGGTCAACTACATCCCGTTCGGCGGAGGCGGAGAAGTCGTCTCCGCAACGCTGGGCGGCCACATCACAGCCATCACGGGCGGCTACGCGGAGCTGTCGAAGTACATCGAGGCGGGCCAGTTCCGTGTGCTCGCCGTCGGCGCCCCCACCCGCATGCCGGGCGTGGACGCCCCCACGCTGAAGGAAGCCGGCTACGACATGCAGATCGGCAACTGGCGTGGTGTCTACGGCGCGGCCAACCTCACCCCCGCCCAGCGCAAGGAACTCACGGACGCCGTCCTTGCAGCGACCCGGACCAAGGGATGGCAGGACGCCGTCAAGGCCAACGCCTGGTCGCCCAGTGTGATCACCGGTGACGAGTTCTCGAAGTTCGTCGACGACGAGCACACGCGCCTGCGCACCGTCATGACCCATGTCGGTCTGATCTGACCCTCTTTGCTCCCCTGCCCCGCCAGGGCCCCACGAAGGAAAACGAATGAACCTGAAACCCGAAATCAAGCAACTCGCCCTGGCGAACCGTTCCGTGCGCTACGTGTCGATCGCCGATGTTCCCGGCGTCGACGAACTGCCTTTTTCGCTGCGCATCCTGCTGGAAAACCTGCTGCGCCAGGCCAGCCGCGGCACCGACACCCAGGCGGAGATCGATGCCCTGCTTGCGCGGCGCCTCGGCAGCGGCCTGAGCTTCTACCCGGTGCGGGTCTTCGGGCAGGACATCCTCGGCCAGGTGATGCTGGTGGACATGGCCGGCATCCGAGACGCCGTGGCCGACGCCGGCGGCGATCCCTCCCGGGTCAGTCCGAAGGTGCCGGTGGACGTGATCATCGACCACTCTCTGCAGGTCGACAGCTGGGCCACGCCGGATGCGCGGCGCATCAATCTCGAGAAAGAGTACGAGCGCAATGGGGAGCGCTTTGCGTTCCTGCGCTGGTGCGCCAGCAGCTTCGAAGGTGTGCGCATCGTGCCGCCAGGCAAGGGCATCATGCATCAGATCCACCTCGAGCACATCGGCAAGGTGGTGTGGACCGAGCAGACCGCCGAGGGCGAGCTCGCGATCCCGGACACCTGCGTGGGAACCGACAGCCACACGCCCATGATCAACGGCCTCGGCGTCCTCGGCTGGGGCGTGGGCGGCATCGAAGCCGAGGCTGTGATGGTCGGCAAGCCGGTCGCACTGGCGCTGCCGGAGGTGGTCGGCATGGAGGTCAGGGGCCGGCTGCGCGAAGGGGTGCTGCCGACCGACCTGGTCCTGGCCATCACGCAACGCATGCGCAGCATGGGTGTGGTGGGCAAGTTCGTCGAGTTCTTCGGCAACGGCCTCGATGCACTCTCGCTCGGCGACCGCGGGATGATCGCGAACATGGCACCGGAATACGGCGCGACCGCCGTGTACTTCCCGATCGACGAACGCACCATGGACTACCTGCGGATGACGGGCCGTGAGAAGGACCAGATCGAACTGGTCGAGGCGTTCGCCAAGGCGCAGAAGCTCTGGCGCAGCGAGGCGACCCCATCTCCGACGTTCGACGCGGTCGTGACACTGGATCTCGACGACATCCGCCCTTGCCTGGCGGGCCCTCGCAATCCGGAAGACCGGCTCGACCTCGACACCGTGCCCAGCGCGTTTCTTCAACACCATCAGGAGATCGCGGGCCGGCCGCTCGATGCAAACCGCGCCGTACCGGTCGATGGCGAGAGTTTCTCCCTGCGCGATGGCGCCGTGCTGATCGCAGCCATCACGAGTTGCACCAACACCGCCAACCCCGTGAACATGATGGCCGCTGGCCTGGTTGCGAGGAAAGCCGTCGCGCTGGGGTTGAAGACGCAACCGTGGGTCAAGACCTCTCTGGTGCCTGGCAGCCACGTCACTGCGGCGGTGCTCGAGAAAGCCGGGCTGCAGGACGCGCTCGACACGCTCGGCTTCAACGTGGCCGGATTCGGCTGCACCACATGCAACGGGGGATCGGGGCCGCTGCCCGACGCACTGGTCGAAGCCATTGAGCGGGACAAGCTGGTGGGTACCGCCGTTCTCTCCGGCAACCGCAACTTCGAAGGTCGCATTCACCCCAATGTGCGCGCGGCCTACCTTGGCTCGCCGGCCCTCGTGGTCATCTACGCCTTGACGGGCTCGCTGACTGTCGACGTGACGAAAGAGCCCATCGGCACAGGCTCCAACGGACAGCCGGTCTACATGCGCGACGTATGGCCGACGGCCGTCGAGATCGCCCATGCGGTCGAAGGGGCCTACGAACCCGGGCTCTTCCGCGAGAAGTACGCCGACCTGTTCGATGGCGGCGAAGCCTGGAACGCCCTGAGCGGCGAGCGCAGCGAGCGCTTTGCCTGGCAAGACGCCAGCACCTACGTGCGCCGCCCGCCCTACTTCGAGAACCTGTCGCTCGAGCCTGCTGCCGTTCAGGACATCGAGGGGATGCGACCTCTGGTCATCCTCGGCGACTCCGTCACCACCGATCACATCTCGCCCTCGGGGGCCATCAGCCTCAGCACACCGGCCGCGGATTTCCTGCTGGCCAAGGGCGTCGAGAAGCGCGACTTCAACAACTACACCACGCGACGCGGCAATCACGACGTGGCGGTCCGGGCTACCTTCGCGAATATCCGGCTGCGCAACCAGATCGTGCCCGGTATCGAGGGCGGCATGACGAAGCTGATGCCCGAGGGCATGCAGATGCGCATCTTCGAAGCGGCCGAGGCGTATCTGCGCCGCGATGTTCCGTTGGCCGTCATCGCCGGCAAGAACTACGGTTGCGGCTCCTCGCGCGACTGGGCCGCCAAGGGCGTGGCCTTGCTGGGTGTGAAGGCCGTCATCGCCGAGAGCTTCGAGCGCATCCACCGCACCAATCTCGTGGGCATGGGCGTCCTGCCGCTGCAGTTCGACCCAGGCACCACGGCGGATTCGCTGGGACTCGATGGCAGCGAACTGATCGATATCCCTGCGCTGGCAGGCAACCTTGGCGTGAGCGGTCGCGTAGAGGCTCTCGTGCATCGCGCGAACGGCACGACCACGACAGTTCCGCTGACCATTCGGCTCGACACCGAGGAAGACGTGGCGTACTGGCGTCACGGCGGCATCCTGCCCCTGGTCTGGCGCGACTACGTCCGCGCAAAGCCCGAGGAACAGGTCTCCCATTCGGCCCGGCCGATCCAGGGCGATGCCGCCGAGCCGCGGCATGAACTGCCGGATGCGATGCCTGCCAGCGACGTTCCCAGCTCGGCACAGGGGTGTCCCTGAGCTAGCCGGCGGGAGCCGGTCTCCCGAGCCATTCATTCCTTCGTTCGCCCTCGTCGCGGCGGCCAGGCAGCCGCCGCGGGGGCGACTGCTGCCCATCGAGCGCCCGTCAAGCAGACAAACGCGTCCCGCCTGGCGCGCCCCGATCCGTCCGGGCCTTCCTCATATCGAGACCACACATGCTGACCATCCTCGCGTATTCCATGATCATCGTCTTCATGGCGCTGCTCATGACGGGGCGCCTCACCGCGCTCATTGCACTGATCGTCGTACCGATCATCTTCGCCCTGATCGGTGGATTCGGGGCGGATGTCGGACCCATGGTGATCAACGGCATCAAGGCCATTGCGCCCACCGGCGTGCTGCTGCTCTTCGCGATCCTCTACTTCGGCCTGATGATCGACGTCGGCCTGTTCGATCCGTTGATCCGGCTCATCGTGCGAATGTCCAAGGGTGATCCGGTGCGCGTCATCATCGGCTCGGCGTTGCTCGCGCTGGTCGTTTCGCTGGACGGCGACGGTTCCACAACCTACCTGCTGTGCGTCACCGCCATGCTGCCGCTGCACCGGCGACTGGGCATCAACCCGCTGATCCTCCCCTGCGTCACGATGATGGGCAACAGCATCATGAACATCGCGCCGTGGGGTGGTCCGACCGCACGCGTCATGAGCGCACTGCACGTCGACGCCTCGCAGGTCTTCGTTCCACTCATCGGGCCGATGGCCATGGCAAGCGCGGCCACGATCGCCGTGGCGTGGTACCTCGGAGTGAGGGAGCGCCGGCGTCTGAAGACGGTCGAGTGGAAGCCGGTGCACGCTGAAGTCTCTGCCCTGGGCGGGGAAGTGAACCTTGACGCCGCGCAAGCACCTCACCAAAGCCGAGCGAAGATGGCTTTCAATCTGGCACTGACCCTGGTGTTGATGGCCTGCCTGACGATGGCCGTGCTCCCGTTGCCCTTGCTCTTCATGGGTGCGTTCGCCATCGCGATCTCGGTCAACTTCCCCGCGATCAAGGACCAGAAGGAACGCATTGCCGAGCACTCGGCAAGCGCCCTTTCGGTGGTGGCCGTGATCTTCGCGGCGGGCGTGTTCACCGGGATCCTCTCCGGCACCAAGATGACCGATGCGATCGCGCACAGCGTCATCAACGCGATTCCCGCTTCGGCCGGCCACTACCTGCCGCTGATCACCGCGTTGCTCAGCGCGCCGATGACGTTCTTCCTTTCCAATGACGCTTTCTATTTCGGGGTCGTGCCGATCCTTGCGGAAGCGGCAAAGGGCTACGGCATTGCGCCCGAAATCATTGCACGCGCATCACTGCTCGGACAACCGGTGCATCAGCTCAGCCCCTTGGTGGCCGCCAACTATGTGCTGATGGGTGTGGCAGGCGTCGAATTCGGTGCGCACCAGAAGTTCACCCTCAGATGGGCATTGCTGCTGGTCGTCGTCATGATCGTCGCTGCCGGGCTCTTCGGCATCGTGCCACTTCTCTAGGCTGCGCTGCGGTTCCATGGAGAGTTCGAGTCCCCAGGGATGACGCATATCTGCGCTTCCTGGGCTTCGGAACAACCAGGCTCTCCTGCTTCATCAACCGCTGCACCACCTTCTCGGAGATCACCACGTCCTGCCTGGTGAGCGAAGCTTGCAGCCTGCGGTCGCCGTAACCGCGATGGTTCGATTCAAGGATGTCGGTGATGGATTTGCGCACCGAGAGGTGCTTACCGCCCACCGCCAGACGCGCCCGATGGTAGAAGAAGGGTAAGCGGCCAGGCGCCCCACCTTGAGAACCGAAGCCAAGCCGGAGACCATGCTGTCCATCTAAGTTAGCTGGACATCATCAATGGACGTCAATTCGAAGCAACGGCGCCGTCACAGCGCAGAGTTCAAGGCGCAAGTTCTCGCCGCTTGCGCAGAGCCAGGAGCATCGGTTGCGGTGGTTGCGCTGTCATTCCAGTTGAACGACAACCTTGTGCATCAATGGCGTCGCGGACGCGGGGCGAGTCCAGCTCCATCGGCGATGTCGACGACGGTTGCCGAGTCAGCACCGCAGTTCATCGCGCTGTCGTTGCCCCCGCTACCACCGCCCTCGGCGCCAGCGATCGTTGCGGTTGCTGCCGTCGCTGCCGAGGAGATCCGTCTTGAGTTCAAGCGCGGCGCGATCGGCGTGAGCGTGTGTGACCCGTCTCGGCGGCTGCAGATTGCGCAGCATGGCTTCGCGAGGTGCTGCGTTGATCCGCATCGACGCGCTGTGGCTATGCACGAAGCCAGTGGACATGCGCTCCGGTGCCGAGCGGCTGCTTTTAGCCAATCACGAACTTGCAAATTTCGCGCGAATACTCTCTGAGAAACGCATTTTTGTCGGGCAGTGGCTCCGTTGTATGTGGAGGGGGAGTGTCCATGAATGAAAAGTGGCCTGCCCCTTCTGTGACGCGGACGTCCACGGAAACCGAGTCGGACATCGCACTCGCCATCCATTCGGTTTGGATCGGAGGAGTGATGCTATCCGCCGAACCTACCCACGTCAGGACTGGAACTCGCACCGCATCAAGTGCTGCGGGCGCGCGGAAGAATCCAGTTGGGGGAGCCAAGAGAGCTAGACGAGTCAATCGACCGTCCGATGCAATCAAAATGCGTCGACCTGGTCCTAACCACATTTGAGCTCCCGCCATGGCGACGAGGGTGGCCGCACCAATCGAATGCCCCACACCTATCACCTTCGCCGAGGGCTCAATGAATGCGTCGAGTGCGAGGGAGAGACGTCTTGCGCGGAGAGTCAGTTCGTCCTCGCTTGGGGTAGTCGAAGCAAGCCGCTCGAAATGCGGCGCCACGATCATGCAGCCAGACTCGGCCAATGCGTTGAGGAGAGTAGCGTGACGTTCTGGCTGGCCGCCCGTGCCCACTGCGAAAAGAACCACAGGAGCACCAGTGGCTGCTTCCTGCACCGACACCTTGAATGAATCACCGCCGTCTTGCAGCGTCTGCGTCAGCATCAAAAGTCAGCTCCTTGTCATATGTGGAATCGACAGGGTCTTGCACGATGCATCGTCATCAAGTTCTTGCCCCGTCTCGACCCGCATTCTGCCGGGCCAACGAACGCCGGTCTGGACAGGCAGCGAGAGCTAGCCTGTCGTTGGCATCGCTGTCAATTGGTCAAGGTGGAATGACTGTTCGCTTACGAAGAAGGAGCTACGTGCAAGACCCAATCCCCAACCGCGCGAGGAGATCTGGCAGGCCGTCGCGCTCTCTCAGGGCGCCAATCAGCAGTGTCTCCGGGTTGGTCAGGAGCTGCAGATCGACGCCCAGGCCTTTTTCAACAGTTCATTGGCCTTGTTCAAGAGGTCCCGCTCATCGAGCGTGGGCAAAGGTGATACTCGACAGCCGCCACCTTCTGCGCCTGCGAATACTTCGGTTCACGGCCCGCGTGGGAATACATGAACGACCTCCTGGCAGCCCAAGTTTTTGTCCGCCCCCCGTGGCCCAGTTTTCAGCGCGAGTCAACATGCGCGGCACACCTCGCAAGGGTTCGATCCTCCCTTCGATCTCGGCGAATTTTCTGAGGGCTATCGAACCCGCTTCGGAACATCGCCAATGATGGTTGCGCGCATCATGTGGCGCTCCGAGGGGTAGTAGTCGGACACCGCGTAGTGCTGGACTGCCCGGTTGTCCCAGAAGACGATGGTGTCCGGCTCCCAGTGCACACGCACCTGGTATTCCGGGATCTTGGCCTGACGCACGAGCAGGTCGAACAGCTCGCGAATCTGGGTCGGTGTATCCATGCCCCAATCCGAGCCCAGAACTGCCCGGTAGTTGGCGATGTGCGTGGTGTGGATTTCGTTCACGTACAGGATCAACTCCCCGGTTTCAGGATGGGTGATGACCACCGGATGTTCCACGGAACGATGTCGATCCCGATATGCGGCTCGTTCGTTCGGATCCATCTTTTTGAACAATGCGACATTGATGTCGTTGACTGCCACCATGCTGTCGATCTTGCGCTTGACCTCCTCCGGCAACCCGGCGTATGCCTGGACCATGTTGCAGAAGATGGTGTCTCCTCCAACTTCCGGGCACTTGATGCAACGAAGAATAGAACCCATCGAGGGTTTCTCGTAGAACGCGGTGTCCGAGTGAAAAAGGTTCTCGGCGCCCTTTTTTTCCTTGGAAGCCTTGAGTTGAACAAGCTCGGGGAATTCCGCGTTGGCGGCCAGCAGCGGATTCTGCGTCTCAAGATCACCGAACTTTCGGGCGAACGCCACATGCTGCGCGGCGGAAACAGGCTGACGCCGGATGACCAGCACCCGGAAGGCCAGCAGCAGTGCGCGAATCCTGGCAATGCCGTCGTCATCGAGATCCGGCACAAACAGATCCTGCAACTCCAACCCGAGCGACGGGGCCAATCGACGGGTCTTCCATCCCGAAGGCAATCCTTCGAGAGCGTGCTTCATGGCCAAACTCGATTCGACAGCTGTCCACCGTGAAGCCATCTCATCTGCAATGTTCAATGACATTTGTGTCTCCTTTCAATCTATTGATGCAGTTCAACGAGCGGAATCTTGGGCTCGGTTCGCGCAGTCTTCTCTTATTCCGCAGTTACTCCCGAAACCTTGATGAACTCCTGCCAGCGCGGAACCTCCGTCTCGAGGAAGTTGCGGAACTCCGAGGGTGATCGAACCGCTTGTCTGCCTCCAACCTGCTCGATCAAGGCCGTGTACTCGTCGGTTTGCAGGACGGCCTGCACTGCGTTCCAGATCTCTGCGATCTTGTCCGGCGCGACACCGCTGGGCGCCAGCAGGCCGACCCATGGCACGACATCGAATCCCGGAAGACCGGATTCGGCGATCGTGGGAATCGACTCGAACTTGGGCAGCCGCTTCGCGCTGCTGATGGCCAAGGCCTTGATGCGGCCGCCTTGCAAGAGCGGTGTCGCGGCAGCCACTCCTTCGAAGGTCACCTGAACCTGGCCTGCGGCAAGGGCCGTCAGGGATGGCGCAGCCCCCTGATAGGGGACGTGCACGAACTTCAGCTTGGTACGCCGAATGAACTCCGTCATGGCGAGATGCGAAACGCTTCCGACGCCCGGTGACGAAAAACTGATCTCCCCTGGATGACTGTTCGCATAGCTGACCAGCGACTCAACCGAATCGATCGGCAGCTTGGAATTGACGAGCAGCAGCAGCGGGGTATCGTAGAGCGTCGCGACCGGCTCGAAGTTCTTCAGTGTGTTGTATCTCACGGCCTTGAAGAGGATCGGATTGATCACCAGCGCCGAAGATGCGGAGAAAGTCAGGGTGTTCAGGTCGCCGGTCGACCTGGCAACGTTGCCCAGCGCGATGCTTCCGCTCTGACCCGGAATATTCTCGACAAAGAAATTGCGCTCCAGCCTCCTGCTCAGGGCGGATGCCAGGTATCGCCCCACCGTATCGACGGATTGACCCGGTGGATAGCCGACAACGATCCGCGCCGAACGCTGAGAAGCGTCGCTCGCCTGAGTCTGCGCCTCCGCCCGGCCGGACATGCCGACAGAGAGCAGGCCCATCGACACAGCAGTCCACAAGGACAGGAATCGAAATTTCATCCGTTGTCTCCTTCGTTGCTCAAAGCGATTGCGCCCGAATCACGTGCACGGATCGCGTGCGTCTGCGCTCATTTCGAGACCGTGAAGCCGGTGGCCTTGACGATGGGGGCCGCGTAGCTGCGTTCCTCTCCCATCATGCGGGTCATCGTTGCGCCAGGCACGGCCGCGGGCTCGAGTCCGATCTGATCCCACCTCGCCTGCACGCTCTGGCCCTGCGTGGCGACCAGCAAAGCCGTCCCTGGCTTCTTGAGCAGCTCGCGGGGCATGCCAATGACGCCAAGCATGCGGATCCGTCCACCGCGGCGCAGCTTGAGTTCGCGGCCCGGGAACGTCCGTGCCCAGCGGGATGTGGCCGGCCATGACATCGGAGGCCAGTGGCGCACAGCCCTTGCAGGCCACCGCAACCATAGGCACGCCGGTGGTCTTGAACATGCTCGCGTGCCGCGATCAGCGAGCGAGGCTCAACCACGGAAAGTTCATGGAGGCGAGTCGCACCCGCACCCGAATGGCTTGTCATGGAACAATCATCGAACTGGCGTGAGGACCTCGTCCAATACCGTTTGACTGGGGCGGACATACGAGAATCGTATGGGTACGATCGAGGCCGCCGAAGCGGTGCCACGCCGCATTCAGGACTACGGTCGCGCGCTGGCGGCCTTTGCGCGCGCCCGTCTTCGCCAACAAGCGGTCGACTCGTCTGAAGGTGCTGGTGCACGACGGCATCGGCATCTGGCTCGCCGCACGCCGGCTGCACCAAGGCCGCTTCACCTGGCCCGGCGGCGACTGTGCAGCGGTTGCCAACGCAGCGATCCAGCGACATCGACGACCTGCTGTCCCACGTGTGGGCTTCGCGCTGGGCCCCTGACTGCCAATGGAGAGGCGTCTGCAGGTTGATACCTACATGACCGTCGATACTGTCCGACTATGACCACGTTGGTTCTTCTCCCGGGCATGGATGGCACAGGCACTCTGTTCGATCCGCTAGTCAATGCGTTGTCTGGTGCCGCGTCATTCAAAGTGGTGGCCTACCCGCCCGCGGCGCCAAACGGATATGGCGCCCTTCAGAACGTCGCTGAAGCGGCTCTCCCGGCGGATGAGTCGATCATCTTGCTAGGCGAGTCATTTTCCGGACCCATCGCCATCTCGCTCGCCGCGAAGCATCCGAACCGAATCAAAGGTGTTGTGCTTTGCTGCACATTCGTGCGAAACCCGCACCCCTTTCTGGCGCTGTTTGGCTTCGTGGCAGCGTTGGCACCGATCAAGCAGTTGCCCTTAACCTTCGCCTGTGCGGCTCTGCTGGGGCGGCGCGCGACGCCGGACCTCCGACGCGCATTGGGCGCAGCACTCGCCATGGTCTCAGGAGCCGCGTTCCGCGCTCGGCTCAAGGCCGTCCTTTCCATAGATGTCTCGGCAGACCTGGCAAGAGTGACAGCCCCGATCCTCTATCTGCGCGCCAGCGAAGATCGACTGATACCGAAGCAAGCAGGCAACCTCATCAAGCACCTTCAACCCTCAACGCAGGTCAGAGAGATCGAGGGGCCGCATTGCCTACTGCAAGCAGCACCTGTAGCGGCGGCCCAAGCCATTCGGGAGTTCATGCGCACTGTCGAGCCACAGCCAGCCATGTCAGGCGCGTGAGCACGTCCTTCAGATAGGCGTAAGGATCGTGACCATCGGGTCTTGCCGAGCGGATCGATCACGACGGTCTTGTCGCGGACCATGGCGCCAGTCCCCTCCTTTGGCGATCAGTTGCTCAGCACCGAAGCCTGCGAGCATCGCCTGACAGTCGATCGTGAAGCTCGCACGATGAAGACGTCGTTCTCAAAAAAGTCCGTGGCGATTCAGAAAGCGACGTGCTCGGGTCCCTTCAGCCCCAGCAGCGCACGCGCCTCGTCCGGCGTTGCGATCTCGTGCCCGAGGCTCTCCAACAGCTGGCGGACCTTGCGTACCTGCTGCGCGTTCGATTCGGCGAGCTGCCCGCGCGAAATCAACAGCGAGTCCTCGAGTCCGACGCGCACGTGCCCACCCATCGTCGCGGCGGCCGTGGCCAGGGGAATCTGGCCACCCCCCGCACCGAGCACCGACCACTGGTACGCATCCCCGAAGAGCTTGTCGGCCGTGCGCTTCATGAAGACCAGGTTCTCGAGGTCCGCGCCGATGCCGCCCAGGATGCCGAGCACGAACTGGATGAAGATCGGCGCCTTGAACATCCCCGAGTCCACGCAGAACTTGAGGTTGTACAGGTGCCCGACGTCGTAGCACTCGTGTTCGAACTTGACGCGGTGATCATGTCCCAGCTCCTCGGCCACCATGCCGATGTCGCGAAAGGTGTTGCTGAAGATGTAGCTGTCCGATTCGCGCAGGTACGGTTCTTCCCAGTCGAACTTCCAGTCCTTGTAGCGCCGTGCCAGCGGATGCATCGAGAAATTCATGCTGCCCATGTTCAGCGAGCACATCTCGGGCGAGAAGCGCTTCGCCGGCGCGATGCGCTGCGCCACGGTGTTGCGCAGGCTGCCGCCGGTCGACAGGTTGATCACCGCGTTGGTCGACGCCTTGATCGTCGGCAGGAATCCGAGGAAGTGCTCCGGGTCGATCGAGACGGCCCCGTTGAGCGGATGGCGTGCGTGCAGGTGCAGCACCGCTGCGCCGGCCTCGGCCGCGTCGATCGCCTGGCGTGCGATGTCCTCGGGGCGGTACGGCAATGCGTCGGACATGGTCGGCGTGTGGATGGCGCCGGTGATGGCACAGGTGATGATGGTCTTGCGCGACGGTTTGGACATGGTGCTGGGCTGTCTTTGCGATGAGGTTCAGTGTTCGACCGGCTGGCGCTGCCAGACCAGCTTGATGACGGTCTCGATGCCGTCCTGCATCTGCGGCGCGGTCGTCAGGACGGCGGCGTCCTGCTCGAAGCTCAGGGCGCGACGCAGCACGGTCCCGACCCAGTTCGGATAGGTGGACATGTCCACCGCGTGCCGGACCCAGCCGCCCTCCACGTCGAACCCCCCTGCGTACGCGATGGAGGACCTGTAGGCTTCCGCGCGCTGCGATTGCGGCGCCGCCTGCCGGTCGCCGTCGAGCTGTGCGCGCCCCTCATGGGTGATGAGCGCCATCATCCGCGCGTCGCCGCCGTAGTGAATGACGCCAGCTGGCCGCGCGCCGTAGACGTCATGCAGGCGTTCGCCGCGAGGACCGACGGCATAGGCCTCGCGCAGGAACCAGGTTCCGATCAGAGCATCCGCGTTCATGGAAAAGAAAACTCCAGGGTTGTGGGAAAGTGTTCAGGGCAGCACGGCCACGGCCCGGACCCACCCCGCGGAAGCGGCGTGGATCTTCACGGGGAAGCAGATCACCTGGAAACCCGTGGGGGGCAGCAGGTGCAGGTTGGTCACCTTCTCCATCTGGAAGTAGCCGATCTCCCGGCCCGCCTTGTGGCCCTCCCAGATGAGGGACGCATCCCCGGTTTCGCGGTAGCGCCGCGCGGTGTGACTGAAAGGGGCGTCCCAGGACCAGGCGTCGGTTCCGACGACCCGTACGCCGCGCTCGGTGAGGAACAGCGTGGCCTCGCGGCCCATGCCGCAGCCGGTGTCCAGGTAGTCGTCCTGCCCGTAGCGTGCGCCCGCCGCCGTGTTGACGAGCACGATGTCCAGGGGCTGCAGCACGTGGCCGATGCGCGCGAGCTCCGCCTCGATCTCGTCGGCACGCACCACGTGACCGTCCGGCAGGTGCCGGAAGTCGAGCCGGACCCCCGGCCGATAGCACCACTCCAGCGCCACTTCGTCGATGGTCGCGGCCCGCTCGCCACCGTTCATCGTCGAGGCGTAGTGCCATGGCGCATCCATGTGGGTGCCGTTGTGCGTCGACAAGTCGATGCGCTCGACGGCCCACGCTTCACCGTCGGGCAAGTCCTGCGGGCGCAGGCCGGCGAACGGCTTGGCCAGCGCGGCAAAGGTTTCCTGGTGGTTCTGGTACCGGATCTGCGGGCCGTTGCCCGGACGGTCCACGGACAGGCCATTCTGGATGGCGACGGACAGGTCGATGAGCTGCATTGCGGTCGTGCTGTGAAGTGTCGGGTGGGGCGCCATCGATTCGCCAGGCGCTACTGCTTGCGCAGGCCGATCGCGCGCACCAGTTCGGGCCACGCCTGGTTTTCATGGGCGAGGAACTGGATTGCCGAGGCAACGGAACCGCCGGTCGGCTCGCTGCCGTTCTCGCGCAGCCGCTGGACCATCTCCGGTTGCTTGAGAACCGCATTGACCTCGGTGTTCAGACGGTTCACCACCTCGGTGGGCGTTCCCGCGGGAGCCACCAGCATGAACCACAGGGAGAAGTCGATGCCGGTGAAGCCCTGCTCCTCGAAGGTGGGCACGTTGGGCAGGGCCTCGGCCCTCTGGCGTGTCGATACCGCCAGAGCCTTGACCTTGCCGGACTGGATGAACGGCCGGACGGTGCCGACGTTGTCGCACAAGGCCTGGACGCTGCCGCCGAGCAGGTCGGTGATGGCGGGCGCAGCGCCCTTGTAGGGGATGTGGTTCAGCGCGATGCCCGCGGAGCGCGCGAACAGGCCTGCACAGATGTGCTGCGGGGAGCCCTCCCCGGCATTGGCCATGTTGATCTGGCCGGGCTTGCTTTTCGCGCTCGCCACCAAGTCCTTGAGCCCTTCGTTCGCCATCTCGGGCCCGGTCACGAGCACCAGGGCGGCCGACGACACCTTGGCGATGGGCGCGAAGGCCTTGACCGGCTCGTAGGGCATCTTCTGAAAGAGGCTCTGATTGACCGCCAGCGGCCCCAGCCCCGCCAGGAGAAGGCTGTAGCCATCGGGCTGTGACTTGGCAACGGCGTCGGCGCCGATGGTGCCGTTCGCCCCGCCCTTGTTGTCAACGATGACGGGCTGGCCCAGGCGGGTCCCGAGTTTCTCGGCCAGCAAACGGGCGATGTTGTCGGTGCCCCCGCCCGGCGCATAGGGCACCACCAGGCGGATCGGCCTCTGCGGGTATTGCGCCGCAGCCGGCAGTGCTGCCAGGGCAAGGGTCCACAGGATGCACTGCAGTGCCGGTTTCAACATCTTCATTTCCTTCGGGTGACGACTTGGCCTGAATATTAGTTATTCGACCGACTAAGTAAAAATAGGGCAAACCCTAGCGACGGGGACGAGGCCAGGGTGGGCACTGACAGAGCAGCCGTGGAACACGGGGCGCGGGGCCTTTGCGGCGCCGAGTGCTCGGCCGTTCACGAAGGGCGGGATCGGGTGGGCCATGACCTCCCCTCCGAATCGGTGCGGGAGCTGGGCCGCTTGTTTGTTAGTCTTTCGAATAACTAATAATGGAACGGCCTGCACGGAGCAGGAACATGATCCATCGCCCTCGGGAGGCTGACCGGCCTCGGGCGGACCGCAAAAGTAGCAAAGCCATGGGAAAGAGCATTCATCTCGACAACGCGGCGGCCACCACGGAGGCCGCGGAGTCGTCGCCGCATCGGCGGCGCAAGAGCGACGCGCGGGAAAACATCCTGCGCGCGGCCGAAGGCCTGTTCGCGGAACACGGCTTCACAGGCAGTTCGCTGCGCAACATTGCCGAAAGCGCCGGGGTCAACCAAGGGATGATTCATTACTTCTTCCGCAGCAAGGAGGCCTTGTTCCAGGAGACCTACCTGCACCGTGGCACCCCGATGGTCGAAGAGCGCATGCGACTGCTCGACGCAGAGGAGGCCGCGGCCAAGGGAGCGCCCGTCCCGCTGGAGCGCCTCATCGAGAGCTTCCTGGCACCCGCATTCAAGCTGGCGATGAGCGGTGACAGCGGCCGTGCGTTCCTGCGCATGCAGGCGCACCTGCAGCTCGACGGCACGCCGTTCGCCAACGAACTGCGCCAGCGCCTCTACGACGTGTCGTCGCGCCGGTTCGTGGCCGCTTTCGCACGCAGCCTTGCCGACCTATCACGAGAGGACGTTTCCTGGCGCTTCATGTTCATGCTCGGCAGCTACCAGTACGCCCTGGCGGACACCGGGCGCGTCGACGTGATCTCCGACGGGCTGTGCAGCGGAAAGAACATTGCCGAGTCATTGCGCCAGATCGTGCCCTTTCTCGCCGCCGCCATGCGCGCGCCTGGATTGACCATCGCTTCAGACAAGCCTTCACGCAAGCGCTGACGACCTGCCTGGACTGCTGCCACGGGCATCCCGCCTGGCGTCCTTCACGGCACCTTCATTCAGAGACCGCCACGGGAAGGATGGTGACAAAATCTGTCACTATGCCTTCTTACATTGAGCTTTCCCCAACTCAACCGAAGGAAAGCACCATGAATACCAGCAAGGCACTCGAGATCGTCCAGGTTTACGCCAAGGCGCTCGCGAACAAGGACGTCGAGACCATCGTCTCCATCTCGGCCGAGGATGTCGTCTGTACCTCGCCCATCGGTCAGACCGCCGGCATCGAGCGCTTCCGCGCCTTCCAGGAAGGTTTTGCCAGGATGCTCACGAACCTGACCGTTCTCGCCGTCTACGGCGACGATGAACAGGCCGTCGTGGTTTACCTCGCCGAGACGCACCCGGTGCCGCGCTCGCTCGTGGCGGAGCTCGTCAAGATCAAGGACGGCAAGCTTACATCGACCGATGTGATCTACGACGCCACGCCCTTCGCCGCCTTCATGCAAACGGTTCAGCCTCATTGAGCGGACGGTCCTGCAATGAAGCGAGTTCAATACGACAGGTATGGCGGCCCCGAGGTGATGCGCCTGGCGGAGTTCGACCTGGAATCCCCTGGCCAGAGCGACGTGGCAGTCAGGGTCAGGTTTGCGGCCCTCAATCCCATCGACTGGAAAGTGCGCAATGGCGATCTCAAGATGGTCACGGGAAAGTCCTTCCCGCGCGCGTTGGGGTCTGACTTCTCCGGCACGGTGATGGCCGTCGGCCCGGGCGTCACTCGCTTCAAGCCTGGAGATGCCGTGTTCGGCCTTGCGAGACTCAAGGAAAGCGGTGCGTGCGGCCACGCCGTGCTCACGGATGCGAATTTCCTGGCGAAGAAGCCTGACGGCGTTTCCTTCGAGGATGCAGCTTGTCTCGGCACTCCTGGCGTCACCGCCTGGAATGGTCTCTTCGACAAGGCCAGGTTGAAGCCCGAGGCGCATGTGTTCATCAACGGCTGCACCGGGGCGGTTGGAGAAACAGCCGTTCAGCTTGCACGGATGACAGGGGCCAGGGTCTCGGGCAGTTGCAGCGCTCAAGCGATGCCACGTGCCCATGCACTGGGTGTCACGAGCGTCTACGACTATCGAGCAACCGACTTGGCAACTATCAGCGAGCGCTTCGACGTTGTTTACGATACCGCGGCCACGATGACGAGCGCCGTCGGCCTCGGGATGCTTCGTGAGGCAGGTGTGTTCCTGGACATCAATCCGACGCTGGGCAAGTTCATGCGCTCCATGTTCGATCGCAGGCTGAAGCCGATCATCTGCAAGGCGAGAGCGGACATCCTCGATGGCCTGGCGCGTGCTGCCGCAGAAGGAAAACTGCGGCTCCCGGTTGCCAAGACCGTGCCGCTGAGCGAAGCCATCCGCCTTGTCACCGAGCTCCAACAAGGGCACAAGCTGGCCGGCAAAGGCCTCGTTGTGATGGATTGACATGTCCCGCAGCCAGCGGTTGTTCGACCTCATGCAGGTGCTGCGCCGACACCGTGGAACGGTGTCCGGCGAAGTGCTTGCCAGCGAGTCAGGCGTGTCGCTGCGCACGATACGAAGAGACATCGCCACGCTGCAGTCGCTCGGAGCGGACATCGACGGT
Source organism: Variovorax sp. YR750 (assembly GCF_900109805.1). NCBI lineage: Bacteria > Pseudomonadati > Pseudomonadota > Betaproteobacteria > Burkholderiales > Comamonadaceae > Variovorax > Variovorax sp. YR750. Next base: position 24,147 of record NZ_FOBJ01000024.1, read on the forward strand.
GCCCCGGGCGTCGGCTACATCCTGAGGCCGGGATTCCTTCTGCCCCCGCTGTCATTCACCGAGGAGGAGCTCCAGGCACTGGTCGCGGGCGCACAGTGGGTCAGCCGCCAGACGGACGATGCGCTCGCCTTTGCCGCTCAGAATGCGCTCGCCAAGATTGGTGGTGTGCTTCCCTCCGACATGCGAAGGATGCTGGATGACGACGCGCTCTACATCGCCCGGAAGAGAGAAGACACGTCGGGTCTCGACCTGGCAAGGATCCGTCAGGCGATGCGCGACCAGTGCAAGATGCGCATCGGCTACACCGATCAGGCTGGTGCAGCTTCGCAGCGGGTCATCTGGCCGATCATGCTGGGCTTTGTCGAGTCGCGACGGTTCATCGCGGGATGGTGCGAACTGCGCCAGGATTTCCGCCTGTTCCGCGGCGACCGAATCACAAAGGTCGAATTCCTGCAGGAGCGCTATGCCGGAAATCGCCGCCAGATGGTCAAGGAATGGCGCGCGCAGGTCGAACGTGAACGCAGTCGCCGTGATGGCGTTTAGGCGGCGCTTGCTCATCTGGTGGGCTGGTAGAACCCTGCCGCATCGCAGGTACGCCACCAGCCCCAACCAGGAAATAGCAGAGTGGGCGAAAAACATTCTTCACCGACATAGGACTAGCAGTCCGAGGGATGAGCAAGTGGACTGTAGCGCCGCTCGTCCGCTCGAAATTCGACGGACGACATCTCGAAACAGGGCTGATGTGCGACGCTGAGCAGCTGGCGAAGGTGACCTGATAAGCAAGACTCTGATCGCGTGCCTTTGGCAAATCGGTTCGACTTCTGTGCACGCTGACTTGGCGCGGAACGTCGCGTGGGTAGCGAACATTGAACGGCTCATCTGCCCCACAACTACCCCCGATGGTTTGCCCAAGATGTGAACAAGGCGAGATTGCCGCAACGGCAATCAGATGCAATGGCGCTGGGCTGTTCGTTTGCGAGGAGTGCGAGGCTACTTGGATCGTCGAGTCCGAGATTGGGGCGAGGCCCTTCGTGGACCTCGGTACCCATATGCGAAGCTTGGGACTCGCACCAACCCGGGATGAGCTTGACGCCCGAGCTCCATAGGTTCGACCCGGCCACGACCGATCATTCGCCGATCCAGCAAAATTCGGCTGAAAGAAGCCGCTTGAAAAACCCTCAACAAGAATGCTCACGGTAACACTACGCCCGCAGAAGGACTTCCCCACCGATGACTTGGTCACTGTTCTACCGCTTCGACGATGAGGTCCCCACGAACTTTTACGAACTGCGCCAATTCGGCAACTCGCTGTGGACCGCGAACGGCAAGGTGCACACCATGGGGCACTCCCTGGTCGCCGAGTTCGCAAGTCCCGAAGCCGCAAAGGAAGCCCTCGTGCAGCGAAGCAACGAGATCGAGGCGCAGGGCTACAAACGAGTGCGCCACGGCATACACGATCCCGCTCGAATCGACTTCCCCTTACTCACTACAGAGATTCGCGAAGGTGCTCGCCACACCTTTCAAGCCATTCGCGCGGCCCATCCTGACAAGACCATCCGCCTTTTCGCGCTTGGCAGCGATGACGGTGCGATGACCATCGTCCATGCTGCCAGCGATCTCTCTTTGGGCGCTCCGGGCGACATGGACGATGAAAGCGAGGTCTGGAGCTCCGCCGAATGGCCCTACACGGAGGGCGGTGAGTTCCTCGACATCGCTTACCGCATGATCCTGTCATGCCACCGCAGCGACTTGCCTTGCGATGTTGAATTCGACGTCTTGCATGCGGGTCTCTTCGAGGCCTGCATTGCCGCGATGGAGCAACTTGACCGTGAAGGTTTCTTCGGCACGGGCGACGCGCGTGAAGAGGTTGTTCTGCTATGCCAAAGCGAGGGCAACGAGGATATGGAAGGCTCGATCGGAAGACTCAACACTTCGCGCGTGGTGGGGCGACTCGAACGTTGGATCAAGCTCTGCCAATGAGCTCAGATTAAGAGCTTGGCGGATTGCCGGATGACCCTGAGGCTTCGCCTGAGTGATCGCTTTGCGAAGTTTCCAAGATAGAGTCGGCCAGAACCAGTCGTTCGACCGCGCTTGAGAATGCGGCCGCAAGCGGACATACGATTTGATCTTCTAATAGGGAATGGAAATGCCAACAATCGCCTTCACAGCGCCTGCAACTGTGTTTGACTTTCGCCGCTCGGATGATGGCGAAGTTGTGGAGGATCTCGGACTACTCCAGACTCTTGATGGCCTTGCCTACACCGACGAAGAGTTCTCAGATTACCTCGCAGACGATGATCGAACACGAGGGCTCGCAGCACTGGGTGTTACGGGTGGCGATCTGACCTTTCATTTTTCGGGAACTGGGCTGGAAGCGTGCACCATCTACTCAACTCCGCGCGCGCTGAACGCTGTGGAACTCGGCGCGCTCTGCGAGTACACCATCGGCCAATGGAGCGATGGAATCGGGTCCAACTTTTTTCAGGAAAGACTTGCTGAAGGCCTTGCCCCTCAAGTTCTCCTTCCTGACTCGCGCATGGTTCGTGCTGAACAGTTTGCCTAGACACCACAGATTGCGCCGCTCACGGCCAAGACCAGACGTTCGAGTTGCCGCTGGTTAAGAAGCAATCCGACAGTGCATAGCCTCATGAAAATTGCCTTCCTCGCCGCCGTAGCCGTCGCAATAGGCGGATGCGCTGTTTCAGCCCGTGCGGACACCGCTCGGCACTTGCAGATGACCTCTGGAGGGCGGCTACTCGCCCAAGTTGACATGTTGGATGACAACCTATGCGCTGCCTTCCGAAGCCAAATGCAGGAACGCTTTCGGGCCGGTATGGCTGCAACATGTGGAGCGTCGAACGAAGGACTAGAGTTCCACGCGGTGCTGAAAATGTCTGGAGCGCCACGCGACAGTGATGCCTACTTTCCCTCGCAAGAAGCCTGCGACGGCTTCACCTTGGCAATTTCTCGGGGATCGTTCGCAACCGTAGTAGACCGCTGCCGGCAGCGGTAACAAACCCTGAATTCCGTATGAAGCTGTACCTCGCGTGCCTCGTCATTCTTTACGCCCTTTCCGGCTGCGCGACCAACGGACCGGTTGAGATGTCCACCGAAGGCCTCGGGAGCAACCAGGTAGCGACGCTCACACCTGCCCAGATGCCAGCGTCCGTGCTCATCAATATCGACAGAAAAAGGCCGGGCAACTGTTTTACCAACTGCTCGTTCTATCGCCCTGTGCGCATCTTGGCTGGCAAACACAAGATTGAGATGCAGGTGATGCTGCCCTCGCCGATCTTCAAACAGGATGGGCCGTGGATTCCGCCGGAGCACGTCGCGGCGGCGAAGAAGCTGAGGTCAACAGCCTCGTCTATCTTCACAACAGCCTTTTGGCTGGACGAACAGGAACTCACTTTCGAAGCCGGCAAAAACTATCAGTTGAGGTATGGCTACCTGAGCAGGAGCGACCACTCCCCTTACATCTGGTGGGTGGTGACCGACGCAGGCCAGCCAGATGCCAGCGCAGCAACAGCGGCTGATCGCAAGTGAAGCAGTTGCCCGGGCCTCGCGATGCCGCAGTTCCCCCTTGCCTTTCATGACGCATCATGTCGGCAAGCGGCCCATCAAGGTCATCGATTGACTGCCTGCTGCCGCGGGCTGGGCACGATCAGCGCTGATTCGAATCATCGTCTGGGCGGAACAGGCATCAACCGCTTCTTCATCTGCAACCTTCCCCCTGCCTGAGCGGCGGCTGGTGCGCTGCATCGACCCGCCGAATCCGCCCTTGCGCCACTGCGATGGGATCCTTCGCTGGACAGCAAATCTCGCAGCAGAACGAAGCCATCTGCGAGATGCAGCGAGGGATCCGCGCGCAGGGAACATCGACACGGTAGTACTTGCTTCCGACATTCCCGATGCCAACCGCGGGTTGAAACTTGCGGCATGGCGGAAGCGGGTTTAGAAGGCAGAGCACAAGCTTGGTTTGTGGCTCGCACGGAGCCGAGGGAGACCCAAGGAATGACCCGCAGCTTCATCGCCCACAGCGAACTGGGCGAGCGCCTGAAGTTCCGCTCCATGACCGGACAGGAACGGATCTCCTCACTCTTCGAGTACAGGGTGCGCCTGATCAGCGACACCTCGGACATCGCTGCCAAGCGCTTGCTGGGCAAGGACATGAGCATCGAGGTGGACCTGGCCACCGAGTTGGGAGGGGCCGGCAAGCGCTTTCTCAGCGGGCAGGTCACGCAGTTCACCTACGTCGGCAAGGACGACGGCGACATGCACATCTACGAGGCGGTGCTGCAGCCCTGGCTGTGGTACGCCACGCGCCGCTCCGACTTCAAGATCTTCCAGTTCAAGACGGTCCCCGAGATGCTGCACGACGTGCTGGGCCGCTACGGCTTCACCATCGTGGACAAGTTCAGCGGCAGCTACCGCACCTGGGACTACTGCGTCCAGTATGCGGAGACGGACTTCAGCTTCGCGAGCCGCCTGATGGAGCTCGAGGGCCTCTACTACTTCTTCGAGCACGCGCGGGGCGGCCACAAGCTCGTGCTGTGCGACGCCATGGCGTCGCACGTCAGCCTGGCCCACGGGCCCGCGAAGATCCCCTACCACGCCGGCGTGCTTGCGGCCCAGGTCCTCGAGCAGGACTTCATCGACACCTGGGGCCACCGCGAGGACATCGCCTCGGGCCACTTCGCAGCGGACGACTACGACTTCAAGAAGCCCAACGCCGAGATCGACACGACGCGACAGCAGCCCGCGGGCCACGAACGGGACCACTACGAACTCTACGACTGGCCGGGCGGCTACACCGAGATGGGCGACGGCGAGAACTACGCGCGCGTGCGCGTCGAGCAACAAGGCGCGCGGCGCGAGTTGATCACCGGCCACGGCAACCTGCGGCACCTGGCGCCGGGCTACCTGTTCGAGTTGACGCGCCATCCGCGATCGCAGGAGAACCGGCGCTACCTGATCGAAGCCGTCACCTACGACTTCCAGGAAAACGCGCTGCGCCAGATCGGCGCCGCCGATGCGGCCTATGCCGAGGGCACCAGCGGCACGAGCTACCGCCAGACCTTCGAGGTCCTGCCCGACAGCGCCAGCTACCGCGCCGCGCGCATCACGCCCAAGCCGCGCACCACCGGCCCGCAGACCGCCGTGGTGGTGGGGCCCGCGGGCGAGGAGATCCACACCGACGAGTACGGCCGCATCAAGGTGCAGTTCCACTGGGACCGCTACGGCAAGATGGACGAGAACTCATCGTGCTGGATCCGCGTCTCGCAGACCTGGGCCGGCAGCAACTACGGCACCATGCACGTGCCGCGCATCGGCCAGGAGGTGATCGTCGACTTCCTCAACGGCGACCCGGACTACCCCATCGTCACCGGCCGGGTCTACAACGCGGCGCAGATGCCGCCCTGGGAGCTGCCGGCCAACAAGACCCAGTCGGGCATCCTCACGCGCTCTTCCCAGGGAGGAACGCCGGGCGACGGGATGAAGGACTCGCCCGGCACGGCCAACGCGCTGCGCTTCGAGGACAAGGCCGGCCAGGAGCAGCTGTGGCTGCATGCGCAGAAGGACCAGCTCACCGAGGTCGAGCACGACGAGGACAAGTGGGTCGGCAACGACCGGCGCAAGACCATCGACCGCGACGAGTTCAACACGATCCATCGCGATCGCACCGAGGTCGTGGACCGCAACGAGAAGATCAATGTGCACGGCTGGCGCACCGAGGAGGTCGACCAGGACGAGACCATCACCATCCATCAGAACCGCGTCGAGCGGGTGGACCTCAACGAGACCATCTCCGTCGGCCGCTTCAAGATGCAGACCGTGGGCATGGGGTACACCCAGAACGTGGGCCTCTTCAAAATCATGTCTATCGGCGTGAGCTACATGGAAAACATCGGCGTGACCATGATGACCAATGTCGGCGTCGACCAGACCCTGAACGTGGGCCAGACGCAGACTGTGCGCGTCGGCGATGCGCGCGACACCGTGGTGGGGCGTAACGATTCGCTCGCGGTGGGTGACACGCTGCGCATGCACGGCCGCAAGGTCGCGATCTCGGCCGACGACGAAATCACGCTGAGCTGCGGCGCCAGCACCATCCGCATCACGGCGGGACGGATCGAGATCCTCTCGCCCCTCGACAAGCTCAACTGCTAGGAGTCACGTCCCCATGAGCGGTAAACCAGCGGCGCGCATCTCGGACAGCGTCTCCGGCGGCAAGGTCGTCAGCGGATCGGGCACGGTGCTGATCGGCAGCCAAGGTGGCGTTGCCTGCTCGGAGTGCCCGGGCGGCGTCACGGTCGGCAACCCGGTGAGTCCCTCGCTGGGAGCCAAGGTCCTCATGGGAGAGCCCGAACTGGACTTCGCCCTGCCCGGTGCGATGCCGCTGGTGTGGCAGCGCCAGTACAGCAGCTACGTCAACCCAGAGCACGGCGCGCCGTGCGGTCCGCTGGGACATGGCTGGACCTTGCCGGGCATCCTTCGCATGGAAGCGGGCGAGGAGGCCTGCCGGCTGATCACCGGCATGGGCCGAGTGGTTACCTTTGATGCCTTGCCTGAGGGCGGGTCAATCTACAGTCCGAGCGAGGACCTGTGGCTGCTGCGTGGCGCCAATCGTCCTGGCGACGCGGCATGGACGCGCGAGGCGCGCTTCCGGCGTGTGCTCGCCGAGTTCGGCGCCGATCCGCACAGTATCGTGGTCACCAACGGCCAGGCGCAGACCTTCTGGGTGCTGCAGGCTGCGCAGACGCATTCCGAAGCCAGCGCGGGCACGCACTACCTGCTGTGCCACCAGCAGGACCGCTTCGGACGGTGCCAGAGCTTCCAGCGCGACGAGTTCGACCGTGTCACCGGCATCGTCGACGGCGTGGGGCGCCGCTACCGGCTGAGCTGGCGTCAGGTGCACGCGCCAGTGGCGGCACAGGGGCTGTGGCACGCCGACTGCGGCTGGCGGCTGACTGGCATCGAACTGGCCGAGGATCCGCTGGTGACCGATCCCGCGGAATCCGTCATGCTGGTGCGCTACAGCTATTCGCCTGATGGCGACCTGCTGACCGTGCACGACCGCGCGGGTCGGCTGGTGCGCGAATTCGCTTGGCAGCGGCACCTGATGGTGGGTCACCGATACCTGGGCGGTCCGCGCCACACCTACCGCTACGAAAGTCTCGATCCTGGCGCGCGCGTGGTCGAACACTTCAATGAGGAGGGCCTGAACTACCGCTTCGACTACGAGCTTACGCCCACTGGCAGGCAAACGCGCGTCGTCGACAGCCTGAGGCGCGTCGAGGTCTATCGCTTCGAGGGTGAGGGAGGCCTGTCGAGGCTGGTGGAGCAGGTGCGCGCGGATGGCAGCCGCCTGGGTTATGCCTACGATGCGGCGGGCCGTCTCGTCGAGGCCATCGACCCGCTGGGCGCAGTGACCCGACTGCGCTACGACGGTCAAGGGCGCGCGTTGGGCAGCCAGGCGCCGGATGGCGGGCATTCGTTGCTCGAGTACGACGAGGCGACCGGCCTTCTCGTGCAGACCGTTGACGCGGCCGGACGCGCCACATGGATGGAGCACGACGAGTGGGGCCGTCTGACGCGCGTTACGCGGCCGAACGGGCATGTGGAGCGCCGAGAGTACCCCTCGCCCGAGGCGGCTCCTCTGACCTGCGAATACCCCATTTTGCTCGTCGATGCGAAGGGCGGCGCTACCCGACTCGCCTGGAGCGCCACGGGTCAGCTCATACGCCGTACCGATTGTTCGGGTCGAACCAGCGAGGCGCAGTTCAATGCACGCGGCCTGACGATGCAGCAGACCGACGCGCTCGGGCAGACCACCCGCTACGAGTACGACGCGGCGGGACATCTGGCCGCCGTGCACCATCCCGACGGCGGCACCACGCGCTACCGTCGCGACACTGCAGGGCGTATCGTGCGCATCTTGTTGCGCGAAAAGGGAGCGGAGCAGGACATCGGCTTCGCCTACGACCTCTGGGGCCGCGTCACACAGCGCTGGCAGCGCGGACTGGAAGTGCGCTTCGCCTACGATGAGGCCGGTCGACTGGTGCGACTGACCAATGAGAATGGTGCCGTGAGCCGCTTCGCCTGGGACGCGATGGATCGGCTCGTCGAGGAGAGGGGCTTCGATGGTCGCCGCCAAGCCTTCCACTACGACGCGGCCGGCCGGCTCGTCGAAGCCTCGGATGGCAGGGATCGTGATGAGTTGCGCACCCGCTACCTGTGGGACGCACTAGGCCGGCTGAGCGAGATTCGTGTACCCGCCACCGCGCACAGTTCCGCGCGCATCGAGCGCCTGCAGTGGAACGCCGCCGGACAGCTCATGGCAACGCGCAGCCACCTGCGCGATGGCGAAAGCGACGAGGCTGGGCCGCTGCTGGCCGAGGCGCTGATTGAGCGCGACGCCGCGGGCCATCTCGTGGCCGAGACGCAGCGCGTGTACGACCTCGCACCGTTGACTCCCGGCAAGCCGACTGGAAGCACCATCGCCTTTGAACACATCATCTCGCACACGCTCGATCCGCTCGGAAACCGCGAGGCCAGCCTGCTACAGGATGTCGGTCGGCTCGACTATCTGATGTATGGCGCGGGCTACTTGCACGGCCTGCTGCACAACGGCCGCGGCGTCCTGGACATCGAACGCGACGGCCTGCACCGAGAGATCCGGCGCCGGCTGTTGTCGCCTTCGGGCAGCAGCGTGCTCGAAGTACAGCGCCAGTGGGATCCGCGGGGGCGTGCGCGAAGCCTCGACATGGCCGGGCTGCAGCGCCGGGATGCGGCCGGCGAAGGCGCGCCCGTGTCCCTGGTCGGTCAACTCACACAGCGGCGCTATGACTACGACGACATAGGCCAACTCACGGCAATCCGGTCGCCGGGCGGCGATACGCTGTTTCGCCACGACGCGGCCGGGCGGCTGATTGGTGCAGCGGGCATGACCAGCGCCGAGCGGCGCTGGCGCTTCGATCCGGCTGGCAATCGCCTGCCGTCTTTGGACGACACACGGCTGCAATTCGAGCTCGCGCACGACGACAACGGCTGGGCCGCCGAGGTCCGCAGCCGCTGGCGCGATCAAGACTTCGATTTGCTCAACCGCGAGGAACCGCGACCGTCCACGGCGCGGTCGCTGGCGGGCATCGTGCGCTGGCACGACAATCGCGTAGGCCACGGCGACGATGCGGTGTTCGCCTACGACAGCCGCGGCAACCGGGTACAGTCGCTGCGACGCGATGGCCGGCGGCTTGTGCTGCGCTATGACGGCGCCAACAGGCTCGTCGAGTCGCACGCGACCGAAGCGGATGGAAGCGTGATCGTCAGCCGCCATCTCTACGACGTCCACGGTCGTCGACTGACCAAGACGGTGAGCGAACAGACCCCAGGCAAGGCGGCGCGAGAAAGCCGCACCTTCTACGGCTGGGACGGCGACCACTTGGTGCATGTGGAGCACTGGAGCCCGGAGAGCGAGCGACAGGTGGTCCACACGGTGTATGAGCCGGGCAGCTTCACGCCGCTGGTGCAGTTCAGCGCCGCAGGCGGCGCCACGCCCACGGGACTGGCGGCCCTCGCGGCGCAGGCGCGCGACCCGCGCATGCAGCAGGCACTGCACGAGGCTTTCGATGCCTTGCCGCTGGACATGCGCGAGCGCATGGACACGCAGGTCCGCCAGATGCTACGCGACGGGCTGCCCGCATCGGCGCAAGCACTCGAGGCCTTGCCTGTCGCAGATGACACGCGGTCAGTCGCGGTGCGCCACTATCACTGCGACTACCTAGGCACGCCACAGGCGCTGACGGACGAGCGAGGCCGGCTGGTATGGATGGGCCGCTGTGATCCCTGGGGCAACCTTCTGCAGGAATTCAACCCGCGCGGCATCAGCCAGCCCATCCGCTTGCCGGGCCAGCACTACGACGCGGAGACCGGGCTTTGCTACAACCGGCACCGCCACTATGACCCGGACATCGGCAGCTACGTCAACCAGGATCCGATCGGATTGACCGGCGGTATCGCGCTCTTCAGCTACGCCCAACAGAATCCGGTGCAGTTCTCCGATCCAATGGGGCTCTATGCCTACGCCGGCACGTCGACCTCGGGGCTCGACGGCGCACCAGTGCAGGGCCCCCTGTCCGGCGGCGCGCAGAACTGCCCAGACTGCGTGCAGGTGGCGGATGCCAAGAGCACCGCTGCAGCCTGCTTGGTAGGCATCTTCCTCATTTTTGGATTGCCGACCGGCGGCCGGACCAACTTCCCGGCGCCACCGCCGCGCCCGGTACGCGTGGAGCAGGTACAAGAGCCGAAGAAATGCGTATGAAGAACGCGCGGCCCGCTTCGTTCACGCACTTCGTGGGGGCGCAGTACGCCTCCCTGCAAACGACCGTCGCTGTGGACCAGGCAGGTATGCTGTGAACGTCTGGCCGTTCCGCCTTGACCAGGGTTGGAGCCTGCGATCATCAGGAGGCGGCCGAGCATCCGACGAAGGCGACGCACTCCGCGAGGTTGAGGCGGCCAGCAGCAGGTACTTCTCGGCATCGGTGCGCCTGCTTCGACGCTTTCGGCGAGAAGACAGGCTTTCGGACAATGCGCGCGAGGAAATCATGAATCAGTGCTTTGCGGGCGGCGACTACAACCATAAGCAACAGGCCGGCAACGTCTGGAACGCCTACAAGAACTGCGCAGGCACGCCATGAGCGGCCAAGACCTCGACGAGGAATCCCTGTGCAGCCGGGTACTGGAAGCCTTTCCCGAGGAACGGCTGGCGGCGCAGTGCCATGCCGAAGACGCCTCCCTGGGCTTCGACGGCCAAGGCATCGCGCGCCTCAACGAGCAGTTGGGCGGCAGGCGCTGGACGCAGTTCGACTGGCCGGCCATCCTCGCGCTGCACCTCGATGCGTGGCAGAGCATCGCGCAGCTCGAGATCGAGGCCTACCGGCGTGTGTTTCCCTCGCTGCTGTCGTACATCGCGGGGCCCCGCGAGGACTTGCTCTCAGAGCACTTCATCGAGATGCACCTGAACCTCGGCAATGTGTTCAGAGCAGAAGAGCCCGGCTTCCTCGCATCCCTGGACGACGCGCAAGCCGGATGTGTGGCACTGGTGCTCCTGTCGCGCGTCGAGAAGAAAAGGCAATGGCGCCTGTGCCAGGATGCGCTGGACTCCTACTGGGGACTGTTCGTGCCCGAGGGCGAATGAACGCCGGCCGGTGACCGTCGGCCACCCTCGCCCTCTCCATTCAGGAACTGCGCCCAACTGCCGATCATGCGCACCTCGCACCTTGGAGTCGGCATCAACAGCCGTGGACGCTGCTGGCGCTCGGCCCGAATCCCCCTCCACCGCCGAGTTCGAGGACGCCGCGCGGGCGCTGGCGATGGATCTGCGCGTCGTGCATGTGGCGCAGCCGGCGGACCCGGCCCGGTGGCGCTGGACATCATGGGCGGCAACGTGGACTGCGGCTTCATTGTCGCGTCGGTGGTTCTGCCTCATATCCAGAGCGGCCGGCTGCGCGCCATCGCGGTTTCCGGCAAGGAAAGATCGGGCTTGCTGCCGACCGTTCCGACGGTGGCCGAAAGCGGCCATCCCGGCTTCGATGCGACCTTCTTCGAGACCTTGATGGCCCCCTCCGGTCTTCCCGCACCCACTGTGGACAAGATCCAGCGCGACGTCCGTACGGCCCTGCAAGCGCCTGCCGTGCGCGCCCGGCTGGCCGAGATGGATCTGCGCGTCGAGGCCAACTCGCCTCAGGATGCCCAAGGCCGCGGTCGAGAAGACTTTGCTAAGTGGGGCGTCATCGCGCAGAAGACCAGGGCTGCAGCTGGATTGAAGCGCGAGTTCCGCCTCGGGCAGGAGGCGAACTCTGATGTACCGCGTGCGTGACACTGCAGCACGGACATGTCTTGATGCGAAGGCCGGAGAATCCGGTACATCCAGTGCGCGCTGCCAGGCCTCGTCACTGGCCGGGCTTGATGTGCCGGGTCTCCAGTTCGCGCCGAGTCTTGGCCAGTTCCTCAGCCAGCAACTTCTCGTCTGGCAGCATGGTCTGGTATTCAGCGGCCAGCACCTTGTTCGGCAGTCCTTCCAATGCGTAGCGGGCTTCCGCAGCTCCCTTTTCCGCGCACATGATCAGCCCCACTGGCGGGTTCTCCCCGGGCTTCATCCAGTGCTCTCGGGCGTAGTTCAGATACAGGTGCATCTGCCCAGCGTCGGCATAGCTGAACTTGCCGACCTTCAGGTCGATGACCAGCAAGCACTTCAGTCGACGATGGAAGAACAGGAGGTCGACACGAAACCAGCTGTCGTCGATGCGCAGCCGCCGTTGGCGCCCGACGAAGGCGAAATCGTCACCCAGCTCCAGAAGGAAGTCCGCCAAGTGCTGGATCAAGGCGCCCTCCAGATCGGATTCCGAATATTCGTCCTTGAGATTGAGAAACTCCAGCACGAAGGGGTCCTTGATGGCCTGTTCAGGCGTGAGTGCGTCGGCGGACTCGGCGACCGCGCCCTTGGTCAGCATGGCCGCCTTGTCGGCAGACAGCGCGGTGCGCTCGTAGAACTGGCTGCCGATCTGGCGGTCCAGTTGCCGCACGGACCAGCCTCCCCGCAGGGCCTCGGTTTCGTAGAAGGCCCGGGCCTGCGAGTTTTTGACCGACAGCAGACGCACATAGGCCGACCAGGGGAGAGGGAACGCCTGGGCGATCGACAGCAGGTCGGGCAAGGCCCCAGACACCGTCTGGAGTTTCTCGGGAAAGGCCGATTCTCCAGACGGTGTCTGGGGAATCCGGCGTGCGCGCGATGGAGTGGACGGCGGCCGCTGGGGCCGAGACGAAGGCCAGGCGGTATAGAAGAGCCGCATCTGCCACAGGTTCTGCCGGCTGAATCCTCGGCCAAATCGTGCCGAGAGGTCCGCTGACAGGCGCTCGATGAGTGCCTCGCCATAGGCGGCTCGTTCTTGTCCACCCTGCTCGAACTCGACGACCCGACGGCCGATCTCCCAGTAGGTGGCCGTCATCAGCGCGTTGACGCTGCGCGCGGTCGCCTGGCGGGCCGCCTCCAGCAGCGAGACGATGTCCGCGTGCACGCCACCGTAGCCGGCAAGCTCAGGCGTGGTCGCCGTCATGCGGGCACCCCGGACGAGGAGATTCCAGCCTCCCCTTCAAGACCTCCGCAAGTGGCACCGTCCGTAGCCACCGGGACGACGCCCCTCCTGAAATGCTTCATCGGAGGTCTCCATCGCCTTGACATAGCCGGTCATCTTATCAACAGGCCCGAGCCGCCCTTGCACAACCCCGAGCGCTCGCTGCCCCACGTGCCCGCCGACGCAATGACGCTGATGCGCGGAGAGAAGGCCGCGCGCCACGCCGATGCAGGCGTTGTCTGCCTTGAGGTCGCGCTCGGCCTGCAGGATGTCGAGGCGGCGCTGCAGCAGCTCCGAAGGCAGGCCCTGCGGCACGGGTGGGCCTGCACTCCATCTTGCTGCCCCGCAACGCCCATCGGCGGCCGGCGACCGCTCTTGCCGTTCGAACAACATCTGCACGGGCCCGCGCGGCGGGCGGTACTGCTTGAGCGACACGGGGGCGAAGAGCTATATCCGGCGATAGGACACGAAGGCTTGCGAGCGGAACCGGCAGCCGAGAGCTCGAAGCCGCATCCGTGTTGTAGATCGCCACCGCCCCGACGTCTAGCACCGATCCAGTCCCTGTGCTGGGGGAGCATCACCTTTTCGACCCATTCATCAAGGCTTGATAGATCGTTGCGCCGGGCCAGGGCAGGCGCTGCTGACTTCTTGACCACGCGAGGTGCACGTGCGCGACACGGCCCGAGCCATCGCAAATTTCGAAGAGCGCATCGTCACCGTTGCCGCGAGCGAGAAGCCGTACGGGAAGCCCATACATGCAATGGCCGATCGGCATCTGGCCTCGAGCTGCTTCTTGAAGTTTTGCTGGAACTGCTCGCCGAGATTCGGCCCACCGCCTTGGGGCCACCCAAATCCAACCAGCGCTTGGGATTCTCATAAATCCATGATTTATAAAGAAAAAACACCATCTCTAAAATCAACCAGATGGATGTTCAGGCTCGCATTCTTCAAGCGCTACGCCCTCGAAGCGATGGCGTGGTCCTGCGCTCCGACCTCAGCTCTCTGGGCAGTGCCAGTCAGGTGTCTGCCGCCTTGGCCGAGCTCTGTCGCAAAGGCTCCATATCGCGTATCGAACGCGGCGTGTACGCCCTGCCCACGAAGTTGGCTTCACAGGGCAAACAAGCTCTGCTTCAATCCGCCCGTAAGCGGCAGGCGGACGCGCGCCAAGCTACATCCACGAGGGAAAAGCTCAAGGCTCAGAGAATCACGGCTGTTTCACGACACGTGATGGCGCTGGCCAAGCGCGTGGGCGTTTCGTACGTTCCGACTTTCAGCGATCGCTGGGTTGCCAGCGTCACCAAGCTTGCTGGGGACGACATCGCAAGCGATTCAACCGACGACCTGCTCGTGGCGCTCGCGCGCGCCGGCAAGCTGTCACCGGTAGACATGACAAAGATGGTCATGGCACATCACCGTGCACTCAAGGCACATGTTTGATCCATTCGGGGACTTTGAGACAGCCGGATATTTGCGCAACTCGCATCAGGATAAGGACCTCGACATCGTCAAGGTTGCTGAGCACGCACTGTTTCGCGCGCAGCTTCCAGAGGCGCTCGCGTACCTCTCCCGACGCGAGCGGATCGGGTATGAAGACTTTCTGGAAGTCCACCAACTGCTTTTCAGCGCCCTGTACCCATGGGCCGGAACAGACCGCGCCGAACTTCTGCCCGAAAAGGCCGTCCCGAAGGGTTCGAAGACTTTCAACTCTACGGCTCTCAGGCCCCGCTCACGCTGTTGACCAACCGTGAGGGTGCCTGGGCAGTCTTTCCGCCCCACTTGAGCGGATGGCGACGGACATCGAGCTCGTGCGCAGCGCTGCCCTTTGACTGCACGAACCTGGTGGGGCTGCCGCGCGGCAGCACTCGACCAATGCCCCAGGAAGGCATTGAGCATGGAAGCCATCAGGCGAGCACCGATGGAGCAAACTGGTTGCGCAGGTGACGCGCCATGAAATCGCGCGCTTCGCCGGCAGACACGGGCTTGCACAGCCAGTAGCCCTGGGCCTCGTCGCATCCGTGGCTGCGCAGGAACTCGAGCTGGGCGGCGGTCTCGATGCCCTCGGCCACGACCTTCATCCGCAGCCCGTGGGCCAGCGTGACGATGCCGTCGATGAGTGCACGCGCATCTGCATCCTGCGAAAGGTCGTTGATGAACGAGCGGTCGATCTTGACCGTCGACAGCGGAAAGTGCTTCAGGTGGGACAGCGAGGAGTAGCCCGTTCCGAAATCGTCGATGGCGAGGCCGACGCCGATGTCCCGGATCGTGCGCAGCAGTTCCACCGCCTGCTCCGGGTTCGCCATCATCGCGCTCTCGGTGATCTCCAGCTCCAGCAGTGACGGATCGAGCCCCGAGGCATCCAGGACGGCCTTGACGTCGGCCACGAGCGTGCGGCTTTCGAACTGCCGCGGCGACAGGTTGACGCTGATCAGCACCTGCGGCAGACCGTGCTTCTGCCAGGCGAGCGCGTCGGCGCAGGCCTGCTCCAGTGCCCACCTGCCCATCGACACGATCAGGCCGAGCTCCTCGGCGATCGGGATGAACTGCACCGGCGGCACCATGCCCAGAACCGGATGATGCCAGCGCATGAGCGCTTCGACACCGACGATGCGCTGGGTCTGCAGGTTCAGCTTCGGCTGGTAGTGCATCTCCAGCTCGCCGCGCTCCAGGGCGCGGCGCAGTGCGCTCTCCAGCATCAGTTGCTCGGTGCTCTGCGCATTCATCTTGGCCGCGTAGAAGCGGTAGGTGTTGCGGCCTTTTTCCTTGGCGTGGTACATCGCGGTGTCGGCGTTCTTCAGCAGCGCCTCGGCATCGCCGCCGTTCTCCGGATAGATGCTCACGCCGACGCTGGCGCTGACGTGCAGCTCGCGCCCTTCGATGACGAAGGGCTCGGCGCAACAGTCCAACACCTTTTCGGCAAGCACCGCGGCATCGTTCGCGCTGTCCAGGTCCTCCAGCAGCAGCACGAACTCGTCACCGCCAAAGCGCGCCACGACATCGGTGCCGTTCAGCAGGGCCGCCAGGCGTTCGCCACAGATCCTGATCATCTCGTCGCCCGCGCCGTGGCCCAGGGTGTCGTTGATGTGCTTGAAGCGGTCCAGGTCGACGAACAGCACCGCGAACTGCTTCTGGCTGCGGTTGCTGCGCCTGATGGCGCGCGCGAGTTCGTCTTGCAGCGCCGCGCGGTTAAACAACCCCGTCAGCCCATCGTGGCTGGCCATGAAGCGCAGGCTGCGCTCGGCGAGCTTGCGCTGTTTGTACTGGGCGATCTGCAAGGCGATCACGCGCAGCGACTCCAGCGTCTCGGCCTCCGCAACGGTGGGGCTGGAGCTGAAGAGTTCCAGCGCCATGGTCGCACTGGCGGCAACCATGGGCACGATGAGGCCGGTGGTCAGCCCCGCGTCGCGGGCCATCGCGTCACGGGCGAAATGGCCCGTAGAGGCCTGCGTGTCGACCCGCACGACGCCGGTCTTCCAGGCACGGCCGAGCGAGCCTTCGCCGGGCCGGTACTCGCGCAGGCGGCTGTCGCGCACGAACCGCGTCACTGCCGAGTCCTTGTCTTCGGCATGCCAGGCGGCATCACAACGAACCAGGCCGTCCTCGCCCACGCTCCACAACGCGCCGCAGTCCCAGCGCAGGTCGGTGCATATCGCCTCCAGCGCCAGCCCCATCACCGTCTCGGCCCTGCCGTCGCCGGCCAGCAGCCGGGCGATCTTGTACTCGAGCTTCTGGCGCAGCGCATCCTTGCGCGGCTGCGTGGCGTCGCGCACCGTGCCACGCACCAGCGTCTTCCCATCTTCCTCGGTCGACTGTGCAATGACGTGGAGCCAGCGTTCGGTGCCATCGGGCAGGCTCAGGCGGTGCTCGAATTCGCTGCGCTCCGTGGAATGGAAGACCCGCGCGATCTGCCGGCGGACTGCGGGTCGTTCCAGGGCCGGCACGCGCGACAGCAGCGCGTGCAGGTCCGACGGCGCGGGATCGTCCCCGAAGCCCAGGATGCGCTGAGCTTCTTCGGAGCATTGCAGGGCCCCGGTTTCGGGATCGAGGGTCCAGCTGCCCAGACTGGCCAGCTGCTGTGCGTCCTTCCATTGGCGTTCACTGACGCGCAGGTGGCTGGTCATCTCGTTCGCCAGGACCTGGGCCCGGCTGCGCGAGGTGGTCAAGGAGAAGATGATGCCGGCCAACAGCATGCTGGTCGCCAGCCCTCCGAGAACGATGGACCACGGGACGGCCTTGTCGAGCGGGCCGAAGACCTGGTCTTCGTCCTGCTCGACCTCGACCAGCCACGAATGGCCACCCAGTTCGAAACCGAGCGAGCGCTGGAGTCGGTGTGCCGGCGAAGTGGCCGCAACTGCGGGCTTCGCCAACGCGGCACTGTCGAACAACAACTGCTGCTCGCTGAATGCGGTGGGTGGGACGAACCGGGTCTCGATGCGCGTGCCGATCGCTGCCTTGCCTGGCCCTGCGTCGACCAGGCGCAGCCGCAGCGTCCGCACGGTATCGGGGCTGACCACGTCGCGCAGCACCCCCGCGATGCTGAAGCCCGCGCCCACCGAACCGATGTAGGCACTGCGCCGCTGCTCGAGCGTATCGAGCGGCATTTGCGGGCGATAGACCGGCAAACGCATGGCCAGTCCGATGTCGGCCTCGCGCCCCGGGAGGCGAACCTTGCGCCCGGAGGTGACCAGCCCGCCTGTGTCACGCCCCTGCTCGAGCGCGCTGCCTCGATCGGACATCGCACCGAGGTCATTGCCCAGCAGCATCTCGTTGCCGGCCTGGGGTTCGATGTAGACCAGCGGGTAGTAGATGTCCCGCTCGCCGGGCGGCTTGATGGCGAAGCTGGAGGCCACGCCGGCACCGAGGCTGGCATCGCGGCGGACCTCCTCTTCGAAGGCCTTCTTCTTATGGGCCGCGATGGAGGGTGCGTAGGTGACAGCCTGGAACCCGGGGTACGCGCTCGCCAGGTTGAGCCCCGCGACGTAGTCCCTGAAGTCGCTTCGCGTCACGTCCTCGAGGGTGTTGAATCGCGCACGCAGGCCGATCAGCACGGCAATGTAGTCGTCGAAGCGGGCTTCGACCTTCTGCGCCAGATCGAGCGCAGTGGCGTCGAAGCGTTCCTGGGCGTTGCGTCCGATTTCCTGATGGGCAGAGATGCCGAGTGCAACCGACAGCGTCGCGCCGATCCCAAGAATCGCCAGCGAAAGGCGAACCTTGACCCAGATGGACATTGACATGGGACTCGCCCTCCGTCGCTGGCTCAGGCCATTGCATCGTTGCCGCAATATATCGGGCCAATACCGCAGCGTCACGCAATTAGTTACGAGGATGTCAAAGCCTTGTCCGGAGGGCTTGCTGCAAGCCAGAAGCCTTAATGCTTAATTCAAACGCACCGAGCCTTGCACCTGGCCAACGAAAGCATGCGGCCCTCTTGAACACGAGAGACAACCATGCACCACAACGGCACCGCATGTGGAACTGGATCCACCGCGGCCGCCACCTGCCGACGCATGCAGGCGATCTCCCCAGCAGCGCCATTCAAGAAGTGGATGGATGCGCTGCGGCACAGACGCGATCGCGACCTTGCGTCTTGGCCTGGTAGAGGGCCTTGTCGGCGGCTTCGATCAGTTCCTTCGACTGCCCGCTCGACACGGAAGGCCTCAGCGCCTCCACACCGGCGCTGAGCGTCACAAAGCCGTTGGCAGCACCCGCATGTGCAATTTTCAGGTCGCGCACTGCGCTGCGGATTCGCTCTGCCAGGCCAACCGCCCCCTGCACGTCGGTGTGGGGCAGCAGCACCGCCAACTCCTCCCCGCCATAGCGCGCCGCCAGGTCCCCCGGTCGCCTGGACGCCAGCGCGGCGACCGTGCGTCCGATCTTCTGCAGGCATTCGTCGCCCGCCGCATGACCATAGATGTCGTTGTACT
The DNA here is from genome assembly GCF_900109805.1 of Variovorax sp. YR750. Classification (NCBI taxonomy): domain Bacteria; kingdom Pseudomonadati; phylum Pseudomonadota; class Betaproteobacteria; order Burkholderiales; family Comamonadaceae; genus Variovorax; species Variovorax sp. YR750. The sequence goes on from NZ_FOBJ01000024.1 coordinate 43,201, forward strand.
GCTTGAAGCAATCCACATCGATCATGATCAGGGCCAGCGTGCTTGCCTCCCGGACCGCACGGCTGAATTCGGTATCCAGGGTGACGTCGAACTTTCGGCGGTTTGCAAGCCCGGTGAGCCCGTCTTCCATCGCGAGCGTATTGAGGGTCTGGTTCAGCGTCTCGAGTGCATCTCGCGCCCGCCGCAGTTCCGCCTCCGTTTGAATCTGCAACTCGAACTGCTTGACCAGCCGCCACCCAACGGCCGCCACAACCAACACGAGCAGAACGACGCCTCCCGAATGCCACAGCGTATCGCGCCACCAGCCGGCGAGGATCTCCTCCTTGGAAAGGGACGCGGCAACGAACAGCGGATAGTTGGGAAGGCGCCGAAAGCTGTTGAGCCGCAGGACGCCGTCCTGCGCAGACCGGATGTAGGCAGTCCCCACAGGCCCTTGCGAACGATAGGCTTGAAAGAGCTCGCTACCTCGCATGTCGCGCCCGACCACGCTGGGGCTGTAGGGCCGACGGGTGATCATGGTTCCGTCTTCGCGTATCAGTCCCAGGGCGCCCGCCTGCCCGATGTCGAGGCTGTCGAAGAACTTGCCGAAGAAGTCGATCCTGATCGTTGCAAGCGCGACCCCGGCAAAGCTGCCATCGGCATGGTTGATGCGCCGCGAAATGGGAACGAGCAACCTGCCATTGGTCCGACTCTTCACCGGCACGCCGATATGGGACCCGCGGCTCGTGCTCGCACGATGGAATTGGAAGTACTCCCTGTCGGCGTTGTTCAGGTTCTGCGGCCAGACCTGACGGGAGTTCGCGACCCAGTTGCCAGCCTCGTCATAGATGTGAAGCCCATCCAGCTGCGGGAGTTGGGCAACGCGTACCGCGAGAAAGTCGCGAAGCCGCGCCACCTCGGCGGGCCCCGTCCCATCGGATTCGATCCGCTCGACGAGTCCGACCAGCACCGTATCGGCCAGCCTGATCTGATCGTCTGCCTGCTGTGCCATCGCATGTGCGAGGTTCGACGTCGCCACGCTCATCTGGCGCAGGTGGAGCTGGCGAGACTGCCAACTGTTCCAGCCATCGATGGCGACCAAGCCCAGGCACACGATGGTCACGAAGATCACCGTCCTGGTCGTGATGGAGGGTCGTCGCAGCACTGCTTACCCTAGCGGTGAGAAGGCCATGCACGGACTTTGACACATTCATGGCAACTTGTAGCCCCGTGGAACGCAGGTCCTGCGCTCGCGGGTTCCATGTCCGCGGCGCACGATGGTCAGCGCATAAGTGGATAGCGTTATTTTTACGAGCCACAACCCACGCATCAGCCGTCCGCGCCGTCTCCACTGATCCATCCTTGAAGCGAACGCATCGCATGTGTTACGCAACTGGGTTTGGCAAGGCATGCATGGCGAGATAGACTGAAACCGCGAGCAGTCCCGATGATTCCTCCTCCCTCCCTTGATCTCCATTGCGAACTCAAGGCTGCAGGACTGTTCTTGGCCCGCCGCGCGCGGGCCTTTTCTTGCTGCGGCCCTTGTGCAGCCTTTCGGCTGACTGCCGCATACCGGCAAGTTCGAGGTTTCCCCAGCAAAGCAGATCACGAGCCCGCATGCGCAAGCGCACCCATCGCAAACCCGTCACCGGCCTGGACCCTTATCAAAAAGCGCTCTTCCGTCGTGCCTGGGAGGCAGACAACGTCAGGGCAGGCATTCACGCGTTCATCGGAGAGGACGCCAAAGCGCTGACCCAACGCGCTGGCAGAGTCATCTATGCGGTCGTCGCCGGCTGCGAGCAGGCTGGTATCCCGGACGATGATCCCGATGTCCGGATCCTTCACGATGCGGGCCGGGCGATTCTGGAATTGAGAGGACAAGCCGAGATCGGCGATCAGCACAGAAAGCGGATCATTTCAGGACTTGCAGCAGGTGAGCGGCTGCTGCCTCGACTGGATCCGGCGGCCGTTCGTGGCGCCGCGCTTGAACTGGCCAAGGCAAGCAGCGACAAGGAGTGAAGTCCAGGCGATGTGCGCGGCGCAGTTCAGCGCACGTTGCGCTCTCGTACCAATCGCAAACGCCGACGAAGGCATCGTGGGAACCATCCCCATCCGGAATGCCGCAGAGCGCAGAAACCGGGGAAGACCGCATGCGTGGTACTCCCAAGTTTTCTGAAAGCGGAGCTGCTGAGCAGTACCAAAGGATACGGGCAGTTCACCTACTTGGTCCTCGTGCGAGAACCCTGTACGGTCCTCAACAACCTGCTCGCGCCCGACACGAAGGACGCTGCAGGAGTGAGCGGCACCGGCCGGCAACACCCCACCCTGGACGCAGGCACAAGACACCTACGACGACAATGCCCCTACGCAGCTTCTCCATCGCGATTCTGGGCATGGACGAAGAATCCCAAGCGATTCTGCAGAGACACCTGGGCTTGCTGGGGCATCGGTCCGCGGCCTATGCCGCTGCGGCCGACCTGCTGGCAGCCATGGGCACGGCGGATTCGCTTGACCTGCTGTTGCTGCGCCCTCAGGACAGGGAAACATACCAGAGCCTCTGTGCGGCTTGCAATTCGCTGAACACGCCTGCGCTGCTTGTCTTGCACGACGGCGAGTGGCCGCATCTGTTGCCCGAGACCGAGGACTTCATTGAAGTCGATGCCATCGAATGGAATCCCACCCATTCGATCGAACAGGAACTGAACTGGAGAATGCAGCAGCTGTGGTCCCGTTCGCGCTCGCCGAAGCCCGCGAACAAGGCAAGGAAAGAGAGAAACAGCTGGGGGCCCTACAAGTTCCTCCTGGACTCCCGGACTGTCCTGAACCGCGACCACGCCATTGCGCTCTCGTCCTTCGAATTCACCCTCGCACTCGAACTTTTCCGCGGCCTCGACCACATCCTGACGCGCGATTGGCTGATGCACCGGCTGTGGGCCGACAAGCCCCGCATGCCGGATCCGAGGACACTCGACGTCTACGCGACAAAGGTGCGCAGGAAACTTGAGCTGACCCCCGAGAATGGGTTCGTGCTGCATGGCGTGTACAAGCAAGGCTACCAACTCATCGCCCTCCCCCAGGCGCCGGCAGGCGCAAGCGAGACCTCGGCCTGATCACGCGCCGAACCTTCTCGTGCTGTCGCGGCACGTCCCCTGATGCAGGGATTCGGCGGCGCACCAGCCAGTCGAAGATGCCGATGACGTCCTCCTTCCTCGCCATCGACACGAACATCTGTCGGCCCGAACCATCGAACCGTTCCGGCGACGGGCAGGCAAGGTCCCAACTGCTGCTTCGCTCCTTGCAGAAGGACCGCACGTCCTGTGCATTGACGCCCGAGCACCACGTGCACGGCAACTGGGAGTCTCTCGATCGCCCAAGAGAGATGGCGTCGATTGAGTTCCCGCGGTGCTCTCTACGTCGTCTACTTCCGCGCTTTCTCGATTTCCGCCATCAACTCCTTGACGGTGGCTTCGCCCACGGACGCCGAGTACTTGTCAATCACCGGCCTGACCTTGGCGCGCAGCTTGGCCATTTCTTCCGGAGGCAGTTCCGAGACGGTCATGCCTGCTTTTTTCAGCGCGTCAAGCGCACTGTCGGCGGCGCCACGCGAGGCCTGGCGCTGGAACGCCGTCGCTTCGGCCGAGGCTTCGGTGAGGATCTTCTTCTCCTCGGCGCTCATGCCATCCCATGTCTTCTTGCTGACCAGCAGCGCCTGCGGGTTGTAGATGTGCCGGGTCTGGGTGATGTGCTTTTGCACCTCGGCGAACTTGGACGACAGGATGGTGGTGTTCGGGTTCTCCTGCCCGTCGACTGCCTTCTGCTCGAGGGCTGAATACAGCTCCGGGAACGGCAGCGGCGTGGCGTTGGCGCCCAGCGCGCCGAACATGTCGATGTAGATCGGCGACTGGATCACGCGGATCTTCAGGCCCGCGATGTCGTCCGCCTTGGTGATCGGCCGCTTGCTGTTGGTGAGGTTGCGAAAACCCAGGTCCCAGTAGCCCAACCCGTGCAGGCCCTTATCCTCCAGCTTGGCCATCAGCTTCTGACCGAAGGGGCCGTCAGTGACCGCATCGGCCTCCTTGCCGCTGTTGAACAGGAACGGAAAGTCGTAGGCCGCGAACTCCTTCACCTGCGCCGAGAGGATGCCCGCGTTCAGCACCGTGAGCTCGACCGTGCCGCCCTGCAGCGCCGACACGGTCTGCAGGTCACCGCCGAGCACGCCACCCGCGAACAGCTTGACGGCGATCTTGCCGCCCGACTTGGCGGCGACCAGATCGGCGAACTTCTGCGCGCCCTGTGCCTGGGGGTGACCGGTCTGGTTCTGGAACGCGAACTTGAGCGTGCGCTCCTTGACCTGTGCGACCGCACCTGGCGCGGCAAGAACAGCCGTGGCGGCCACAGCGGCCAGCAACAGCTTGCGAATCGGATTCTTCTTCATGGCAGTTGTCTCCTGGTGATGCAAGTCAGGCTCTCTTCTTGAACAGCGCCGAACCGCCGCTGGCGCGTGCGACCTCCTCGGCCGCACCGAGCAGTGCCGGCCCCAGTGCCTCCATGCGCTGCGGCGTCAGCCTGACCGCGGGCCCCGCGATCGTGACCACGCCGATCACCGCGCCGTTGACGGAGAAGACGGGGGCGGCCATGGCGGTCATTCCCGGTGCAAAGACCTCGTTGATCATGCTGAACCCACGCTGGCGAGCCGCCTTCACGTAGACCATCACCGCCTTGAGCGTGGTGGGTGCCTTCGGGCCGAAGTCCTCCGGCTTGCCCAGCCCCTTCTTGGCCACCAGGGCCATCGCATCGTCCTCGCTCATCGTCGAGAGCCAGGCATGTCCCGCGGCGCTGCACGACAGCATGACCGACAGACCCATGTCCGGGTCGTAGCGCAGCCCGTGGGTGGCCCCTTGCGCCTTGGCCACGAAAGTCAGGTCTTCGCCGTCGACCACCGCCAGGCGCACCAGCTCGCCCGATGTGGCGGCAAGCTGGTCCAGCAGCGGCTGGGCCACATCCACGATGCCTGAATTGCTCAGGAACGACAGGCCGACGGAGACGAGCTTGATGGTCAGCACATAGTGGCCGTCGGCCAGGTTCTGCCGCACGTAGCCACAGCGAATCAGCTCCGTCAGCAGTCGGTGCGATGCGCTCAGGGGGATCTTCAGTTCACTGGCCACCGTGGACAGTGCAACGCCCTGCGGGTGTTCCGCCAGATATTCCAACACTTTGAAGCTGCGTCCCAGCATCTCGCTCATTTCATGTCTCCCGGTTCAACCGCGGCTGCTCGTCTTCCGCGACGTTGTCACTCTATCAGATCGCGGGAAGGGATTTCCATAATGGAAAGATTTTCCGGAAAACTCAGAATCGCGGCAATCAGTCCTTTCTGCCTTCCTCTGGAGACCTCAGTGAAACTTCTTCGTACGCTTGCCGCCGCCGGCCTGTGCATCGGCCTTGTCGCCCCGACCTGGGCCCAGCAGGAACGGGTGATCCGCTTCGGCCATCTCAACAATGCGGACCATCCGGTGAGCTTCGGCGTGAAGCGCTTCGCCGAACTGCTCGCGGCCAAGAGCAGCGGCAAGATGAAGGTGCAGGAGTTCCCGGCCTCCCAGCTCGGCAACGAGATGCAGCAGCAGTCCGCACTGCAAGGCGGGGTGCAGCAGATGTCGGCGCCGGCCACCACGTCGCTCGCGGGCATCGTCAAGGAGTTCGGCCTCGTCGACTTTCCCTTCTCCGTCAGCAGCTTCGCCCAGGCCGACGCCCTGCTCGACGGCCCCCTGGGCCAGGCCCTCATCGCCAAGCTGCCCGACAAAGGCCTCGTGGCCCTCGGCTACTGGGACCTGGGCTTTCGCAACGTCACCAACAGCAAGCGCCCCATCGGCAAGCCCGAGGACCTCGAGGGCCTGAAGATCCGCGTCATCCCCAACCCCGTGTTCCTGGAGACCTTCAAGGCCTTCAAGGCCAACCCGGTGCCGATGCCGTTCGCCGAGCTCTACGGCGCCCTCGAATCCAAGGCGGTCGACGGCCAGGAGAACCCGTATTCGGTGATCCTGTCGAACAAGTTCTTCGAGGTGCAGAAGTTCGTCAGCGCGACGAACCACGTGTACGCCGCCAACATCGTGCTCGTCAGCAAGAAATTCTGGGACTCGCTGTCCCCCGCCGAGCAGAAGATGATGCACGAGGCCGCCGACGAGGCGCGCGGCTACCAGCGCCAGGTCAGCCGCGCGGCGGCCCAGAAGGCCGTCGGTGAACTGCAGGCCAAGGGTGCCCAGTTCAACGAGGTGAGCGCAGCCGAGCAGGTGCGCATGCGCGAGATCGCCAAGCCCGCGATCGACAAGTTCGCGGCCCAGTACGACCCCGCCATCGTCAAGCTCTACAACGACGAACTCGCCCGCATCCGCAAACAATGACCGCGTCGACCACGCCAGAAGCCACCTCCATGAAGATCCTCGTCCTCCACGGCCCCAACCTGAACCTGTTCGGGCGCCGCGAACCCCACATCTACGGCAGGACCACGCTCGCCGAGATCAATGCCCGGCTGCAGGCGCTGGCCGGCGAACTCGACGTGACGCTGGAGACCCTCCAGTCGAACCATGAAGGCGACCTGATCGACTTCCTGCATGCGCACATCGACGACGCGCAGGGCGCGCTGGTCAATCCCGCAGGACTCACGCAGCACGGTGTGCCGCTGCACGATGCGATCAAGGCCATGCCGTTCCCGACCATCGAGGTGCACATGTCCAACATCGCCGCGCGTGAAACCTGGCGCGCCCACTCGATCATCTCGCCGGCGGTCAAGGGCACGATCCAGGGGCTGGGCCCGCAGTCGTACCTGGCCGCCCTGCGCGCGCTGGTGGAGATGCACAGGCAGACCGAAGCGCAGGCCGCCGCATGAGCCACTGGATCGACCGGTGCTGCCGCGGCATCGAGGCACTGATCGCGGCCGCGCTCGCGGTGATGGTCGTACTCGTTTTCGGCAACGTCGTGCTGCGCTACGGCTTCAACTCCGGCATCACCGTGTCTGAGGAAGTCTCGCGCTGGCTCTTCATCTGGATGACCTTTCTGGGCGCCGTGGTCGCCCTGAAGGAGCACGGGCATCTGGGCGTGGACATGGTGGTGCAGAAGCTGCCGCCCCTGGGCAAGAAGGTCTGCCTGGCCGTCGGGCACGTCGTCATGCTCTACATCGTCTGGCTGCTCTTCCAGGGCAGCGTCGCGCAGGCGCGCATCAACTGGGACGTGACCGCGCCCGTCACCGGCGCATCGATGGCCATCGTCTATGCCTCGGGCGTGGTCTTCTCGGTGCTCGCCGGCCTGATCCTCGCGCTCGACCTGCTGCGCCTGCTGACCGGGCGCATCGCCGAGAGCGAGCTCGTGATGGTCCAGGAGTCGGAGGAAGCCGTGCAGCTCCAGCAGATCCTCGGCGCGAAGGACGACGCGCAGGGAGTACGCCGATGACCATCCTCGTCTTCGTGGGCACCCTGCTGCTGGCCATGGCGATGGGCATTCCCATCGCGTTCTCGCTGCTCGCCAGCGGCGTGGCGCTGATGTGGCACCTCGACCTGTTCGACGCACAGATCCTGGCGCAGAACGTGATCGGCGGCGCCGACAGCTTCCCGCTGCTGGCCGTCCCCTTCTTCATGCTCGCCGGCGAGATCATGAACGTGGGCGGCCTGTCCAAGCGCATCGTCGACTTTGCGCTCGCGCTGGTCGGCCACGTGAAGGGCGGCCTGGGCTACGTGACCATCATGGCCGGCTGCCTGCTGTCGGCGCTCTCCGGCTCGGCCGTGGCCGACGCCGCCGCGCTCACCGCGCTGCTGCTGCCGATGATGGTGAGCGCGGGGCACGACAAGGCACGTGCGGGCGGTCTCATCGCGGCCACCGGCGTGATCGGCCCGGTGATCCCCCCGAGCATCGGCCTCGTGATCTTCGGCGTGGCCGCCAACGTGTCAATCTCCAAGCTGTTCCTCGCGGCGATCGTTCCCGGCCTGCTCATCGGCGGCGCCCTGTGGATCACCTGGGCATGGCTCGTGCGGCGCGAGAAGATCGTTCCGCCGCCGCGCAAGTCCTCGGCCGAGATCGTTTCGGCCTTCCGCAAGGCACTGTGGGCGCTCATGCTGCCCGTGATCATCCTCGTGGGCCTGCGCATGGGCGTGTTCACGCCGACCGAAGCGGCCGTGGTGGCTGCCGCCTACGCGCTTTTCGTGTCGACGGTGGTGTACCGGGAAATCACGTGGAAGGATCTCTACGGCATCTTCGTGAGCGCGGCCAAGACCAGCGCCATCGTGATGTTCCTGATCGCCGCGGCCATGGTGAGCGCCTGGCTCATCACCGTGGCCGACCTGCCATCAAAGGTCGTCGGCCTGCTGCAGCCCTTCATGGGCAACCCGGTCCTGCTGATGGCAGCGATCATGGTGCTCGTCATGGTCGTGGGCACGGCGATGGACATGACGCCGACCATCCTGATCCTCACGCCGGTGCTGATGCCGATCGTCAAGGCCGCCGGGATCGATCCCGTGTACTTCGGCGTGCTGTTCATCATCAACAACTCGATCGGACTGGTCACCCCGCCGGTGGGCACGGTACTGAACGTGGTGGCCGGCGTCGGGAAGATCTCGATGGACGATGTCACGCGCGGCGTGGTGCCCTTCATGATCGCCGAGTTCGCGATCCTGTTCGTGATGGTCGCGTTCCCGCAGTTGGTCATCGCGCCCGCGCGATGGTTCGGGGGCTGAGGCGGTGGCGATGTCCAGCTCTCCCGGCCCGCGGTGGCGTGGCCGCGTCGGCCTCTGGGTGCTCGCGCTCCTGACACAGTTGCCGGCGGCTGCGCAGGATCCCGAGCGCGAGGTGCTGCCCGAGCAGCGCCAGGCGCTGGCTTTCGTCTCGCCCACGGGCCTGACCCCGCTGGGCGGCAAGCTGATCTTCAGCGCCTTCCACGTCGAAACCGGCCAGGAGCTGTGGATCACGGACGGCACCCGTGCCGGCACAGCGATGCTGAAGGACATCCGCCCGGGCTTCCGGGGCGCCTTCCCCGCCGGCCAGACGGCGTTCAAGGGCCACGTCTATACCGCGGCCACCGATGGCGTGCACGGCATCGAGCTCTGGCGCACCGACGGCACCGCCGCGGGAACCTCCCTCGTGGTCGACCTGCAGCCGGGCGAGGAAGGCGCGCTGCCGAGCGAGCTGACGGTGTTTCGCGATGCGCTGTACTTCACGGCCAATGACGGGCGTTCGGGATTCCAGTTGTGGAAGACATCGGGCACCGCGCCCACTACGGTGCGCGTGTCCTCGATCGACGCCGGCCCGCGCGCGGTGGCACGCCAGCTCACGGTGGCCGGGCAGCGTCTGTTCTTCACCGCGACCACGCGCGAGCACGGTCACGAACTCTGGGTCAGCGAAGGCACGCCCGAGAGCACGCGCATGGTGAAGGACATCCGGCCCGGCCCCGAGGATGCTGGCATCCAGAACCTGACGGCGGCAGGTGATGATCTCTACTTCACCGCCCACGACGGCGTGCACGGCATCGAGCTGTGGAAAAGCGACGGCACCGCGCGCGGCACGCGCATGGTGAAGGATCTTCGGCCCGGTTCCGAGCCCTCCCGACCGATGCACCTGACCGCGGTCAGCCGCACCCTGTACTTCGCGGCCGACGACGGCGTGCATGGCCTCGAGCTCTGGAAGACCGACGGCACCGAGCGCGGAACGACGCTGGTGAAGGACATCCGCCCGGGGCCGTCGGGCGCCATCTCGAGTCCGATCGCGGCGATGGGCGGCCGGCTCTACTTCGCCGCGACCGACGGCGCCTCGGGCGCGGAACTCTGGCGCAGCGACGGGACCGCGGCAGGGACCGTGCTGGTCAGGGACATCGCTCCAGGTGCGGACAACGGGTCGCCCGCACGCTTCTCGGTCACCGGCTCCCGCCTCTGGTTCTCCGCCAACGGCGGCAGCGCCACCGGCGTCGAGCCCTGGACCAGCGACGGCACACCAGCCGGCACGCACGCCGTCGCGGATATCGCGCATGGCGCGCGCCATGCGATGCCCCAGGGCTTCCGCCGCCTGGGCAGTTCGGTGCTCTTCGTCGCCGACGACGGCAACGGCAACGAACGCCTCTGGGCGCGTCGCAAGGACGCCCGGGTGGCCCTGATCGGCGACCCGCTCAGCCAGCGCCTGCGCTGATCCGCATGTCCGCCACGGGCCCGCAGGCACCGCCGAAGGCCTGCGTGACCGCGTAGTCGTACAACGCCTGTCGCATGGCTGCCGCGAGGGCCGGGTGCGTGGGGTCGTGGCCGGCGCCCGGCACCCACCGCAGGATGGCCCGCCCCTGCAATGCGAGCGCCAGTGCCTGGGCGCCCTGCGGCGGGCACAGGAGGTCCTGCGTGCCATGCACGATCAGCGTGGGAACCGCGGGCAGTGCAGCGCAGCGCTGAAGGAGCGTGGGCGCACGCAGCCAGCATCCGTGTCTCAGGTAGTGGCTCTGCACGCGGTAACGCCGCACCAGTTGCTGCAGCGTCGCGTCGTCGGGCCGCGGTGCAGGCTTTCCCGTGGCCATGCGTTGCTCCCACCCGGACCACAGCCCTGCCATCCGGCACTGATGCTCCGGGCTTCCATGCGCGAAGACCTCCGCGACCACGTCCGTGATCGGACATCGCCGCCGCCGCGCCTCGTTCCACAGGATGCGCCATTCCGGGTCGCCGTGGCGCACGGCCAGCGCGAAGACATCGTGGATGTCGCTGGCACGCGCAAGGAACACATTCCTGAGCAGCAGGCCTGCGACGGCGCCGGGCTGGTCCAGCGCATGCGCCAACGCCAGCGTGGCGCCCCAGGAGCCGCCCACCACCAGCCACCGGTCGATCCGAAGGTGAGCGCGCAGGCGCCGCAGGTCGTCCAGCAGGTCGGCGAGCGTGTTGGCCGCGATCGCGCCCGCGGGCGTGCTGCGCCCCGCCCCGCGCTGGTCGGGGCAGATGATGCGGTAGCGCGACGGATCGAATCCGCGGCGCAGCACAGGCGAACTGCCCGAGCCCGGTCCGCCGTGGAGCACCAGCGCCGGCAGGCCCGCCGGGTCGCCATGCTCCTCGACATGCATGACATGTCCGCCGCCCAGCGGCAGCCGGTGGATGGTCGGCCGAGGACCCACTGTCACGCGCGGGCCGCGTCAGGCCTGCGCCTGGGCATTGGCGTCCGTGCGGAAGACCAGGTCGCCCGATCGCCGGGCGCCCGGTACGAAACGGATCGGCGCACCGCCGATGTCGCGCACATCCGCCGCGGCCGCGACCATGGCCTGGACCTCCGCGTGCCGCGGACTCTTCGGGCAGACCGGGTCCGTGGCAGTGGCATCGCCGGTCAGCAGGAAGGCCTGACAGCGGCAGCCACCATGGTCCTTTTCCCGGTCGTCGCAGCTTGCGCAGGTGCTGCTCATCCAGCCGGTGCCGCGGTAGGCGCGGAAGGCCGGACTGTCGTGCCAGATGCTGCCGATGGTGTGCTCGCGAACGCTGGGGAAATCCAGCCCGGGCAGCATCCGCGCACTGTGGCAGGGCAATGCCACGCCGTCGGGCGCCACCACCAAAAATACGCTGCCCCAGCCGGCCATGCAGGGCTTGGGCTTCGCCTCGGCATAGTCGGGCACCACCCAGAGGATCTTCATGCGCCCCGCCAGACGCGGCCGGTGCGCCTCGACCACCGCTTCCGCGGTCGCCAGCGCCGCGCGGCTGGGCATCAGCATCTCGCGGTTGCGCCATGCCCAGCCGTAGTACTGCACATTGGCCAGCTCCAGAAAATCCGCCTCCATGGATTCGGCCATCTCGATGATGCGGCCGACGTGCGGCAGGTTGTAGCGGTGCATCACGCAGTTCAGCACCATCGGATAGCCCAGGTCCTTGATCGTGCGGGCCACGCGCTGCTTGAGGTCGAAGGTGCGCGTCGAACTCAGGAAGTCGTTCAGCTCGCGGCTGGAGTCCTGGAACGACAGCTGGATGTGATCGAGACCGGCCTTCTTCAGCGCCTGGGCGCGCTGCGGCGCGAGGCCCACGCCCGAGGTGATCAGGTTGGTGTAGAAGCCGAGTTCGTGCGCTGCCGCGACGAGCTCCTCGAGGTCCTCGCGCACCAGCGGCTCACCGCCCGAGAACCCCAGCTGGACGGCCCCCATGGCGCGTGCCTCGCGGAAGACGCGAACCCATTCGTGCGTGCCGAGTTCGTTGCCGTAGCGCGTGTAGTCCACGGGGTTCGAGCAGAAGGCGCAGTGCAGCGGACAGCGATAGGTCAGCTCCGCGAGCAGCCACAGCGGCGGTTTCACAGCGGCAACGCGGCGGCGCTCACCGGATCCAGTGGCGTCCACGGGCCTGCTCCAGGAACTCGAGCACGTCGGCACGCAGATCCGGTTCGCCGAAGGTGCTCTCCAGATCGGCCACGAGCGCCGCGACCGAGGTCTTGCCATCGCAGCGCTTCAGGATTTCCGCCGCCGGCTGGTTCAGCCTGATCATGCCCTCGGGAAACAGCAGCACATGGCACTGCTGGGCCTCTTCCCACTGCATCCTGTAGATCGTGCCAAGTGCCGGCTGTGCGCTGTCGGTCCATGCGCTCATGGCTGCTGCTCCTTCGGAAGATGATCGGGATAGGCCTTCTCGATCGCGTCGAGCATGGCCCAGAGGATGTCCAGCTTGAAGCCCAGGATCTGCAGGGCACGGACCTGTCGTTCGCGCGTGGTGCACCACTGCATCGCCACTTCCAGGCCATGCTCGACATCACGGTCGGCCAGCGGGATGCGGCTGCGGAAATAGTCCAAGCCCGAGGTGTCGATCCACGGATAGTGCGTGGGCCAGCCCGCGAGCCGGTCCTTGTGGATGCGCGGCGCGAACATCTCGGTCAGCGAGGAGATCACGGCCTCCTGCCAAGGCGCCGTGCGCGCGAAGTTGACGTAGGCATCGACGGCGAAGCGCACGCCGGGCAGGACGAGCGCGTGCGACTCCAGCACATCGCGGCGCAGGCCGGTCGCGAGGCCCAGGCGGGTCCATATCTCGATGCCGCCGGCGTGGGCGCCTTCGTGGTCGCCGTGCCCGTCGTGGTCGAGCATCCTCACCACCCAGCGCCTGCGCGTCGCGCGATCGTCGCAGTTGGAGAGGATCGCCGCGTCCTTCACGGGAATGCGGCACTGATAGTAGAACCGGTTCGCCACCCAGCCCCGGACCTGGAAGGGTTGCAGTTCGCCGGCGTTGAGCCGCCGGTTGAACGGATGGTGGCTGTGGTAGCGCGACTCCATCGCGCGCAGCTGCGACTCGAAGACCTGCGGCGGCCAGGGCTCCTGCCGCATCTGTTGTTGCTGGTGCGTCACGCGTCAGATCTCCAGTTCCATGCCGTCGAAGGCCACCTCGATGCCGCGGCGCACGAGCTCGGCGCGCTCCGGCCCGTCTTCGTCGAGGATCGGGTTGCTGTTGTTGATGTGGATGAGCACTTTCCTGCGAGCGGCGCAGGCGTCCAGCGCCCTCAGCATGCCCGGCCCGTGCGGTCCGTCGCACTGCGGCAGGTGGCCCATGTCGGCGGCGTGCTTCTTGCCGAGGCCCGCCGCGACCATCTCGTCCTCGCTCCAGAAGGTGCCGTCGACCAGCACGGTGTCGCAGCCGTCGAGGCACCGGCGCTCGGCCTCGCCGACCCGTGCGAGGCCCGGTGCATAGAGCACGCGCCTGCCACTGGCCGGGTCTTCGATCAGCACGGCCGCGTTGTCGCTTCGCGCCTCGGCCTGCCGGCGCGGCGAGTAAGGGGGCGCCTTGCCGGGCACCGGCACCGCCTGCAGCCGCAGGCCGGCGATCTCGTGCCACGCACCGCCGCCGGGCTCGAGCGGCATCGGGTGCCAGTTCACGCCGCTGTAGCTTTCGAGCGCCTTGAGCAACGGCAGGCTGCCGGTGAGGTCTTCATGGGATTCGGGCGTGCAGTAGAGCTGCAGCCGGGATCCCTCGCGCAGGCTCAGAAGCCCCGCGACATGGTCGATCTGCGAATCCATCAGCACCACGGCCTCGATCGCGGAATCGCGCAGGCCATGGCGAGGCCACAGCACCGGCGAGGCGCGCAACTGCGCGCCGATGTCGGGTGACGCGTTCAGAAGCACCCAGCGTTCGCCGTCGGCCGACACGGCCATCGAACTCTGCGTGCGAGGCAGGGCCCTGACCTGCCCGGTTCGCTGGCCGGCGCACAGGCGGCAGTTGCAATTCCATTGAGGGAAGCCACCGCCCGCTCCCGAACCAAGAACCAGAATCTTCATGGGGCACAAGAAAAAGACGGCACCGGCGCGAAGCCGGTGCCGTCGGGGGCCGCGCTCAGCGCGCGGAGATGTACATCGTGATCTCGAAGCCGAAACGCAGCTCTTCGAACTCAGGCTTGCACCATTTCATCGCATTGCTCCTTCAGTGGTTGGGGGCTAGGAAACGGAATCAGTACACGACGATCTTGCCCGTCGGGCGCGGGCTATGACAGTCGTTGTAGAAGTATTCGCCCGGCGTGTCAAAGGTGTGGGTCGCGGACTGGCCCGGAGCCAGCCTGAAGTCGAACCTGCCTTCGAAGAACTGCGTGGCGCAGTGCGTGTTCGCATTGGTCCCCGGATTGGTGAAGGTCACGGTGGTGTTCGCCGGCACGCGCATGAAGGTCGGCGTCATGGCATTCACGGCCGTCGATTCGGTGGCGCCCGGCTCATTCGCAGCGGTCTGCACACGCGCCAGGAACACCGTGTTGGGCGTCGGCAATGCAGCGCCCTCCACCGCCGAACCCGACACCGGCCGGCGCACGACGGGCGGCACCGGTGTGGGCGCGGGCGCGACGGAGCCTCCGACCTTGAAGGCCCACAGCCGGTCGCCGCGCGGTGCCGAATCGCCGTACGGGATGCCCGTGCCGCCCGAGAACACCGAGATGTACTGCTCGCCATCGATCTCGTAGGAGACCGGGCTGGCACTGATCGCGGCGCCAGTCTGGAAGCGCCACAGTTCGCTGCCGTCATGCGCATCCAGGGCCAGCAGGTTGCCGTCGGGCTGGCCGATGAACAGCAGGTCGGAGGCCGTGCTCAGGATGCCGTTGCCGTGCGCCAGCGAATACGGCATCTGCTTCTTCCACTTCACGAGGTTGGTGCTCGGATCGACCGCCACGACCGCACCGGTCATGTAGGTGCCCGGCGGACGCAGGCCGTTGCTCGATTCGGTCAGCGAGTGCGCCGCCGACACGTAGCCCATGCCCGTGTAGACCAGGCCCGTGCGCTGGCTGAAGGACTGGTGGTTCCAGTTGGCACCGCCGCCATGTCCCGGAATGGACAGGATCGGCACGTCCCAGTGCGCGTCGTAGAGGCAGCCCTTCACGTAGTTCGGGACCGCGCGGTTGGGGTCGCCGGGGATCGCCGTGCCCAGCGGCTGGTCCACGATGCAGGTCTCGGTCCAGGCGCCCTGGCGCGGCAAGGGCTGGGTGGGCCAGCTGGCCTGGCGGGCGTCCTGCTTCACGGGCACTTCGTCGATGCCCAGCGGCGCGCTGCCGTCCTTGCGATCGAGGATGTAGTACATGCCCGTCTTGCTGCCGTAGATCACGACCTTGCGGTCCTTCCCGTCGATCTTGACGTCGGCGAGCACGGGAGACATCACGTTGTCCATGTCCCAGATGTCGTGGTGCACGGACTGGAAGTGCCACTTGTACTCGCCGGTCTTGAGGTCGAGCGCAACGATCGAATTGGCGAAGAGATTCAGGCCGGGGCGCGTGGAGCCGTTCTGCGACGAACCGCCGCGCACGTTGCCGAAGGTCCAGTAGACCAGGCCCAGTTCGGGATCCACCGCGGGGTGGATCCACGGCGTCGCGCCAGTGCGCTCGGATTCGGCCGCGCCGCCCCAGGTGTCGTAGCCGATCTCGCCGGCGCGCGGCACGCCCCAGAAAGAGGTCAGCACCTTGCCCGTCAGCGCATCGGCGGAGAACGCGGCGCCGCGGTTGCCGTCGTTGGTGCCGAGGTAGAGCCGCTTGTCGTGATAGACGAGCGCCACCTTCTGCAGCGCGCCCTGGTAGTCGGGATCGGTGGTGCTGCTCGGGTACTGCTTGATCCAGGCGATGGCGCCGGTGTCCGTCCTGAGCGCCACCAGGCGGTTGCCGGTGGCGACGGTGAAGACCAGGCCCAGGTCCTTCGCGACGGCCACCCCGCGGCGGGTGATGGCGCCGTAGGGCGTGGTCCACTTCCATTTCGTGAGGCCTGTCTTGCCGTCCACCGCGATCACGTTGCCCAGCGCGGACTCGATGTAGAGCACGCCGTCGACGACCACGGTCGTGCTCTGGTTGGTGCCGGTGGTCATGCCGCCCTCGATCTGGTTGACCCAGGCGCCGCCCAGCTGGCCGACCAGGCCCTTGTTGATCTTGCGCAGGCTGGAGTAGTTCTGGTTGCCCAGATTGCCGCCCACCTTGGGGAAGTCCTTGTCGCCGGCCGTGCAGCAGTCGGACAGGTCGGCCGCGGGCGCGGCGGCCGCAGGCGGCGATGCCGCTGGCGGCGCGCTCGATGCCGGCGGTGGCGCGGGGGCCGGGCTGATGGGCAGCACCGGCGCACTGCCGCCGCTCGAGCCGCCGCAGGCGCCGATCAACAAGGGGGATGCGAGCACGCCGCAGGAAACCAGCAGCGTGACCAATGATCTCTGTTTCATGGATGTCTCTACCTGGTGAAGTTGGGAAACGGATGCGCGCGAGGCCGCACGCACCGCAGGCTGGGCGCGTTGCGCGAAGCCGGCCTCGGCAGCCAATTGCTCGGTCGCTATTCGGTGCAGAAGGGCGTGAGACCCATGGCCGACTTGACGCCCTGGACCACGAGCTTCTGGAACTCGATGGCCCCCACGCCCGAGAGGTCCGCGGTGAAGGAGTGGGCGTTGTGCCCGAGGGTCGTGAGCCATGCCCGGCCACCGTCGTAGTACTGGCACCAGGCGACCGGATGGAAGTCCGCATGGCCCGGATGCGGCGCCGCCGTCAGCGGCTTCAGTGTCGAGGTGTCGACCTTCGCCAGGAACTTCACCTTCGTGGGGAAGGGCATGAGGTTGTACCACTCGTCCTGGAAGGAAAAGCGCTTGGGCACGTCCTTCGTCGACGGGTCATCCGAGACGATCTCGACATCACCGGCGCGATTCGGCCCGTGGTTGTAGAAGTTCGCGTTGCCGAGCAGGCCTTCGTAGTAGGGCCAGTTGTACTCCGCGCCGAAAGCGTTGTGCAGGCCGACGAAGCCGCCGCCGCGGCGCATGTAGTTGCGCAGCGCGGTGCGCGCGGCGTCCTGGCTCGTGCTGACCGCGCCGTTCCACAGCGTGTCGCGGTTCGAGCTCGCGAAAATGATCGCCTTGTAGTTGTTGATGCGGCTGCTGAGGACCGCGACGTCCTCCGTCCAGTCGACCGTGATGCCTTCGGCCGACAGCATGCGAACCAGGCCCGCCTGCATCACGTTGTCCGGATTCATCACCGGGTTCAAACCCGCGGCCATCGGCGTGCCCAGCACGGCATGACGCGGCCCCGCGGTGCGCGAATAGACCAGCACCCGGTCCGGCGTCGAAGCGAAGGCCCCCCAGTCGTTGTAGCACTTGGGATTCGTTCCCCTGCAGACGTTGTAGTAGGTGTCGAAGCTGTCGTCGGGGGCTTCGGCCACCGGGTCCGTTGGCTGAACCGGTGTCTCGCCCGCAGGCTCGGTCGGATTGCTCGGTGCCGCCGGCGCCACGGGAAGGGCCGTGAGCGGCACCCCTCCACCACCTCCGCTTCCTCCTCCGCATGCAGTCACGGCCAGCGTCACGGCCGCCGCCAAGGCGAGCCTGAGAGTCAATGATTTGGCAAATTCCAAGGGAGTCTCCTCGTTCTGATCGATGGCGCAGAGTGCGAGCGCTCTGCCGATGCTGGCCGACCGTTGCGCTGCGGCGGGGTTGACCGGGGGCGATCATAGGAATTTTCTGGAAAGTATTTCCATCATGGAAATCCCTTCCTATTTCAATCGATCTGAAGATTGGCGCCCTCGGACTGACCCCGCGGATTGCGCAGTGGGAGCCGGCATCGGTGTCTAGGCGGCCGCCATCAGCACCGGCGTCGGGACGGTGATCGCGCTTGGCGTGGTCGCGCTGGGCTAGGAAACTGCTCGCCGGACGAACAAGACAAACTGCACGACGACTACAAGCAGAAGTGCGGGCAGTCCGACAGGCTGGGTGCCTGCATGGCCGGCCCGAGCCCATCCCAGCGTTCGGCGAGAAGACAGGTTTTCGGACAATGCGCGCGAGCGCGCGAGTAAATCATGGACCCGTGCTTTGCTCGGAGCACTTCATCGAGATGCACCTGGACCTCGGCAACGTGTTCAGGGACGAAGACCCCGCTTCCTCGCATCCCTGGGCGACGCGCAAGCCGGATGCGTTGCGCCGGTGCTCCTGTCTCGCATCGCGAAGAAAGGCAATGGCGCGCCTGCGCCAGGAGGCGCTGGACCGTTATTTGGGACTCTTCCTGCCTGCAAGCGCACGAGATCCGGCCGTGCGCCACTGGACCCTGTCACGACGCCCGCAGCGGCAGTGCTCAAAGACCATCGCAGGAGGTTTCCTGGATGCCGCAGATCTTGTTGAGCCATGTCCGGAACCGTCCCTTGGGTACGCCTGCACGCGCCGCAGCAGCGATCTGCAACGGCCGCAGGTTGGCGGGGAAGCGGGCTTCCTCGTACTCGACCTGGACCCATCGCCCCCGGCAGTCGACGGGCCGGCCGGCGGCCACGGTGCTGTCGCCATCGAACAGCGAGTCATCCTGCAACCGGATCGTCGCGGGCGCACCTGGCGACGGCGCCGCACGTCCTGCCTTGGCCTGCGACTTCACGACCAGCTTGCGGCCGCTGACCCAGCCTTCGCCCTTGTAGACGGGCCGGGGTGCCTGCCCGGTCAACATGTCGTCGTCCGCTGCCTCGCGGATCTTGAACCAGCCGTTGGCGCTGGCCGTGACACCCACGCGAACGCGCACTCGCAGTCCGGATCCATCCGACCAGACCGACGGCAGCTTGCCAAGCACCTTCGCCGTGGGGGCGGGCTCCGCGCGCACATTGAGGCCGGCGGGGTCGGTCTCTTCGACGAAGGCCGTGAACTGGCAACTCGACGATTCCGGCGAGCCACCCGAGGCCTGGGCTGTCCCACCAAGGAGGGCAAGCGCCAACAGCAGGGCCGGCGCCACGGAGAAATTTCGGTCATTGGCCATCAACGAGCTCGCAAAGAGAAAGGAGGAAGGAGTAAGCCAGGCCGTCAGCAAGAACGAGGCTTCCTTGATGGGTTCCTCGGGACCACATGTTCACGACTGGCGCATTGTCAGCGCTGTTCCAGTGACTTTCCAGGAACTGCACCGCGCGTTCGGAGTGAATTCCTTGGGTGACATTTCATGCAGCCATCCGGCGACACGCCCAGCCTCCACGCGCCGACGCATGCTCACATGACAAGGTTTTCGCGGGCATCTGGGTCAGCGCCATCCTGCGATCCCGCAGCACGTGCAGGCCACCTTCCGCCCCGTGCACCAAGGCCCGCCGGCGAACCACGGGGGAATGCACGCGAGCCCACTTTCCAAACACCATAGCCCACCCTCGAAACGCATTGCCCCTCTGGCTGCTGCTGGCGGCAGCGCCATGCCCTGCCGCAGGCATCGAGGACATGCGCTCCCACGGCTCCACGCAGGGCCTGTACGAGATCCGTGAACGGGCCCGCGCATTCGTTGCGCAGCACAACGCAAAGGGCGGCGTGATCTGGCACGCTGGCGAGCCGAATCTCAAGGTCTTCGTGCCACGCTGCGCTGTCGCGCTGGATGCACGGTGGGACACGATTCGCTGGTCGTCGACCGACGCGCGGGGTG
Organism: Variovorax sp. YR750; assembly: GCF_900109805.1. Lineage (NCBI taxonomy): Bacteria > Pseudomonadati > Pseudomonadota > Betaproteobacteria > Burkholderiales > Comamonadaceae > Variovorax > Variovorax sp. YR750. Next base: position 62,989 of record NZ_FOBJ01000024.1, read on the forward strand.
CCGTGATACCGCAAAGTCGTCGTGTGATCGCAGTGCGATGCGCACGCACCGTCGATCCACCGCAGCAATGGGACGTCCACGTTCCCGTGACCACAAACGGCTCGGCACCGAGAGAAAGATAGGGGCGGACCATTCAGCGAATCGGCCGTATGGTGCTTCCATGGCCATGGGCGCACGGTGCAGGCGGGCCCGTGCCATCAATGGTGAATCAAGCGACCCTCCGCAGGCTGTCCGCCAGGCGCTGACTGGCTGACATTGGCGGACGGCGTACCGCTTCCTTTCTTGTACGCCAAGGTCACCACGCCACCGATCGGTGCATGCGGCAAGGCCGGCACGATGCGCTGGAACCTCGCAGTTCCCTCAGCGGACGACATCGGAATGGCGCAATTCAGCGGCGCGCTGCCGGACGGCTTCCCGATCGATGAACTGGCTGAGGATCGACCACTGGCGCGTGATGGTGGTGACATACATCCTGAGCGCGCCCACAAAGCCCGCAAGGAACGGAACGACCAACAAGCCACGGGCGACCTGCGGCCCCATGAGACAGACGAAAAACGTCGCGGACAAGGTCAGCCACAGGGCGATGCCCAGGCCCCACGATGCCAAGCGCCAGCGCTTCGGCGATGGGTCCTCGCTGGTCAGCAGACGCTCCAGCGCGAAGACCACCTGGCGTTCTCGTTCTTGATGATTCACGGTTGTCCAATGTGTGACACGAACAGACGGTTCGAGGCGGAGATGAAGTGACCTGGGCAGGCCGTTCGCTCGGGCTGACATTCGTCGACTGCCGGGCGCGAAGGCTTGCATGGATCTTAGTCCGGGTGCCGTGTTTGCCATGCGCAAGCCGGCCCATGGTTCAGGACCTTTTTCTTGAGCGCGTCGACCTTCTCCCCCTGGCCAGGTTGGCCTTCCGATCCGGCGGTTGGACTTCGGCCTTAGGCCAGAATCTGGCTTTCGAAGTGGCTTTCCAGCCGCTAGATGACAGACAAGAGGAGCGAATGAACAGGACTCAGGCCGCTTGGGCATACGCGCTGCACGGGCACGACGACGACACGTACATGCTGGGGGACGAAACGTACAAGCCCGATCCTCAGAGTAGCGAGTGGCGTTTCGGGAGCATGGGTCACCCGCATCCAGCCACCTGTCCGGAATGCGGCGGCAAGGTCGACCCCGACTACATCCATCCCGGGTACCGCGTGAAGAAGCGCCGCAGAGACATCACTGCGACTTATGACGGCTACCTCCTGGTCTCCGCGCACCTGCGCAAGGTGCTCCAAGACCATGGTGCAACGAGAGAGGACTTTGTTGCACTACCGGCGGATCCGGACTACTTCTGGCTGCGCCCGCAAATCGCACTGGACTACGCTGCGGCCGAACGCGCGAGACATTGCGCGTCGTGCCGCCAGTTTGCCGATGAAGTCGTCCCCATCCCGGTGTTCTTGGGAAAACTTGCCGAGCCCATCGCGGCAGGGGTGTATCGCTCCTGCCTTGAGTTTGGCTCGACGCCGCTGAAGGCATTTCAAGTCGTCGTCGGGGTGCGTACCGCACTGGCGATCCAGGCCCACCCCCTGGTGGGCATCGAGCTGGAGCAACTTCGCGCGTAGCTGACGAACGTTCGGCCAGGGGGATGATGTCCAACCGGATCGATGCGCAGCACGCCGATCGCAGGCAGCGCCATCGACACCCCGATCATCTTCCAGCTCTCGTCGGCTGGGGATGTCCGAACGCTCATCAAGAAGCATACTTTCTCGCATGACACGTTCCACATCGCCCCTTGTCGATCCAGGCGCCATTCTTCGCAGCCTCTCGGAAGCGGAAGCTGCAGCGCTTGTCACCGCATGGCTGCACGCGTTCGGTCAACAACGACAGGGGCTCAACTTGAAAGCCTACCTGTGGCACGTATTCAGCGGTGGCGCTCATGCGAGCTGGGCGGGCAAGCAGGCACTGGCCGGGTACGAAGCCATGGAAGCACCCGAATACCTTGTCCTTTCCAATGACCGAAAGACGGCTTTCTCCACCGATCAGCGTCCGGTGTGTTGGATTCCGCCGATCTCTGACCCAAGGGGGGTGCGGACAAAAACTTGGACTACCAGGAGGTAGTTCATGTATTCCTACGAAGATCGGATTCGAGCTGTTGAGCTCTACATCAAGCTGGGCAAACGCGTCAGACCCACCATCCGCCAGCTGGGTTATCCAACCAAGAATTCTCTGAAGGGCTGGTACAACGAATACCAGCAGAAGCTCGACTTGCCGACGGGCTATGCGGGCCGAGCAGCCAAGTTCTCGAAGGAACAGAAGGCGGCAGCGATCAAGCACTACCTCACTCACGACCGCTGCATTGCGGCCACCATGAGGGCACTGGGCTACCCCGGCAGGGGGACGCTAACTTCCTGGATTCGCGAGGCCCTTCCTGAGGCCAGAAGGGCTGTCGTCGGCAGTGTGAAGCGACGAAGGCATTCCACAGAGCTGATGCAGGCTGGAGTCATGGGGCTTTGCACGCGCGAGGAAAGTGCCCAGGCGATAGCCGACAAGTTCGGCGTGTGCCGGCCAACGCTGTACAACTGGAAGAACCAACTTCTTGGACGTGAGGCACCCGCATCCATGAAACGCACCCATCCATCTTCGCCTTCGCAGGAGCGCGACGAGCTCGAGCGCCAGGTTGAGTCGCTGCGCCGAGAAGTCAGGCAACTGCGCCTCGAGCAGGATCTCTTGAACAAGGCCAACGAACTGTTAAAAAAAGGCCTGGGCGTCGACCTGCAGCTCCTGTCCAACCGGGAGAAGACACTGCTGATTGACGCCCTCAGGGAGCACCATGGCCTGCCAGAGCTCCTTGCACAGTTGGATCTTGCGCGCAGCTCGTACTTCTACCATCGGGCCCGTGCAGCGGTGGGGGACAAGTACCTGGAGGTGCGGCAATCCATCACCGACATCTTTGAGTCGAACCACCGCTGCTATGGCTACCGCAGGCTGCAGGCTTCGCTCGCGAGGCAGGACGTCACGATCTCCGAGAAGGTCGTGCAGCGATTGATGAAGCAGGAAAGCCTGGTTGTTCCAAGGCCCAGGAAGCGCAGATATGCGTCATACCTTGGCGAGATCAGCCCAGCGCCGGAGAACCTCATCAACCGTGACTTCCAGGCCGCAGTCCCCAACGCGAAATGGCTCACAGACATCACAGAGTTCCAGATCCCGGCGGGCAAGGTGTACCTCTCGCCCATCATCGACTGCTTCGATGGAATGGTCGTCAGTTGGACCATTGGGACCAATCCGGACGCGGAGTTGGTCAACACGATGCTGGACGCAGCCATCGAGACGGTGGCCGACACGGCTGATCGGCCCGTGGTTCACTCCGATCGTGGCGGCCACTACCGCTGGCCAGGTTGGCTATCAAGAATGAGCGACGCAAACTTCATTCGCTCGATGTCTCGCAAGGCATGCTCGCCCGACAACGCAGCCTGCGAAGGCTTCTTCGGTCGGCTGAAGAACGAACTGTTCTATCCTCGAAACTGGAAGAACGCCACCATTGCGCAATTCATCGAGGCGCTCGACTCGTACGTCCGCTGGTACAACGAGAAGCGGATCAAGATCTCTCTTGGCTCTCTCAGCCCCATCGAATACCGGGTGAGCCTTGGACTTGCGGCATAAACCAGTCCAAGTTTTTATCCGCACCCCCTTACTGCGTTTAGAGGGTCAATTTTCGGTGGCAATCAACACTCCGACGATTTCGAGGCCTGCTCAGCTCTCGATGCTGATCTTCAATCAGTCCCACTTTGGACTGCCACTCAAGCCAGCCCCGCCGTCGGAGATGGCGGCGAGATTCACTAGCGCGCAAGGAATGCGAGCGCCCTGCGCACGAAATCGCCATGGAACTGGAACACCGCGCCGTGTCCGGAATCGGGATAGATGATGAGTTCGCTGTTCGGGAGCCGCTCGGCCAGATCGCGGGTGTTTCTGCTCGGGACCATGCGATCGCTGTCGCCGTTCGCAACGAGGACGGGGTGATGAACCTTCGACAAGTCCGCAGGCGCCTTGTTGCCCCACCGGCGCAGCGCCTTCAACTGGGCCTGCAGCGCGGCCACGGTGATTTTCTTGTCGCGATCTTCGGTACGTTCCTGGATGCGCAGCAGGAACTCCTTGCCCGCGCGGATCCCGGAGGGCGTTCGGGTAAAGAACAGGAATTGCTTCGGGTCCTGGAAGCTGAGCCAGCCCCGAAGCATGTCGAGGTACGTCACCCGCGCCACCTTGCTGATGCCTTCGCCACCGGCGGGGCCCGTCCCCGTGATGATCATCTTGCGCGCGAGCGCGGGCTTCATCAACACGATCTCCTGGGCGATCATTCCGCCCATCGAGAATCCGAAGAGGTCGACCTGATCGAAGCCCATTGCCTCGACGAAAGCGATCGCGTCCTGCGCCATCTCCTCCATCGATGCCGACGGAGAACCACTCGAAGCACCGACACCGCGGTTGTCGAACGCGATCACACGATGTCTGGCCGCGAACCCGTCGATGACCCGGGGATCCCAGTTGTCCAGCACCGCGGCCAGATGGATGAGGCACACAAGCGGTGGGCCGGGGTTGTCCGCCCCGAGTTCCCGGTAGGCGAACTTCACACCGCCCGCCGTGATCGTTCGCGTTCGTACGCTTTTCCAGGTGCTCTTCAATTCTTGCGGCTCGTTCATGTTGCTCCACCCTCACGGTGCTCATGTGGTCGGCTGATCAGCCTTGCTCGGCGTCTTGACTCGATCGTTGGTGCCGCTGGCGTCCCTCAAGCGACAAGGACCGGATAGTCGGTGTAGCCCCTGGGGCCGGGGGTGTAGAACGTCGCCGTGTCGATGACATTCAGCGCCGTGTCGTTTCGCATGCGCTCCACCAGATCGGGATTGGCAAGGAAGGAACGGGCAAAGGCGATGAGGTCCGCCTGGCCCGCTTCGAGCGCGCTTTCGGCCTTGGCGCGATCGAAGCCGCCGGCGAGGATGAACAGGCCCTGGAACGCGGTGCGCAACTGGGCTTTCAACTCGGCAGGCACCGGCGGAGCGCCCATCGCCGAGTGGTCTAGCAGGTGGACATACTGCAGGCCCAGCTTCGACAGTTTCTCTGTGAGCGCCAGGTATTGCGCCTCGACCTCGGGAAACGCGCCCGTGCTGTTGAACACGCCATACGGCGACAGCCGGATGCCGACACGCTGTGCACCGATGACGGCCGCGGTGGCACTGGCGACCTCGAGCGCGAAGCGGTTGCGCCCTTCGATGCCTGCGCCATAGGCATCGGTACGCTGGTTCACATTGGCGTTCAGGAACTGCTCGATCAGATAGCCGTTTGCGGCATGGAGCTCGACGCCGTCGAATCCTGCTTCGATGGCAAGCCGCGCAGCGTTCGCGTATTCGTCGACCGCGCGGGCGATATCGATCGCGGTCATGGCCCTCGGAGCGCTGTGCGGTTGCATGCCCTGGGAGTCGGTGTGCATGTCGCCCGGGCACGGGCTGGCCGTCGGTCCGAGCACTTCCGCACCCGCAGGCAGGTTGGCCGTGTGGCTCACGCGGCCGGTGTGCATGAGCTGGACGAAGATCTTGCCGCCCTTGGCATGGACCGCATCGGTGACAACCTTCCATCCGCGCACATGCACCTCGTTGAAGAGGCCGGGAATGCGCGCATAGCCCAGGCCGTTGGGCGATGGCGAAGTTCCTTCGGTGATGAGGAGCCCCGCCGAAGCGCGCTGGCCGTAGTACTCGGCCATCAGGGTGTTGGGCGTATTGGCGTTGACCGCGCGGCTGCGCGTCATCGGCGCCATGACGGTTCGGTTGGCGAGCCGGATCGAAGGGGTGACGAGAGGTTCGAAAAGCATGGAAATCCTGGACAGATGGAGGTCGTTCGAGGCCTGGTCAGAGGCAATGGGCAGCTTCAGCGATCTGGCGCGTGTCGGGCTCACGACGCCTGCGGAAGGTAGCTGGGCCGCGCCGCGGTCATGCCCTGCTTGACCTGCAGGGTGAGGTCGTCCGCCAGCACCTCATCGAGGCCCGATTCGAGGCCATCGAGCGCGCGCCTGACGATCTCCTGCGCACTGGACTTCGGAACGTCGAAGCCACGCGTGAGGTCGGTGTCGACATAGGCCATGTGCAGCCCCAGCACTTGCGTCTTCTGCGCCGCCAGTTCGCTGCGCAGTGCATTGGTCAGCGACCAGGCCGCGGACTTGCTTGCCGAATAGGCAGCGAGCTCCCCGCCGTTCACCCACGAGGCCACGGACAGGACGTTGAGCAATGCCCCGCCGCCGTTGCCTTTGAGAATCGGCGCGAAGGCCTTGCTCATGCGCAGCACAGCGAAGAAGTTGGTTTCGAAGATCCGCCGTGCGACGTCCTCGCTGTCGGCCGCCAGAAAGCCTCCTGGCTGCGCAATGCCGGCGTTATTGATCACCAGCGTCGCATCGGATGCCAGCGCCGCAGCGGCCGCCACATCTTCCGGGCGGGTGACATCGAGCCGGAGGGTCTGCACACCGTCCTGTGTGACGGTTGCGGGATCGCGCGCGGCTGCGTAGACCTTGCGCGCACCGCGGGCGAGCAGCGCGCGCGCGAATGCCAGGCCGATGCCGCGGTTGGCGCCGGTGACGAGGGCAACAGTGTTTTCGATCTTCATGGGAATCTCCAAGGTGGAAAAAAGCAGCTTCACTTGAACTTGATGACGACCTTGCCCTTCGCTCGGCCCGCTTCGACATAAGCCAAGGCCTCGTTGATTGACGCGAAGGGAAAGATCCGATCGACGACGGGATGGATCGCTCCGGCTTCGATGAGGCGGGTGATCTCGCGCAGCTGGCTGCCGTTGGCCTTCATGAAGAGGAACGCGTAGTCGATGCCCCGGCCCTTCGCCTTGCGTCGAATGCCAGAGCTCAGCAGCCGCATGACCAGTTTCACGAAACCGGGTGCCGCGATTTCCTTGCCGAATTCGGGATCGGGCGGCCCGGAGATGGAGATGAGCTTGCCGCCCCTCTTGAGCACCCGCAGAGACTTCTCGAGCGTCTTGCCATCCTGGCTGTTCAGAACCACGTCGTAGCCGTGCAGGATGTCCTCGAAGTCTTGCGACTTGTAGTCGACAACGACATCCGCACCGAGGGTCTTCACGAGCGCGACATTGCCCGTGCTCGTCGTGGTGGCGACCGTGGCGCCCAGATGCTTGGCCAACTGAATGGCAAACGTGCCCACGCCGCCCGAACCCGCCTGGATGAAGGCCTTCTGTCCCCTCTTCAGATTGGCCTTCACAACCAGCGCCTGCCACGCCGTCAGGCCCACCAGAGGGATGGAAGCGGCTTCCTCCATCGTGAGACCCCTGGGCTTGAGTGCCAGCGAGGCCTCCTTGACCGGCACGAATTCTGCGAAGGTGCCAATCCGGAAATCGTCGACTCGCGCATAGACCTCATCGCCTGTTCTGAAGTGCTGCACGCGCGGCCCCACCTTGGCCACGACGCCCGCAACATCGTGGCCCAGTACGAGAGGCAGGCGATAGGGCAGGATGAGCTTGAATTCGCCATCCCGTATCTTGGCGTCCAGCAAGTTGACGCCTGCGGCGTGAACCTGAACCAGAACCTCGTCGTCACGCAGCTCCGGCATCGGGATGTCTGCCGATCGCAAGGCAGCCTTCTTGCCGTATCGATCGAGAACAAATGCTTTCATGGTTCTCCTCCTTATTCCTGGCGCAACCAGGTCTGCGAACGACCCAGCATGGGCACACCGATGTAACCGCGCACGTCGAGCTTCTTGCCGTTGTCGCTCAGGCGCAATTTGCTGCGGTAGACCTTGCCGTTGTCCGGATCGAGGATCTGGCCGCCGACGTACTCGCCCCCCTCCCTGCTCAGACCGCTCAGGATCTCCAGACCGACGACAGGTGCGTCCTTGTTCGTGCCTTCGCACTTGGTGCACCTCGGATTCGGGTCTTCCTGGGGACCAGGAAACACCTTCTCGATCCTGCCCAGCAGCATTCCGCCCGACTCCGTGATGCGGATCAGGGCTCGCGGCTTGCCGCTGACGTCATCCATGTTCTTCCACAGGCCTGTGGGCGATGTCCGGTCGGCGCGCGCATTGACGGACGCGAGCACTGCAGTCAGCGACATCGCCAGGAAGGACAGCGCGAGCCGGATTGCGAGGCGGCGAGAAGCGGGTTTGGCGGTTGTGCGTGCGTGCCATGCTGAGGGGCGGGAGTGATGCCCGACGTTTTTTCCTCGCCCATGCGACTCGTGCCCCATCAAGGCCGACAGGCCCGGCCAAGTGGAGAGAGGGGCGTTGCGTCGAAGGGGAAAACCCAAATATCGCATGATGATCATCATATGTAGATGCGAGCAAAAAGCCGTGTGGATCGGTGAATTCAGGAATGGGCCAGGTGCTTCAGTGCCGCTTCGCGCAGGCTGTTCGACAGCGCTGGCTCGTCGACTGCACGAGCCAGCAACAAGGTGCCCACCATCGTGGCAATGGTCACGAGTGCGCGTTCATGCGCGCCGGGCTGCCCCCAATCAGGCGACTGGCGGGCGACGAGATCGATCATTGCCTTGATATGCCGGGTGGTCACCCGGCGTACTTCGGGCGCTTGGCGCGGCGTTTCCGATCCCAGCGCGGCCAAGGGGCATCCCATCTCAATCTGCTCCAGATGCTCCTGCGAGAGATAGGTGCGAAGCATGCACGCCAGCGCTTGTTCCGAGGACACATTGGCAACAACGTCCGCCGCTGCTGCGGCAGACTCGGCGCACGCGCGGCCCGCCGCTTCCGCCAGCATGGCCTCGCGCGATTCGAAATGGGCATAGAAGGCGCCATGGGTCAGACCGGCCTCCTTCATGATGTCGGCGACCCCGGTGCCGTCATAGCCACTGCGACGAATCGCCCGCGCTGCGGCCACCACGATCCGTTCGTGGGATTCTTCCTTGGCCGCTGCTCGGGCGTTGCCTTTTGCATTTCGCATGATGTTCATCATACATTAATTCAAAGCGCCTGTGTCGCGGTCCGATGGAGCTCGGTTCGTTGAAGAAGTCTGCAACGCCAAGCAGCTTGGCTTCGAGAACCCACGGGACCGGCCCCAGACCCGGCTAGGCGCAGCGGGACACAGACTTGCAGCAGGGGCTGCGCTCAGCCATCTCCGCTTGGTGAGGCAACGGCTCTTCGAGGCTGTCCCGGAGCGGAGCGTCCATGGATAGCGCCCCCTGGGGCATACCGCCCGGCCTTTTTCCGGACCGCGGAGCTCGGGTCCGACTGCACGGCCGCTTCGATCGCAGCCGCGGCATGCCGGTTGCCGTGGACGAACCGGCCGACGACCTCGATCGCCATGGCCCGAACATGCGCGCTGGGATCTTTCGCCAGCAGTTCCATCGCCCGCGGAAGAACCTCGGCCTCCTCCGGCTGGCACGATCCCTCCTTACAACGATCGCAAGCCAGTGTGTGCAGTGTCGTGATCCGCACGCGCTGATCGGCGTCGTCCAGCATTGCGAGCAGGTCCGCCAGCGTGTCGGGCTGCAGGGTATCGATCGAGAAACCGGCAGCAGTGAAAACGCACGTCGGCGTTGCCGTGTCGCAGCCCGGCACGAACCGCGGGAAGCGCCCGCGCTCCCAACTGCAGCAGGCTCCTGTAGGCGGCGGTCGCCCGATACGGCACGGCCAGCACCTCTATCAGGTCGGCGGCTTCGTCTGATCGGCGCAAGGAAATCACCATGAGGCAACCCTCCATCTCAACGGGTCGGCGGACGGACCGGCATGGTACGCGCTGCCTCGAACGGCTGCCATGAAGAAGCGGCAATGTCCGCAACCGGCCCCGAGACCGCCTTCGACCTGCGCTGTCAGTCGTGCGTAAGCGGTTCGTCGATGCGACTTCGTTCAAGTGGGGCGGTCATGGTCAGCACACCGTGAAGGTGCCGTCCGCAAGTGCAGTGTTCATCGATTGCCGAATCAGCAATCAACCGTTCCAAACATTGTGCTAGTAGCACCGCATTGCCATTCCTAGGATGAGGCCCTTTTTCTTGACTCTCCAGAGCCCACTCGATGAACCGTCTTCCTTTCGAAGTCGAGCTTGAGGCACGCAGAAAAACGACATCACGTTCCACGATCCATTAAGCTATAAAAAATAACCAAAAAAGTGATCCGTACCCGCGGCGCTCCATCACCCTCTTCTCTCGTGAATGCTTGTTCGCGAGAGGGCCAACACGAAGCAATGGCAGATTTCGAACTCGCCCAGAAAGACGTCGCGTTGATGGAGCATGCACTGAGGCTCACCTCGGGTTTTGGTCCCTGGCCCGCAGGCTCGATGCAACGACTGCTCGCAAAGTCGCGCGTCAGGCGCTTCGCCCGGCACGAGCTTGTCGGGGTCGAGGCAGGTGAGCCTTGGACCTTCACGATCATCTCGGGTCACGTCATCGTCAGCCGCACGCCGCCCAGAGGGCCGCGCGCGCCGGTGACGCTGCTCGGCCCTGGCAGCCTGATCGGTCTGGTGCGTTTGCTTGAGAACACGCAAGGCATGGAAAGTCCGGAACCGGACCAGCGGGTTCTCTATGACTTCAGTGCCTGTCTGGATACGACAGTCGTTCAGATGCCGACGGCGCTGATCCTGCAGTTTCTCGACGAACAGCCTGCGCTGTGGAGAGACATGGCCGTCATGCTGATGAAGCAGCACCGACAGGTCCTGGATACCCTGCTCGGCGCCTGGATGGGCTCCTTTTCCCAGCGTCTGGCATCGACACTCGAAAGACTGGCGATGCTCTACGGAAGCAAGGACGGATCAGCCATCAAGATCGGCCTGCGGATCACCCAGGAAGACCTCGCGGCCCTGTTGCAGGTCACGAGGCAGTCCGTCAACAAGGCCCTTCGCAAGCTGGCCGAAAGCGGCGCGATTGGCCTCAACTACAACTCGATCAGCGTGCTTGATCTGAAGGTCCTGCGAAGTCATGCGAGTGCAGTTCCGTAGGCTCGCACAGGAATCGCCGAGCACAGCCCAGGCGCAGCAGCCGGGCTAAGCCTGCGTCTGCGACGAGCACGGCACGCTGATCGCACAGGCGGGCAGCGGGGACACGAACAGTGCGGGGGCACAGCCCGCCCCCCGCTTCCCCGAGCGACAGAAGGCGTGCGCAGACGCATGCACGAGGGTGTCAAACAACGGGAATGAAGCCCTTTCTTTGCTGGAAGACTTCGTTGTGCCCGAATGTTCCCTGCGGTGAAATCTTGAAGTAGCGCAGGATGATGCGCTCGATGATGCAGGCGGCGTTGTTGTACGACTCCGGCGTGGGATGGCCTGCCTGCCAGCCCTTATGGGTAAACAAGAGCAACAGCCCTTCCAGCGTATACGGCACGCCTTCCAAACTGAGGGGCGTGCATTTTTCTTCCCTGAAGAGCCGCTCCAATGTCTCGACACGCGCATTGTTCCAATACAGATTCTGAGGATCGTTGGGCCCCTGAAGTGCCTTCTTGACGATCCGCTCGTGGCGCAGGGTGTCGTTGTGGTCATCCTGGATCAAGTCGAGCTCGTAGGTTGCGAGCATGTCCTCACCACCCGCAACCATGAACGCCGGATACAGCCCATCGTCTGTCTTCAGGTAGTTCGAATTGGCGAGATAGGGGTGAGGGGTGCTTTGCGCGCGCTGCCGGAACGGTGCCTTGATGGACACGAACTGCTGAGTGGGCGACGCAAAGTCCTTCAGGCGCGGATAAGGCACGTTTGCGAACGGCTTTGGAACGGGCTGCCTTGTGGGGTAGCCGACCCCAAGCCCGACGATCGGCTTGGCAAACTGATTGTGCAGGTCCGTGACCTTGCGTTGCACGTCGGGCCTAGTGTGCCGCGTCCCTTCGGTCTGAGCCACATCCTGGTCCATCAGAAGAATCTGCTGAGGTCGGTACGGCAAGGAGTCGGCAAACGCCAGTGCCGCGGCGCGGGCAGCACCAAAGCCGGTCATCTTTCCGCCGTCCCAGCCGATCAGGTGCATGTTCCGGAAGCTGTTCATGATGCGCGACAGCGCACCCTGATAGGTCCTGAAATCGAGCTTGTGGACGAGGAGATACAGCGGCTCGTTTCGAAGATTCGCCGGATGCCATGCAAGGCTGTGGTCCGCGTTCAGATCCTGGGCCAGTTTCAGCGCGTTCCCTCCGCTGATGACGATGACAGGCACGCTCGAGGAGCGCAGATGAGGCGTGTGGGAGGGACCTGCACGCAGGAACGAGAACCAGCCGGTGCCCTGCAGATGAGGGTTGTCGTTTTGCGTCGCGAGCAAGCGGCACGTGTTGACGCGTTTTTCCAGGACCTCCTTCATTGTCTGAATTGCTGGCACGCTCTGGATCTTCTCGACAACGATCGGCGCATATTTGCATGCGGGGCGCGTCGCAGGATCGGCCCAGTCTGGGTTGATCCTGATTTCGATGGGTGCGGACATTGGCTTTCCTTTGTCTTGACTGACGATAGAGCCTCATGCAGCAGTGGACCCATCCACGCCCGAGATTCGACTCTCGGATCACGCCGTGCGTTGGTACCCAGTTCACGCGGTACGAAGAGCTCGACAGCCCTCTGTCCTGTTCCCGGATTGCAATGAAGACAAGCCTGGGCCGTTTCGTTTGCCAGACATGTTGAAGACCGCGGGCACCGGCGACTGTGGAACTTGACCTGGCTGTCGAGGCTCGGGGAGGTATCTCCACCGCAATCAGAAGACACAACGCAAAGCGAATGCTGCAGGCACGAAGATCATTCCGTCCCTCTCAAGACGATCGCCATCCCCAGAATACGGGAGGGCCCGAGACTTCTCTACTTCCTATTTCTTACTATCTGCAGCAAAAGGAGTTGCAGGCATCTCCGCTCATGCTCTCCAGCAGCGAAATCGCGGGGTTCCTGCGCACCAGACTCCCGCTGATGGAGGGTTCGCGAAGCTCAGGCTCGCACCGAAGAAGTCCAGTTTCTTCCGGCAACAGCACAACCAGGAATTCGCTTGTGCTTCGGAAATCTGCAGCGGAGCGCTACCGCCCGGGTTCCCTCGGGCGGCAGCGCTCTCGCTTCTCACTGGTTCGTCTTCGTCTGAGCCAGGATGTCCACCACGACACGGCGGTCCGGCTGCAGACAGGCAATCAAGCGTGGCGTGCGCTGCGTGCCTAGACAATCGCGCGTCACAGGCTCGCGCTCCCCCATCGATCGCACGTCCATGGGCACATTCACGCCCGCCCCCTTGAGGTAGTCGCGCACGGTGTTGGCACGTCGCAGCGCCAGCTCTTCGTTGTAGGCCTCTGCGCCGAGTCGGTCGGTGTGCCCCGTGATCGTCAGGCCTTGCACCTGCATCTGCTGGTCTTGCAGCGCGCGAGCCAGCGTGTCGAGTTCGCTGCGCCCCTTCGGCAGCATGTCGGCCGCACTCCAACGATCGAAGGCAAAAAGAGCATCCGCACTGAGGGTCACGCGCTGGATCGTCGGCGCCGCCGGCACCTGCACTGGCGCGGCGGCCGGTGGCATGACGGGTGTGAGTGCGCAGTTCTGCCCTTGGCACCAGTTGTAGCGCTCGTCGTGCAGGCTGCTGCAGCCGGCGAGCACGAGCGCGGCAACGGCCGCAGTGCCGAGAGCGAGCAAGCTCGGCGCGCTCTTCTTCGGAGTGTTCTTCGTGTGCATGGGTTGTTTCCTTGTCGTTGTCGAGAGTTGCGCCGCGCTCACCATGCCACCCGCACACCGAGCTGCCCCGAGACACCTTCGCGGTGGGCGCCGCTGAGCGAGCGCTGGTACTGCAATCCGCCATAGAGGTAGGTCGTCCTGCTCAGCGGCAGCTGTGCCCCGACACCTACCTCTGCCCAGGTCTGCTTGCCCCATTCACTCACCGCGGTGCTGCCGATGGTCACGGCCTTCGGATCCTTGAACTCGTGCAGCAGATTGGCCGTGAAGTAGAACGTGTTGGTGCGCGCGAGCTGGTCGCTGCGCTCGGCCTTGTCGTTCCAGGCCAGGCGCGCTCCCACCCGGCCACGCAGGCTCTGGCTGGTGAAGCCGTCCACCGGGGACACGTTGTCTGCGAAGCCGCGGTAACGCGTGACCTGGTAGGTCAATTGCGCCTGCGGCTCGATCAGCCATTGGCTTTCTCCAATCTGCCAGGGGCGTCCCACCTCGACGCTCAGCCCCAGGCCGGTGCCCTTCTGTTTGCCCTCGCCGCCGTATCTGTCGGTGTAGTCGTTGCGCACCGAATGCAGCTGGCCCACCAGGTCGAGGTAGCTGCCGTTGTCGGCATAGCGCGTGTGGTACGCGCCCAGAGTCAGCATCTCGCCCTTCATCTTGCCGGTGTCGTAGCCCATGCCCGCATCCCCGCGGCGGCGGTCATTGAAGTTGACGTTGGTGCGCCCATAACCCGCGCTGATGCCGGTATGGCTGCGTGAATTGTCGCCGGCATCACCGCTGTAGCGGATCGCCAGGTCCTTGCCGAGCTGGAAGTACTGCATCTCCTGTTCGAAGCCGAACTGGCGCTTGCCATCCGCGTCCAGGCGCTGCGCGTGCAGGCGCATCCAGACCTGGTCCTCCGGCGCCTTGGCGTCGCAGCCGCAGTAATCCCACTTGAGCGTCTGCTGCTCGCCCACCCGCTTGTGCAGACTCCCCAGCAGGCCCAGGCCCAGCTCGGCCGTGGCCAGCTGCCCCATCACGTAACCCGACGCCGCGGGACGGAACACCTCGGGCGCCGGCACCGGGGCCGGTACAGGTGCAGCTCCCGGAATCACCCCGGGGATGGGTGCGGGGTTGTACACGCTGCTCAGATAGAAGCTGTTGGCGTCGCCGTCGGTGCGACCGCCGCGGTGCAGCCCGTACTCGAACGCGCCGGCCTGCACCGGGGCGGCCAGGGTGAAGTTGCCCTCCGATGAGGTACCGGTGACCTTGACCACCTGGATGCCGTTGATCGTGGCGGCACCGGTGCCGCCCGCGTTGTTCACGAGTACGCGGGTGGTACCGCTGGTGTTGCCATTGACGACCAGCTTGTCGGTGACGCTCGCATCATTGCCGAGCACCGTGTTCAGCTGCACGATGCCATTCGCCCCGGCGTAGTTGCCGAAGATGCTCAGCACGTTGCCCGGCACGCCGGACGCACTGCGCAGGTTGATCAGGCCCGCGTTGTGCACGTCGCCGTTCACGGTGAAGGCGGACTGCCCCAGCGACACGCTGCTGGAGGACCGGATGAACAGGCCCAGGGGATTGCCGCTGCCGTCCACGCCCGCGCCCACCGTCAGAGGCGTGCCGGCGAGGATCAGGCGCGTGTTGTCCAGGGTGATGCTTTCCCAGTTGCGCAGCGTGTCGCCGCCCGCGGTGGCCGTGACGCCCTGCAGGGTCAACCGGTCGACCCAGCCATCGGCCGCAGACACATCGTCGCCGCCGTCGAGGATCTGGCTGCCGTTGTAGCCCGCTGCGGACACGAGGGCCGTGTCGGAGCCGTTCTGACCGAAGAAGCCGCCCGACAACGTACCGCCGGACCAGGTGAAGCGGTCGTCGTCGGCACCGGCGTCGATCTTGCCCTTGACCGAACCTGCGACCAGGCTGATCGAGTCGTTGCCGGCATTGGTGAGGATGTCCCCGGTCAGGGAGCCGGAACTCGTCACCGCGACTGCGCCGGTTTCATCCAGGACAGCAATGCCGGAGCGGGAGCCGTCGAGCATTGCGCTCGAAGCGATGTCGATGGTGCCGCCACCAGCCCCCGAGGTGTGCACCGCCGCAGCAGCGCTTCCCGAGCCACCGATCGCCGATCCGGCCACCGAGACCGCATAGCGCCCGCTTCCTCTCGCATAGGCTGCGATGCCGTTGCTGTTGGCGCCAGTCGCCGATGCCGTGAGGCCTGCAGCCTGAACCGCCGTCGCCGTGCCGGCACCCGAGGTGACTGCGGCAACCGCGATGGCATTGATGCCGTTCGCCGTCACGCTGCCGCCGCGTTGCTCCGTCGTGGCGTTGCCGCTGCCACTCGCCACGGTACCCAGCGCACCGCCGAAACCGTTGGTGATGATCGAACCTCCCGTCTGTACCGCGTGGGCATCGCCGGTGCCCAAGGTCTGGGCGACGACCCCGGCGTTGGTGAAGGTCGAGGACGCAGCGTTGATCGATCCTCCGGTCTGCGTCGCCGTGGCGCTGCCGTTGCCGCGCGCCAGTGCATAGACCGCATGCGATCCGTTCGTCGTGATCGAGCCCCCGTTCTGCGTGGCGACGGCGGCCCCCGTGCTGTAGGTCTCGGAGAAAAGCGCCACGCCGCTTCCTCCCGTACCTGTCGTCGAAATCGAGCCACCGTTCTGGATCGCGGACGCGGTGCCGCCGCCGTCCGTGCGCACCGCGATGCCGAAGGCGTTCTCGCCCACGGCGTTGATCGTGCCCCCGTTCTGCACCACCAACGCATTGCCGCCTTGTGTCTGGTACGCCTGCGCGCCGATGGTGGGGCCGCCGGCCGTGCCCGCCATCGTCGTGATGCGCACATCGCCGTTGATCTGAACCTCGCGCGTGCCGGCGCCCGCGCCGCCGCGGTTGGCCACCGCGATCACGGGCGTGGTGGGCTGGACCGTCAGGGTGCCGGCGGTCCCGTCCAGGACCAGCTTCACGTCGGGCGTGGAGTAGAAGATGCCGCTGGCATAGGGTGCGGCATCGGTCGCGGGCGAACCGTCGCCGTTGCAGCTGACGGTGCCACCCGCCGCGACGGTGCCGCACTCGCTGACCGCCCAGGCGGGTGATGCGCCACCGAAAGCCGCTGCGGCCAGGAAGGCTGCGCCAAGCGCCGCCCCTGAAGATCTCTTGCCGCGCGCAGCGCTGACCTCGCTCGCCGCAACCCAGGCGCCAAGCGCTTCGTTGTAGACACTCCGAAAAGTCCTGTTCATCCTGTTCCCTCGTACTCCATATAGATCGGTCGCCGAATGCGCAGCCGTGTTGGGTGATTGGCTCGAATGCGGAAGCTCGCCGCCATCGAGAACACCAAGCGGGTCGCGATTTCGAGGCTGTGCGACCGTGCGAGGCCTCGAAGTGGCGCGGAATCTATCCGTGCGAAGGAGGGAGAGGAGAGACTGATTTGCCTCGAATGTCTGGCACCCGACATTCAAGGTGTTTCTTCTTTTCAAATTGTGAACAATGCCCAGCCGCCAGCTCCTTCATGTCCAGGCCGGATCTGGCGAAGAGGGCTCGAGACATCCATGCCAATAGATCCGCTCATGCGATACGGCCGCATGCGGCTTCTGCCTTGAGGCAAGACGCAAAGCGTTGACGCGTGGACAGGGGAAACAGAAATACGCAAGCCCACGGGTGGTCGCTCTCCACGAGATGCCGAGCGTGGGACAAATGCTGCCAAGGAGGTCGGCAAGCGATATGTCCGTGATCCGCCTGATGATCATCGGCTTCGAAACGACCGAGCGCAGCAGCACATGATCGTGATATCGGCTGCCGCGCCGATCGTCGAAACCGCTTGCCATGCGCGGGCAGCGGTCGTCACGAGCCTGGTGCCCTTGACCACGCTCCGCGATCACGATCCGTGAACCTCGCGAACTCAAGGACATCCTCAATCACCTGCCGGGCCTCCCAAGATCGCGCCGCTTGCGCTCGTCGAATGTGCGGGACGGGCTGCTGCTTGCTCCCAACCATGCCTCTGGTGTGTCGTGAAGCGAACGGCCAACACAGGAATCTAGGCTGCCAGATTGCGTTCCATGATGATGGTGCGCTCGTCTCCGTGAAAGCAGTCTCTGACGGGTTTGAATCCGAGCCTGGCGTAAAAGGGCTCCGCCGTGATTGAAGAGGGCACCGACAAGACCGCCACCCTCTTCTCTTGTGCCGCTTGCTCTACAACGGCCATGAGTTGGCGACCGATTCCGCGCGATTGAACTTCGGGAGCAACAAACACAGTGCGAACGGCATGTCCGTCGAGACTTGCAGTGCCAACGATGCGGCGGTCATGAATGGCAACGAAGACCCATCTGTGCGCAATCAATTTCTCCACGGCCTCGGGACTGAAGTTGGTCTCGATGCGAGCAATGATTTCGGCTGAGTAGTCCTTGGCGTTGCTTTCTCGAAGTGATCTGACAATCACCTGGCTGATGCCCATCGCGTCCTCAGGCAAGGCCGGTCTGACTTGCGTCGTCATGTGCTCAATTGCGGTCATGTGGCTTGCCCGCTCCGTCGTGCGAATGGAAGTGATGAAAGTCTGCTCTACACCTACGACGGCAGTTTAGCCCGCACGCGCGAGAGCGGCCACCTGTCAATATGGAACCGCCAAGCGCTCACTGTCTACGCGCGCCGTGTACGAATCGGATGCGCGGATCACGCCTGCCGAGTGACCAATGGCGGCCCTCCTGCAATATCTGCGGGGACCGACATCTGGCGGGCCCTGGCGGCCAGCGCATCGACCCACGCTGCCTCAGCGGGGTCCACGACACCGTATCTGTGCGGAGGAAAGAATTTCCAGTGATGTGCAGCCCTGGCCAGGTCCTGGGTTTCCTGTCCAGACAGCAGGTAGCAGGTCAGAACCAAGGGCACAGCCGGACCGCTGAAACGAAGCCCGAGGCAGATGTTGGTCCTCGGTGCAAACACAATCGCCAGTTCCTGCATAGGCTGCAGCCGCTTCTGGGAGATGGGAAAGGAAAGCCGCTCGTGCAAGATCGATTCCCCCGAAGCCAGGTGGCTGAGCACAAGCCAGGAGTCCGTTGCCGTCTTGGCCAATATCCACTGGCGAGTGCCGCTGCCGGCGAGCGTTTTCAGCTTTCCGTCAATCCACTCCTCCACGTAGTTTCCTTCCGGATCGCGCTCGTCCGACCACAAGACCATCGCGAAACGGAGCGTGTGCGGTTCCTGCTCCGCCTGTCCATGAAGCGGCATTTCCCGCCAATACCGAGCTCGGGCGCCGTACCTCGAGGTCAACCAGTTCTTCACGATCCATGCGCCGATGAAGAGGATGGTTGCCCAAAGCAAATCGCTTGCTCGGTCACTGATCAGTGTGTCGCCATCGGTGCCCGACAGAAGGGCGACACCGGCGAACAAGAGCAAGGGGATCCAACTCCCGACCAGCAGGGGCGCCAGAAGGATTTCGATCCAGCCAGGCACATGGACGACGGCCTTTGACTGGGCACGTGCCTGCTCCTGCGGATTCATCTGCACCGAGCACCTGGGCGCAATCCTTGGGTCGGGCGTATGGAAAGCCTCGTACTGACGGTAGTCACTATGTTCCATGAACGGGATATCCTGGGTCAGGAAACGGAGTGGCGGCAGATCAGCCACATGGACCAATTGAGGTGGCAAGTTGGAGCGTTTCCATCACGTTGCCCTCACCGTGGAAGTTTCATGGCGCGCAGCAAGACTGTGCGCCGGCACCCGCCGTTCGCGCAGAGATTCACGCGCAGGGCAACCTCTTCAGGAACAAGCTCAGCGGCAATTCCGCCTTCACGGCATGGGTGCTTCACGCTCGCGCTGCCATCGCTCGATATCCACCGCATGGTGCGCCAGATGGTTGCCCAGCCTTCGGAAACGCCTTCGTGTCGCTCTCCGGAAGATCCGGTGCACCACGGGCTCCATGAACCAGCGCGCCGCTGCCGGCCATGTTTCCAATGTGTAGGCATAGACAAGCGTCGAACAGCCACTGGTCTCGAGAACGTGGCGCATCGATGCCGCCCATCGTGCAAAAGGGAACGGCCGCCCTCGCATGGTCGCCGCAGCCAGGTGCGGCCGGTCGAATGCGACGAACTCGGTCGTCATGGACAACGCTCGAAAGAAGCCTGCACCGGCATTGCTCGACACCGCGCCAACGAACGGACATTCGGCATCGCCTTTCACGTACGTATGGCCGACCAGCGAGTCCGATTGCTGCTTCCACCGGTGATAGTGAAACGCATCGAATACCACGTGCGCCTCAGCGGGCATCGAGAACACGAGCTTTCGATGAGTCATCAGGATTCAATCCGGAGGCTGCCAGAACAACTACAAGCCAGCAGAGGGCTGCGAGCGAGGGGTTGCCGGCATACCCGTCGAAGCGATCTGCGCAGCGTACGCCAGCAAGGCCGGCCCGATCGACCTCACCCGTGCCGTGGCGCGCCAGCGGTGCACCGAATCAACGACACTTGACATCGTAGTCGACAACGTTCGGGAGATCCGCTTCGCCCGCGGTGATAAGCGACAGCGTGCCGGACGGTCCGGCATAGTTGAAGCGGCAATGGGCGAGGCCCGTTCCCGAGCAGGATTCGACTTCGACGATGCCGCGCTTGATGAACGCCGCCTGACGCCATCCGCCGTTCGCCTTGGCGCGCACGGGCTTCCAGCCTTTGCTGGCCAGCGCCTTGCGGGCTCTATCGATGGACCTGTTGTACATGTTCGGCACCTTGGCACGCCCCTGGCAGACCGCATCCTCATCGGCCACCTTGGTCAAATGCAGGGCCCCACCGGCCTCGACGCGCAGATCGCCCACCGGCGAGCCGACGATCTCGCCGTCCCACACACGCACGGTGCCGTCTTCCAGTGGATCCAGGTCGCCGATGGCAGCATCTTCGCTCGACTTGCCATGGACCAGCGCGACGAGCTTGTCGCCATCGAACACCCCCACGTAGCCTTGCGTGATGTAGCAGGTTCCGCTGGTCCTGGCTTGCATCTGTCCGGCAAAGCTGATGGCGCGATAGGAGCCGAGCGGCACGTCGGCCGTCACCGCCCAGCCCTGCGCGGTGACCAACCTGGCCGCGGCCGTCTTCGGCTGGATGAGGTGCCACCGGCAGCTGTCACGGTCACTGGCGCTGCCGCCAGCTTTGGGCAGGCTGGCGAGTGCTTTCATCGAGATGTCCTTCAGATCGGACACCACGCGAGGTGCCGGCGCTGGCGTATTCCTCTGCGCCGATGCGGGCGACACCATGGCAAGCCCGAACACAAGTGCAGTGCTCCATGCGGCAGATAGATCGATATTTTTCAGAAATGGTCGTGACAGCATGGCGGAAGACTTGGTGAAAGTAGGTTCTATACACGGCGCTGGCATGGAGCAGATCGCCCAGGGTGGATAGCAGCGAACGTGGCCGACGCAGCGCACCGTCGCGCCAGCCGCTCCGAACGAGTTCCTCGACTGGCTCGCATCATCGACACCGAGAGCGCATCCAAAGTTGAATCCAATACTTACTTCTTGCTCAGCGCCTTTACGCGGAGTTCTGCAAGTTCTGCCAGCGACAGTCGAATCGTCCACGGGCGCTGGTTCTCCTTTCCATGAGGGCCGCCATAAGTTCCATGGACATACAGCCATGGCTCTTCAATTTCAAAGCGCTCGGCCCTGAAGGTCAAGGGAAATTCAGTCGACCACGGCGTCAGCGGTGCCGTCTGTGCAGCCCAAAGCGTTTTGCCTGTGAAGTCCACCCCGAACACCGCGACACCACGATCTGCACTAGTGGCCTGCACCAAGATGAGCTGAGAATCCGCAGCCCCCCACATGCCATAAACCCCAAGGGACTCGATCTCGCCTATCGAGTTTTTTGAGGGAATGACCAGACGATTCTCGTAGACCCACGCGCCGTGCTGGACGCTTGCTGCGTAGGCTTCAGCCCAACTCGGGCGGCGCAGCCATTTCTCGGAAGGATTGCGAAAAGGGGCGTCGCTGGAACGCAGATCACTAAGTTCTCCGTCCTCTCTTAACTTCTTTACGCCGGCATACTTCAACGAAAGACCACTCAAGAAAATCTTACCCTGGCTCATCACCCGTGAAGTCGATGCTTCAACTGCGGCAACAGAGCCCCGCAAGCGATCAAGCAAGGCGGTGTACCCACCATCGTCACCATCGCAGCGGTTGCTCTGCGGTCTTTTTCGATTCCATGCTGGGACAGCAGCCGGATACCTGGATTTTCGAAACGCATCCGTTATCGAAGCGACTTCATTCGCGCTTGCTCTTTCCGTCAACACCCAGTCGCTGAAATCTGAATTCGCCTTGTTTGATCGTTCAATCAACGAAAAGCTTGCGGTTGGCTCATTCAGATACGTCACACGCAGACAGGTCGCAGGTCGAACGGGAGGCCGATTGACGAAATCCAGTGCGGACATGCCTGTCGGTGAGAAACAGTCCGGAGAAGTCATGTCACCCAACTCGAAGCGCGCATAGCCGCTACGGGGAATGGAAGTTTGAGTGGAACCGGACTTTGTCTGGTCGCTCAACCTGGACCGCATCGATGTCAAATTCAGCTCAACAGCGCGCAGTCGCACAACCGTGAGCAGATGCGCGACGTCTTCCCATTTCAATCCGCCCGTCTCATCGACGAGGTCATCCATTGGAAGTGTTGGCGGAAGCCTCGCCAGTTCGGCGCTGCAAAATTTACTGATTCTTTCTCGATAGAGCGCCCAGCGCGCGTCCATCCACTTCATCTTCACCAGGGGAAGCCAGAGGGGGGATAACAGGGTAATTGCCAGGACGACATGCAGCGCTTGAGACCTTCGCTGTGCAATGGTGGACGGAGACAGGAAAGGCAGTGGGGGCGTTTCAACATTGGCATCTGTAGAAGCCGGCGTCGCAGGAGGATTCGGAGGCTGCTCGGGCGATCGTTGAAACAGTGCAATGATCCCCCCGATGAGCAGGAGTAGGAAGTAGGCGATCAAACCCCACGTCAACAGGACGGCGATCATCACGAAAGCACTCGACCCTCCATAGGGTATTACCGAGAGAAACGCCAATATCCATGCAATCGCGACCACCGCGACAAATGCAAAAACCTTCATTGATTCGAACCTTCAACTTCTGAGATTTGAATTGATACGAATTCTCGGCAAGATCGAATCAGGCCAACGACCGCTTGAGACTTGCCAGCACCAGCTGTCTCTGCAGATGGCTTCCAGATTCCCGCTCGCACGCCATCCCAGAGTCGCCAGAGCCATGGAAGGATTTGCCCAGCATGCAGGCACATCTCCAACCCTCCGTGGGCCAAGCTCGCAAGCGACTTGTCGCCCGCTGACATGCTCAACGGCCCGAACGACATCCAGCACCGAGTGCCCTCTGCCGGTCCCGAGGTTCAACGTTTGCAGCCCCTGCTGCCACGGTCGCTGCTGCATGTGATCCAACGCGAGTACGTGCGCCCGTGCGATATCCATCACGTGGACGTAGTCCCGAATCGTTGTTCCGTCCCACGTTGGGTAGTCACTGCCTTGCACCTTGAACGTCTGACCCAAACCCGCAGCGGCCTGGCAGACGGCTGACACCAAATGAAGAGGCGTCCCGCGCGGGAATTCTCCGATCAGCCCGCTTTCATGTGCGCCGGCAGGATTGAAGTAGCGCAACACTGTCACGCGCCACGCCGGGTCTGCCACGCAAAGCGCTGTCAGTGCTCTTTCGATCTCGCGCTTGGTACGACCGTAAGGGCTTGACGGCCTGCATGCTGCAGATTCAGGAACAGGGCTGACGTCGGGAGAACCGTACACGGCTGCGGACGATGCAAAGATCAGGTTCTTCACACTCGCAGCACGCATCGCCGCGATGAGCGTGAACGAACCCACGACATTGTTCTCATGACAGGCGATCGGATCGCTCAACCCGTCGCTGGCGGCCTTGACTCCGCCCAGATGGATCACCCCCTCGACACACTCCTCGCGGAACAGCCGGTCCAGCAGCGCCCGATCGCGCACATCCCCACGGATGCACCGAGGCGGTCTTCCGGTGATCCTGCCCAGCCGTTCGACCACACCCGGATCACCGTTGCTGAAGTTGTCGAGAATCAGCGGCGTGTAGCCGCCGGCGCTCAACGCGACACAGATATGGCTACCGATGAAGCCCGCGCCTCCGGTGACGAGAATGCAGGAGCGCATGCGCGCGATCAGTTCTTCGGCGGCCCGATGCTCGAATCCGATGAGGCTTCGCAATTCCCCATGGATCGGACCTCGGGCCTTTGCGCCATCAGTGCCAATTGGCCGCAATAACGGTGTTCAGGCTGCTCTGGTAGTCGGCCGGCAAACTGGTCTGCCCCGCTGCTGGCGGCGCGAAGCCCGCCATCGCCTGCACGAGGTTCTGCACTTGGCTGTCGAGCAGGACCATGCCGTCGCTGGTCTCGAATTGTTCGACGTGATGCTGATCGCCCAGGTACCAGTCCTGAATCGTCATCTTGTCGTCCCCCCCGATGATGCTGACCTCCAGGCTGTCGCCCACCCGCTGGAACCACAGTTGGCTGGTCGACACATCGGCACCGAACTCGACCATGTCCGTGTTGTCTTCAGTGGCGTCGTCCTCGACCACAATGTCCGTGCCGCCGCCGCGCCCGAAGAGGTAGGTGTCGTCGCCCAGTCCTCCTTCCAACCGGTCGTTGCCCAGGCCGCCATCGAGCACATCGCCGTCCTCGCCACCCAAGAGCGTGTCGTCACCCGCCCCGCCCATCAGGGTGTCGTAGCCAGTGCCCCCCATCAGGATGTCCGCACCCGCCCGGCCGTCGAGCACGTTGTCTGCGGAGTTTCCTGTGAGCGTGTTCGCCAGGTTGTTGCCGATCGCGGTGATGGCGTCCGTGCCCGTGAGCGTCAGGTTCTCGAGATTGGCGCCAAGCGTGTAGTTCACGCTGCTTCGGACCAGGTCGGTCCCGCCATCGACGCTCTCATTCAGGACGACATCGGCGGAATCGACCACATAGGTGTCGTCGCCACTGCCGCCGTACTGTCCGATCTGGCTCAGCAACGCCTCAAGACTCAGCACGTTGCCATCGGCGAACCGGAAGAGTTCGACACCCGCCGTCGAGAGGCTCGCCTTCGTGACGCCGGCTTGCTGAAGATCCCACGCGCTGAGCTCCCACTTGGGCTGGGCCTCCTGGGTGTGATAGTCGATGGACAGGAAATGGCGTCCGTTCTCGAGCAACTCGAGCGTTCTGTAGCCATCGCCCACCTGCTCCATGTTCCATTGATAGCTGAGGTTGCTCAGCTGCACGCTGCCATCGAACTCCACCGTGTCCTGGTTCGACCGGCTCAGGTCGCCGCCGTACATTGCGAAGAAGAACGGCTCCATGTCGCTGCCGAACTCCGCGAGATCGCTGATGCGGTCGACCCCGCTCTGGCTGGCATCGACGATGTAGGTGTCGGCACCGGCCTGTCCGTCGAGCCAATCGTCGCCGGCCCCACCGATGATGACGTCGTTGCCGTCCGTGCCACTCACGGTGTCATTGCCGTCGCCCGCATCGATCCAGGCGCCCAGGCCGTGGTCCCTCATGCTGGCGACCTGGAAGCTGGGCGAGGCGTCCGGCTTCAGGACCGCCCAGTCCCAGTAGCGGCTGCGTGCATTGCTTTGAGGCTGGTCGTTCCAGTCGGGGGCGATGTCCACCGACTGGAGCTGGACGAGATCGTCGCCGGCGCCCGTTTCGATGACGCCGCGGAACGCCTTGCCGTTGTCGACCTCCCCCTGCGTGGCGCTGCGCACCAGGTCCGCGCTCTCGGTACCGGTGATGAGTTGCTGCGTGGCCGTGTCGGTGGTGGCGACCTGCGTCTGCTCTTCCGTGGTGGTTTGCCAGCCGATGATCCTTCGCGAGTCCGTCGACTGGGCGATCTGCGCGTCGGGAACAAGCCATCCGACAAGCCCGAAGCTGTTGCCTACCGTGCCGCCGCCCGCCGTACCTTGCGATGGCCCATATACCGGCTGTGCATTAGCCGGGAGTTCGGCATATCCGTTCGGTCCCGAGGCGAGGCCGGACAACGCGATGTATTGACCGGTGACCGGCTGCTGGGCCACGGTCGACCTCACCTGGGAATAGATGGGGGCTGTGGTCTGCACCTGCGTCGTGGTCGTCTGGCTCGACAGCGCCAGGTAGTGCGCGTAGTTCAGCTCGACACCCTCGCTCATCTGCAGCGTGGACTGCGTGACGCTCTTCGCAATGGCTTGGCCGCTGTCGCCGTTGACGTCCCATCCAGGCCAGTACTGCGACATGGAGCGCAGCTGCCATTGCTGCTGGTCGACGAAGGCCTGCTTGCGCGTCGCCAGGGCATCCGGCGCTGGGCTCGTGGCCTGCTCGAGAAAGTCCGATACCGACAGTGCACCATCTTCCGTCTCGACGCTCCATTGGCTGGCCATGGTCGCCGTGAAGCCGGTCACGTGCACCTGGTCGCCGGTCGAGGTCCGAATCAGCAGATCGCCGTCGACCAACGAAGCCGTCAGACTGGCCAGGTCGATGCCGTCGAAGCGAAGCACGCCTTGCTCGCCGAGCGTCGGCTGGATCAGGTCCAGGCTGCTGCCGGCCTCGAACACATAGGTGTTGCGGCCATTGCCCCCAATCAGCAGGTCGTTGCCACTGCCTCCGCGAAGCTGATCGTCACCGTCCTGGCCCCTGAGCTCATCGTTGCCCGCGCCGCCGTCGAGCGTGTCGGCGCCCATGGCGCCGATCAGCCGGTCGTCGCCGCTGGTTCCGATCGGCAGGATGGCCTGCACAAGGCTTTGCATGCTCAGCACGGTACCGTCGGCGAAGGTCAGATCCGTGATCTGCGCGGCTGCACCGGCCTCGATCTCGATCCGGTCGTTGGTGCCATAGGTCAGCAGCAACGCGACGTTGCCAAGGCTGTCGCCGCTCAGGCGCGTGATCTGCAGGCCTTGCGGCTGGATGCCCGTCGCAAAGCGGATGCCGTTGCTGCCGCCCGCCTGGGCGCTGTCGGCCAGGATGCGGTCGTAGCCGTCCCCTGCATTGAAGAAGAGCAGGTCGGCATCCGCCGCGCCGCCGCCGCTGAGCTGCAGAATGTCGTCGCCCGCGCCCCCCGTGAGTTGGTCCTGGCCTTCGCCACCGTCCAGGAAGTCGCTGCCGGCGCCGCCGCTGAGGGTGTCGTTGCCGGCAAGTCCGGCGATCCTTTCGTTCGATGCCGTGCCGGTGATGACGTCATCGCCCGATGTCCCCTGGATCCATTCGCCCTGGGCCGAGATCTCCGCATAGGTGAAGGAGCGGCCGTCCTCGAACTCGAAGAGGAAGTTGTCGAACGTTGCCGATGTGATGACATCGGTCGAACTCTCGCCAACCTGGATCACCACGCTGGCGCTGCCTGTGCTGATTCGTAGGCTCTCGGGCGTGATCCCCACGCCGAACACGATCTTGCTGAACACATTCGCACCCTGGGCATCCGTCGGGGCGCTCGTGTCGTGGATGAGGTCGGAGCCATCGCCCAGCGAATAGAGATAGGTGTTGTGGCCGCCGCTGGCCTCGAGCGTGTCGTTGCCCAGGCCGCCGCTGAGGGTGGCGTATCCGGTGGTCGCGGCGATCTGGTCATCCCCCTTGCCGCCGAGCAGATGGCGGTTGCCCTGCGCGTCCGTGGCGATGGCGATGCCCTCGGTGAACGTGCCCAGCAGCTGACTGGTGGAGTAGGTACTTCCGTCGGCGAGCTGATAGGTATTGCCGCTGTTCGCGACCCCGTTGACGATGACCAGTCGATCGGTGCTCGAGGACTGGATGCCCAGATCCCCCGAACTGTCGTACTGCACCACGAGCGAGCTGGCCTGTGCACCTTCCAGGATGATCGTGTTGCTCCCCTCGTTGTCGTCGATCGACTCGCTTTCGCCGGCAGCATTCACCGCACCGTCGCCGCTGGCCAGGACGTACGTGTCGTTGCCGGCGCCGCCCTTGAGGATATCGGTGCCTGCGCCCCCGACCAGGGTGTCGTCTCCCTCGTCACCCCAGAGCACGTCGTCGCCGTCGCCGCCGAGCAGGTAGTCGTTGCCACCGCCGCCCATCAAGGTGTCGTTGCCTGCCTGCCCATCCAGGATGTCGTTGCCATGTCCTTCCAGAGCGACATGGTCGACTTCGTCATCGCCGTGCATGAGATCGTTTCCGGCGCCCCCGTACAGCACGTCGTCGCCACCACCGCCCACCAGTTGGTCATCGCCATCGCCGCCGTCCAGGTAGTCCTTGCCCTGGGCCTCCAGGGGCGTGACGGACTCGCTGTCGTCTCCCCATAGAAGGTCATTGCCAGCGCCA
Organism: Variovorax sp. YR750; assembly: GCF_900109805.1. Classification (NCBI taxonomy): domain Bacteria; kingdom Pseudomonadati; phylum Pseudomonadota; class Betaproteobacteria; order Burkholderiales; family Comamonadaceae; genus Variovorax; species Variovorax sp. YR750. The sequence goes on from NZ_FOBJ01000024.1 coordinate 90,807, forward strand.
CCCAGGACCGTGTCATCGCCGCCACCACCGTGGAGTTGGTCGTCGCCGTCACCTCCATCCAGGTAGTCAGCGCCTTGATACATGACGGGCTCGTCAGCGCTTCCGGAATCTCCCCAGAGGAGGTCATTGCCGGCGCCGCCGAAGAGGATGTCGCTCCCGCCGCCGCCGATCAGTCGATCCGCGCCTTCGCCGCCATCGAGGTAGTCGTTGCCATGCAAGCTCCAGGGCGTTCCGCTCGTGGCCTCGTCGCTGTCGTCGCCCCAGAGCCAATCGTCCCCGGTGCCTCCCATGAGTTGATCGGCACCGCCCTGTCCTACGAGGACATCGTTGCCTGCGCCGCCCGACAGGAAGTCGTCGCCGTGGGTATCGTTCGGGGTGTAGATGCCCGAGACGGGGTCGGCAGAATACCCATCACCCCAGATGAAGTCGTTCCCCGCGTCGCCGAAAAGCCAGTCGGCCCCGCCCATGCCGACGATGTCGTCGTCGTCATCGCCACCATGCACAATGTCCGCGCCGTCGCCTGCGGCAATGTAGTCGTTGCCTGCACCACCGTCGATGGTGTTGCCCGTCGTCTCCCCTCCTGGCGTGATCGTCGCGCCCAGCACGCCCACGTTCAGAAGGTGGGCGACATCGTCGGTCCATCTCGGCAGCGCTCTGTGCGCTGCAAGCCAGGAGAATCCGCGCGCCACCTCATCGGCCGCTTGCGTGAAGTCCGTGAGGGCCGGCGGCGTGAAGTCCACCTTCGAGGGGCGATTGATCGCGCCTGCTGCACTGCCGAAGATCACGTCGTTCCCAGCGCCACCGGAAATGGTGTCGGCGCCGAAGCCGGCGAGCACCAGGTCGTCGCCTTCGCCGCCCTCGATGTAGTCATCGCCGTCGCCCGCGGTGATGCCATCGTTGCCGCCGAGACCTTGGATGATTTCTGCGCTGGCGGTGCCAACGAGGATGTCCGCGGCGTCGGCTTCCAAGCCTGCACCCGCGTAGCCGCTTGCGCTGGTGACATAGAACCCTCCGCTGGTCTGCTTGAGGATGTCTCCGGTCAAGAGCGCAACGTCGCTGGGCGCGTCGGGATCCACATCGGGCAGCGTGATGCCCAGGCTCTTGCTGCTGCTCCAGTCGCGAACGATGATGAGATCGGTGCGATCGGAGAAGCTGATGTACAGGTCGTTGTGCTCACCTTCGCCGGGAACCAGGACGTAGCTGATCTTCTTGTCGTCCGTCTGCCAGATGTTCTCGGCAACCTTCTTGGCTCCGAATCCGGTCACAGTGCCGATACCGGTGACATCGATCACGCCATTGCCGTCACTGTCCTCGATGATGTCTGTGCCCCAGCCGGAGGAGAACTTGTAGACGTCGAAATCCGCCCCACCGACGAGCGTGTCGTTGCCACTCCCCCCTTCAAGCCAATCGCTGCCGGCACCGCCTTCAAGGTAGTCATTGCCGCCTTTGCCGTAGAGCTTATCGTTGCCCGCCATACCGTAGAGCGCATCCGAGAGCCCCGCACCTTCAATGACGTCAGCTGCCTTGGTGCCAAAGACGATCTGATGGTCGCTCAGCGAGATTCCTGTACCGTCGATCGCCAACGTCAGCGGCTGGCCGCCTGGAATGCGAGTGGAGAGATCCACGAAGTCCCAGTTTCCCTGAACGGAGTTAGTGTCCCAATCCTCGTTGTAGGGCTTGGCACCGACGCGTGCCCCGTCGTCATCGTCGCGTGCCCCATTGACCTCGTATTGGAGTTTCCATGCCAGCATGGCAGCCCGATCCGCCAGATAGCGATCGGTCATCGTGCCCAGACCTGTCTCTGGATCCAGCAAGTCGAGTGACCCATCGGTGTTGTGCCGCGAGTAGTCGACGTCCGTCACCACGAAGCCATTTAGCTCTCTGAGCGCATAGCGCCAGGCAATGTCGGTTCGTGCCTTGGCCACCATCTCGTCACGACTCAAGCTGGCGTCGATAGTGAACTGCGCGCCGTCCAGATCCGCAGGTAGCGGCGTCGTGATGGTGGAATTCGCCCCAAAAAACAAGTTGGAGAGACGATCGACGATGTCACGGCGGCCATTCTTGTCCCGGTCACCCATCAGGTGATACAACTCGGTGGCGCCAGAGCCTCCAAAAAGCCCGCCAAGCAATGTCGCGCCGAGTACCAAGGCCCCTGAGACCGGAGCAGTCAACGTCGCCCCGACCGCCGCCAGCGCAGCCACAGCGATCCCGCCAACGGCATTACCCACGATCGCGCCAATGCCGGAGCCCGCGGCGTCAACCGCCCACTCCTTCATGATTTCTGTCGCCCTCTCCGTATTCCCTTGGGCTTCCGCGTCCGAAGAGGCTTTGGCAGCCATGACAAAGCCTAGAAGACCACCAAGGACGCCCAGTTTGTTCAGTGCCGTCGGCACTCCGCTCAAACTCGCGGCCTTGGCGCCTTCTTCCATGCTCTTGACGCCAGCTTGCAGATTGAGTTTCTGATCGGCAGGAAGCCCATCGATCAAAGTGTGAAACGCTGCGAGCTTGATCGGATCTTTAAGTGCGGCCTCCAGATCGTCGGGATTAAATTTGAGGTAATCGGCCGGGTTCGTTGCAGACAATCCGCTGAAGTGAACCTGCTCCAAGGAGTGTGCAGAAATAGCACTCTTGACTGCATCTAGGCCGCCAGAAGAATCTCGCAATCGCACCAGATCTATGCGAGACACACCGTCAATGGTCGTGACGTTGGGGTTTGCAAGCAGCGCTGGCAGTTCGCTTTTTGCAAAGATGCTCATCTCATCTATCTTGCCGGGAGCAATGATGCGAAATTCACCTTTGGCTTCTGCAACAAACTGGTTTGACGCAAAATCCCAGAGCGAGGACGAGCTAATCCTGTTACCCGTCGAATCTCTCCCGCTCTTGTACAAATCCGCCTTCTCTTTGATTTGGCTCAGTTGCTCTGGTGTTGCGTCCTGAAGAACAATTCCTAGTTCATCTGCCACAGCAGCATTTAATTTTTCATCGAATACTGGCAGATCCAGCAATTTACCCACGTCGCTGGATAGCAGGTCATGCACACCATTGGTTGTACTGGTAACGACAGCATCGGCAATAACTCCGGTTGAAGTTCCATCTGGCATGTTTCCTGTAAACAGGATGTACGTGTCGCCCAGATTGGCATTGCTTACAGCGCCGGACGTACGTGCAACCAATTCAAACAAGGAGCTGACAGTATGTTTAACCGATGAGTCAGTCAGCTCGAGCTTGGCCGCAAGAAAGCTGATACTCATTGCTGACTCCCGTTGCTCTCATCGAGATTGAGAACGTAAAGAGGCACCTCGTACTCCGATTGAAGAACAGGGAATGCGGCCTTCAATTCGCTGAAAAACTCGCTCCGAGTTGCCTCCGGCGGCAACTCATCCATTTTTGCGACCTCGTTTTGCCCGAATCTCTTGACCCTGAATTCATAGGTGGTCGACTGGAAATGAAAATAAAAATGCACATAATCCGATCGCGCCCCAACCGTAGGCGCCCTCAGCAAATAGTTCCCTCGCCCCCTGTCAATTGCCCAGCCAACATCACTGTTATCCGAGAAGAATCCTCCGCGTGCTTGCAAACGACTTTGCTTAGCTTCATCCGCGTCCGAGAAAATCTTCTCGACATCATTGCTGGTGATTTTTTCAAGCTTGTACGTCATAGATCTCTCCAATTTATTCAACCCGTCTCGGAAAATTCAATGAAAACTGGTTTTCTGTTTCAAGAGGCTATTTATTGAGGAGCCTGTTCCTCTGTTCGTTGGCCTGATCAAGATGTCATGCTCCTCGTCGCGATACTCCGGCGCGCAACGAGACTCATCACAGTTCTTCAGCAACCGGTCGTACCCTGCCAACCCATCTGCGAGGCTGTAGCGCTGTACATGGTCTCGAGCGTTGTGCCCCATACGCCGTGCACTCTCCGGCTTCGTCAGACTACCGAGCACAGCCTCGGTGATACGTCCGATGTCGAAGAGATCCACCAATCGCCCCATCTTGCCGTCCTCGATTACCTCGCGCACCGGCGCCGTGTCCGAGGCCACGATCGGCACGCCGCAAGCCATCGCCTCCAGCAGCGACCAACTCAGCACGAAGGGATAGGTCAGGTAGACATGGCAGGCCGACACCTGCAGCACGCGCAGGTAGTGCGCACGGGGCAGGCGACCAAGAAAATGGGTCCGGGTGGGATCCAGCTTGACTTCCTTCAGCATCCGCTCCCGCCAGTGGGCTGCAGCCTTGGGACGCCGCCCGTAGCTCACCTCGTCGCCACCGACGATCAGCGCATGGCACTTCGGGTGCGCGCGCTGGATCTTTTCGAGCGCACGCATGAACACATGGAACCCTCTGTACGGTTCCAGGTTGCGCGCCACGTAGGTGATCACCGGATCACTCGCCCGGAGCGTCACGCCACCGGGCGTCGTGAAGGTCGCCTGCGGGTCGGGCCGCAGGGCATGTGTGTCGATGCCTTCGTGCTGCACCACGATCTTGTCGCGCAGCGCTGCCGGGTAGCGGCTCTTCTGCCACTGCGTGGGGCTCACGGCCGCATCGCACTCGAGAAGATTCAGCGCATGCTGCGCGTTCCACGTGCGCACCCGCGCGCGGTCATCCAAGCTGATCGGGAATTCAGGATCGAAGCCCACGTCCGCGCCTTCAGCGCTGTAATACCACTCGCAGAAGTGAATCAGGCGGGCATCGGGAAACACGTCCCTGGCATAAAGGCTCTCGCCCCAGCCCGGATGGGCCAGGATCACGTCGGGCGTGAAACCGCCTTGGCGCATCTCGACCATGGCTCGAACGGCGCTCTGCCCATGGAGCACGGCGTTCTCGAACTGGCGCAGGTAGGGGTGCTGATTCGCACAGCCGGCCCGCGGAAGCGGGTAGCGCACCAGTTGCCCGAAACCCGGTAGTCCCGGCGCGCCTGGCCGTCCCAGGGCACGCACCTCCCAACCCGGCCGCGCGGCCCAGACACGCACGAGATGGCCGAATTGCCCCGGAAAGTTCTGATGGATGACGAGGATCCGCACTACGGTCCTCCCACGCCTTCGCCATGGGACACACACCGTGCGTCCTCTGCCTTGCCCATCAACCGGTCCAGGAACACGTCCCTCTGGCGATCAAGCTGCCGCTCACCGTAGCGACGTCCGATGTGCAGGGCCGTGTCAGTCAACGCCGGATAGTTCAAAACCCAGTCAATGGCCCACCGAAGACTTCCCTTGCTGGCGTGCCATGCGAGGCCCGCCCCCCGCCGCTCGACGCGCCGCGCGAACATCAGCTTCTCCATGTCCGTCGGCAGCATGAGCTGAGGCTTCCCTGCTAGCAGGGTCGCATTCAGGAAACCAGAAGAGCCGTAGTTGATGACCACATCGGCCTGACTCAGCACCAGCGACAGGTTCTGCGGCTCTCGCGTCACCCGCACCGACGTCCCATCGAATCGACGCAACTCGTCGTCGGAGGCATCCGGCCACAGACAAAGAGTTGCCCGGCCCAGTGACTGCAGTGCCTCCAACACCGTGCTCGTCTCCCTGCCTCGCAGGTAGGCGAAGACCCGCTTGCCCTTTGCGTCCTGCTCTTCGCCCGGCCAGCTTGGCGCACAGACAGGGGTCGATGACGCGAACGGGCCGATGTAGACGGCGTTGGCGCGCGCACCATAGGGATCCGTCTCCGGAATGCCGTCGATCACCACGTTCGGCCATGCCATGAAGTCGGCCAGACACAGGCCCGTCGCGCCCAGGGTTCGCCCCACGCGGGTTACCGTCTGATCCAGTTTCGCGATCTTTTGCGCATTCACCCGCTCCAGATAGGGGCCGCGCACGGTCGAATCGAACAACGGGAAGTCGGGCGGCGGCGCATCGAAGCCGTTGGTGATCTGGGTCGCAGGAATGCCAGCCACGCAGGCGGCCAACAGCGCAAAGGGGGCGTAGTCGCACAGGACGGCTGTGGGCTGAACGGCTGCAAACAGCTTCAGCCATCGGGTGACGGCAACTTCAACGGCCCTGACATCGTGAAACCCCAGCACCAGCAGCACATCGGCGAAGGAAGACAGGCGCGTAGTTGCTTCCTGGCCGGCCGTAGCGATACCTGGGATTGCTGGCGAGGCGAAGGTTGGAGCGACATGGACCGGTTCGCCACGCCCTGCAATCAACGGGTGGCCGGTGTACTGCGGAGGAACGGCCCAGGCAACCGTTCCTGCACGTGCCCTGATCAGGTTGGCGATCTCCGACGACCGCACCAGGTGACCCATATTCCTGCCGTGCTCCCACGCCACCAGAATGCGCGGGCTGGCGATGCTGCCTGGAATCATCATCGCTCCCTCAAACTTTCACTCGCTGCTCTCTGAACTGGACTGAGCAGGAACTCGATGATTCGCCGCTTGCCCGTCTTGATCTCCGCCGTCAGGTTCATCCCCGGGCTGAGCTTGATCGGCCTGCCGTCCACATCGATGGTGGTGGAGCTCAGGTTCAGCGTGACGGGGAAGATCGCCCCGCGCTTCTCGTCATTGACCGCATCCGCCGTCACCGTCTTCACGGTCGCGTTCACCGTGCCGTAGCGCGTGTACGGGAACGTCTCCAGCTTGATCGCCGCTTCCTGCGTCGGGCTCACGAAGCCGATATCCTTGTTCTCCAGCGTCACCTCGGCCGTCACCTGCGCCCCGTCGGGCACGATCACCATCAGGGGTTGCGCTTCCGTGACGACACCGCCTTCGGTGTGGGCGGCAAGTTGCTGGACCGTGCCGGCCACAGGCGCCTTGAGCGTGGTCAGGCGTTCGCGCTGACCTGCTTTGGCCAGGTCCTGCGTGCCTTGCTGGCGCTTGAGTTCGGCTGCGGCCTCCCGCGTCCTCAGGCTGTGCTTCGTCTCGGCGATGTAGGCGGCCCTCGTGTTCTCGCTTTCCCTCAGGGTCGCGTTGGCCTCAGCCAGTCGGGCGCGCTGCGTCGCCAGATCCCGCTCCATCTCGATGCGCTCGCGCGTGCGGTCCTGGTTCGCATGGCTCGACATGAAGCCCTGATCGGCCAGTTGGCGGAAGTCGGCTTCTCTTTGTCTTGCGATGGGAAGCGTCGTCTCCAGCTTGGTGACCACCTCGCGCGCGGTCGCAATCTCGGCCTGTCGCCGGTTGATCTCGGCGGCCGCCTTGGCCAGCTTGGCCGTGATGTCGCTCCATTCGTCATTCAGCTCTGCGCGAGCTGAAGTGAGGTCCTCATCGGACCAGCCTTGTGGAATCGTCTTGCCTAGGTCCGGCGCATGTGGCTCAGCGGCGTTCAACGCCTTCAGCAGTGCCCGGGTGCGCATGACCTCGGACTGCGCCGCCTTCAGCAGCTCATTGACGTTCGTCCTGTCGGCCGTGGCCATGGTGGGGTCAAGCTCGACCAAAGACTGGCCTGCCTCCACATGGTCTCCATCCCTCACCAGCACCCGCTTGACCACGCTCACCTCCAGCGGCTGGATGATCTTGGTGCGCTCGCTCACGATGATCTTGCCCGGTGCCACCGCCACGATGTCGACCTGCCCGAAGATGGCCCAAGCCAGCGCAATGAGGAACAGCGCGATCAGCGCATAGGCCAGCCGCCTGGGCACCGGGTGCACGGGGGTGTCCTGCAGGCTGAGTGCTGCAGGCAGGAAGGCCGCTTCATCGGCCAGGCGTTTCGGGCCAGCCAGTTCGTGGCGATGCTTCCAGGCAGCCTTGAAGATCGCGCCATAGCGGCCCAGCAACTCGAAGACAGGATGGCGCATGTCTCTCACTTGAGGCGCATTGGCCGAAGGAGCCGTTGTAGACACTTCAGGCGTCATGCAGGCGCTCCCGCACCCTTTGCGCTGTTGCTGCCTTCTGTCTCCGTCGGATGCCCACCGCCCTGCATGTTCCACAGGTGCGCATAGATGCCCTTGGGTCTGCTCAGCAGACTCTCGTGCGTGCCGCCTTCGACAATCTTCCCCTTGTCCATCACGATGATGCGGTTCGCATGCCGCACCGCGCTCAGGCGGTGGGCGATGATGAAGACGGTTCGCCCCTTGCAGATGTGCGCCATGTTGCGCTGCACGATGGCCTCGCTCTCGTAGTCCAGCGCACTGGTGGCCTCGTCGAAGATCAGGATGCGCGGATGGGTGAACAGCGCCCGTGCAATCGCGATGCGCTGGCGCTGCCCGCCCGAGAGGCTCGCCCCCTGCTCGCCGACCATGGTGTCGTAGCCCTCGGGAAGCTCGCTGATGAACTCATGGGCCCCGGCCAACTGCGCCGCCTGGATCACCGCGTCCAGCGGCGCCGCCGGATCGACGATGGCGATGTTCTCGCGCACGCTGCGGTTGAAGAGGGTGTTCTCCTGCAGGACCACCCCCACCTGCCTTCTGAGCTGCGCCGCATCGATCAGGCTGATGTCGATGCCATCGACCAGCAAGCGCCCTTGCTCGGGGGTGTACAGGCGCTGGACGAGCTTGGTCAGCGTGCTCTTGCCCGAGCCCGAGCGCCCGACGATGCCGATGACTTCGCCGGGGCGCACATCCAGACTGACGCCATTGAGAACAGGCGCTGCCTCGGGGCGGTAGCGGAAAGTGAGGTTGTCCAGCGTCACGCGGCCCTTGAGGGCCGGGAGCTGGGCGGCGGTGCTCGGCGGCACCTCGGTGCGGGTGTTCAGGATGTCCCCGAGCCGGGCCATGGAGATGCCGGTCTGCTGGAAGTCGGTCCACAGCTGGGCCATGCGCATGATGGGCTGGCTCACGCGCTGGGCGAACATGTTGAAGGCGACGAACTGGCCGACGGTCAGGTCGTTGTTCATCACAAGGTGCGCGCCGTACCAGAGCGTGGCGGCATTGACGAGCTTGCCGATGAGGTTGACGCCTTCATGGGCCCAGCTCGCGAGGTTCTGGGTTCTGAAGCTGGCGGAGACGTAGGCCGCGAGCTGGTTGTCCCAGCGCCGGGCGAAGGCGGGCTCGAGCGCGGTGGCCTTGACGGTCTGTACGGCACTGACGGTCTCCACCAGCATCGCCTGGTTCTCCGCGCCGCGCGCGAACTTCTCGTCCAGGCGCCGGCGCAGGATGGGCACCACAGCCAGGCTCAG